>NZ_MUNE01000939.1 GCF_002154605.1 Streptomyces milbemycinicus | reverse complement strand
TTCTCGGCTGCCGCGGCGGGGTGCCGGTCCGGTCAGGCCCCGCCGCGGCAGCCGAGAAGAAGGAGCCCGCGCAGCGACATGCGGGATAGGCTAACCACATGTCAGGTCCTCAGACAAGCTGAGGACCTGTGCACCGCCGCTCCCTGAAAGGTGAACCGGATGCCGCTGGCCGCCCTCCGCCCCACTCCCCTGATCGAACAGGCGGCCGCGCGGCTGCGCGAGGAGATCACCGGAGGCCACTGGCCGGTCGGCACCAGGCTCCCCGGCGAGACCACCCTGGCCAAGACCCTGGGCGTGGGCCGCTCCACCGTGCGCGAGGCGGTCCGCGTCCTGGCCGGAGCGGGGCTGGTGCAGGCCCGCCAAGGCTCCGGCGTCTTCGTCATCGCCACCGAGCCCGCCGAGGACTGGCCCGCCCGGCTCCGCCGCGCGGCCGTCACCGACGTCTTCGAGGTGCGCATGCTGGTCGAGGTCCAGGCCGCCCGCCTGGCCGCGCTGCGCCGCACCGACGCCGACCTCACCACCCTGAACGCGGCGCTGGACGCCCGGAGCGCCGCCGCCGCAGGCGACGACGCCGCGTTCGTCGACGCGGACATCGCGCTGCACGCGGCGGTGGTCGGCGCCGCGCACAACCCCGTACTCACCGATCTGTTCGCCGAGTTCGTCCCCCGCCTGCGGCAGGCCCTGATCGACCTCGTGGACCTGCTCGCCCTGCGCACCGGTACGACCGGGACGCCGAACCCGGGCGACGAGGCCCACACCGCCCTGGTCCGTGCCGTCGAGCGGGGCGACGCGGACACGGCGGGCCGCGTGCTCCAGGCCGAGTTGGAGCAGACCCTGACCCGGCTGCGCGACGGCGACGGCCGCCCCAGCTGAATGGCACCAGTTGGGCAGCGTGCTGTTCAGCCGTCAAGCGAAATCGCGTCCTTGGCCCGCTCGATCGACTCCTCGGAGGCAGGCCCGCCGGGATTCTCCGTGGCCAGCGCCTGGTTGAGCGCGACGAACGGCCGCAGGCGCCGCTCGTACCGGTCGAACGCCGCGCACGGCGAGCGCCTGCTTCTGCCCCCGATATCGCGGTAGTCAACCCGCCGTTCCTGGGGCCGGCCGCAGCCGGAGTGATGTCATCCAATTCAGCTAGCATGCGTTTTTATTCGCGATGTGGTGCGGCGGGCCAGGGGAGGGACGGCCGCAGCACCGGACGCGCTGCTGTCCTCTACGGGAGGTAACGGGGAAATGTCGTTCGACAGCGAGTGGTCTCAGCTCAAGGCCGACGCGGCCGGGCAGCAGAGCGCCCATACGCGACTCAACCAGCTTGCCGCGGCCGGCGGTGGCGGCGGGCGTTGGGTCGTCCATGCAGTCGGCCAAGGCGCTGAGCGACCACAACTTCACCATGGGCGAGGAGCTGAGCACTACGGTGTCCGTCTGGACTTCCCAGGTGAAAACCATGCTGCAGATGTGCGCCCATATCTCCAATCACCTGGACTACTCGAAGAAGAGTCACGCGAACGACGACGAGCTGATCGCGGCCTCGTTCCGAAACCGGGACGGCTCGGCCGTCAGCGTTTCCGAGATATCCAAGATGGTGAAGTAGAGAAAACGGGGGAATGACGATGGGGACTCTCACTTACACGGATCTCGTCGGGGTCGATCTGGGAAAGCTCAGCACCGCGGTCACGGACTGGAAGTCCGTTGTCGATGGTTTGAAGAAGCTGATGAGCGATGCGCGTTCGGGCCTGCTGAAGAAGTCGGAGGGTGCGCGGTGGGATGGGCTCAACGCGACCGTCACGCGTGAATTCGTCAGCAAGACCGCGAAAGAGTTCGAGGACCTGTACAACGAGGCCAGCAGCATCTGGGCCATCCTGGACGACGCGCATTCCCAGCTGACTGCGCATCAGTCCAAAGTCAAGTCGCTCGTCGCAAGCGCGCAGGACGACGGGTTCAGGGTCTCCGACAACTCCGATGGCACCGTGAGTTTCCATGAGTCCGGGGACGGCGGGTCGCGGTCACTGGACTCCCCGCAGTCGTACTCCGAAGCCGTCAATCATGAAATTCGCCGGGCCGTCACGGTCGACGTTCTGGCCAAGCGCGCGCTGGCCAAGATCCACGGCGGAGACCCGTCCGACGCGGGCCACGCCCAAATCCGCTCTCTGCTGGACGCATAACAGGGGAGTCGTGACGGTGGAGCCCGGTGGCCATGGGAAGCCCAAGGTGTCTGCGCGCGCACGACCGGAGGGGCCGGTGCCGGGTCGGCGCCGGCCCACGTCCCCGCCGACGCTGCCCTGCGCCCTCCCACCCTGCGCCTACGCGACGGCCGCCTCCTGATGACCGATTGACCTGATGACAGCGAGATGGCGTTCTTGGCCCGCTCAACCGACTCTTCGGAGGCTGGCCCGCCGGGATTCTCCGTGGCCAGCGCCTGGTTGAGCGCGACGAATGGCCGCATGCGCCGCTCGTAGTCGTCGAACGCCGCGCCGTGACCGCCGTCCGCCCCTCCCCAGCGGACGGCGGCCATCCGGTCGGCGAGCGCCCGCTTCCGCCCCTCGATGTCGCGGTGGTCGATCCGCTGCTCCTGGGGCCCGGCCGCCGCCCAGCCGAAGGTGATCCTCGAATCGGAATTTGTCGCGTACGGGGAGGAAAGAGGGACCTTCGCAGTCTCCGAGCCCGTGGAACCCGGCGCAGCCGCGGCGTCACGCGACAGCCCATCCCGCACCGGCCAAGAACATTACGGGCGAACCGCCGGATCGATCAGCGATCGAACCCCGCTGACGAATCGAGGCTGACTTTGCCCGGCCGCAGCCGGAGTGATGTCATCCGATTCAGCTAGCATGCGTTTTTATTCGCGATGTGGTGCGGCGGGCCAGGGGAGCGACGGCCGCAGCACCGGACGCGCTGATGTTCTTTACGGGAGGTAACGGGGAAATGTCCTTCGATAGCGAGTGGTCTCAGCTCAAGGCCGACGCGGCCGGGCAGCAGAGCGCCCATACGCGACTCAACCAGCTTGCCGCGGCCGGCGGTGGCGGCGGGGGCGAGGACGGCGGCAAGGCCTCCGATCTCATCGTTCATCAGGACGACTTGGGCGCCGTGGGGCACGAGGCCTTCGTCCTGCACGGGGAGCTGCAGAAGGCGGCCGACATCGCCGGGGCCGGGGCGGACAAGGATGGCTGGGGGTCGTCCATGCAGTCGGCCAAGGCGCTGAGCGACCACAACTTCACCATGGGCGAGGAGCTGAGCACTACGGTGTCCGTCTGGACTTCCCAGGTGAAAACCATGCTGCAGATGTGCGCCCATATCTCCAATCACCTGGACTACTCGAAGAAGAGTCACGCGAACGACGACGAGCTGATCGCGGCCTCGTTTAGAAACCGGGACGGCTCGGCCGTCAGCGTTTCCGAGATATCCAAGATAGTGAAGTAGCGGAAACGGGGGAATGACGATGGGGACTCTCACTTACACGGATCTCGTCGAGGTCGATCTGGGAACGCTCATGATCGCGGTCACGGACTGGAAGTCCGTTGTCGATGGTTTGAAGAAGCTGGAGAGCGATGCGCGTTCGGGCCTGCTGAAGAAGTCGGAGGGTGCGCGGTGGGCTGGGCTCAACGCGACCGTCACGCATGAATTCGTCCGCAAGACCGCGAAAGAGCTCGAGGACCTGTACAAGGAGGCCAGCAGCATCTATGCCATCCTGGACGACGCTTATGACCAGCTGACTGCGAGTCAGGACAAGGTCAAGGGGATCGTCAATGACGCGGAGGTCCACGGGTTCAAGGTCTCCCACAACTCCGACGGCACCGTGCGTTTCGATGTTCCTGAGGGTGACGGGTCGCAGTTGGCACGGGTCAACAAGCAATTGTACGCCGATTCCGTCAATCAAGAAATTCGCCGGGCCGTCACGACCGACCATCTGGTCAAGCGCGCACTGGCCAAGATCCACGGCGGAGACCCGTCCGACGCGGGCCACGCCCAGTACCACTCTCTCCGGGACATAACAGGGGAGTCGTGACGGTGGAGCCCGGTGGCCATGGGGTGGTCGGGGCGCACGACCCTGCGCCCTCCCACCCTGCGCCTACGCGACGGCCGCCTCCTGACGACCGATTGGCCTGGCTATAGCGAGATCGCGTTCTTGGCCCGCTCGACCGACTCCTCGGAGGCCGGCCCGCCGGGATTCTCCGTGGCCAGCGCCTGGTTGAGCCCGACGAACGGCCGCATACGCCGCTCGTAGTCGTCGAACGCCGCGCCGTGCTCGCCGTCCGCCCGGCCCAGCGCGTCGGCCAGTACGTAGGCCCCGATCAGGGCCAGGCTGGTGCCCTGGCCCGACAACGGGGACGCGCAGTAGCCCGCGTCCCCGAGCAGCGCCACCCTGCCGCGCGACCACCGGTCCATCCGGATCTGCGCCATCGCGTCCGAGTAGAAGTCGGACGCCTCCCACATCGCCTTGAGCATCCTCGGCGCCTCCCAGCGGACGGCGGCCATCCGGTCGGCGAGCGCCCGCTTCCGCCCCTCGATGTCGCGGTGGTCGATCCGCTGCTCCTGGGGCCCGGCCGCCGCCCAGCCGAAGGTGATCCTCAGCTCGGAGTTGTCGCGTACGGGGTAGATGCCGTAGCCGGCGGCGCCGTCCCTGAGCCACAGCTGCCAGTCCTCCAGGCCCAGGAAGTTGTCCGCACGGAAGATCGCCACCTGCATCCCGAGGGGGTGCGCGAACTCCTCCTCGGGGCCGAAGACCAGGCCGCGCACGGTCGAGTGCTGCCCGTCGGCGCCGACCACCAGATCGAAGCCGCGCGACCGCCCGCTCTCGAACTCCACGCGCACGCCGTGCTCGTCCTGCTGGAGGGCCGCGACGCCGTCGCCGAAGACGTACTCCGCGCCGTCGCGGGTCCGCTCGTACAGCAGCCCGGTCAGGTCCTCGCGCAGCAGCTCGATGTCGTCGCTGTCGAGCCGGCCACTGCTGTACGTCTTGTCGGTGGACCGCTCGATCTCGTTGCCGTCGCCGTCGAGCACTGACATGCCCCGCATCCGGGTGCGGAGCTCACGCGCCCGCTCCAGCAGCCCCATGCGCCGGACGACTTCGAGGGCCACGCCCCGGATGTCCACCGCCTGCCCGCCGGTACGCGGCGCGGGCGCGCGCTCGACGACGGTCGGGGCGAAGCCGTGGTGGCGCAGCCAGTAGGCGAGCGCGGGGCCGGCGAGGCCGCCGCCGGAGATGAGCACAGTCTTCATGGGAGCTCCTTCATACGGTGTACGCGGAGCTGAATGTACACCGTAAGCAACCCGCCCCAGCTGCACTTTCTCCTGCATCTGACCTAGTACAGACACCAGCCTCCAGCCCCCTCCCCCTGCTAACGTCTGCACTAGTACAGGAGCAGCGAGCCGGAAAATCAGCCGCAGAAAAATCGAAGGGACGGAGTTGGAGATGCCCCCGGAGCCCGATCCGCCCTATCTGCGCATCGTCACCGAGATCCGGCGCCGCATCGCGGACGGCGAACTGGCCCCCGGCGGCCGGGTGCCCTCGACCCGTCAGATCGCCAAGGAGTGGGGCGTCGCCCTCGCCACCGCCACCAAGGCGCTCACCACCCTGCGCCTGGATGGCCTCGTCGAGGCGCGCCCCCGAGTCGGCACGGTCGTGGCCACGCAGACCCCCGCCCCTTCCGCACGCCGCACCCC
>NZ_MUNE01000938.1 GCF_002154605.1 Streptomyces milbemycinicus | reverse complement strand
GTCGGTGAGCGCGGGCCTCGGCCCCCGGCCCGGGCCCCCGCTCACCGACCGCCCACGCCCGACGCACCGCCCACCACACCCCGGCCACCACGAAAACGCCTTTGGCCAGCTTCACCACCGCGGTGATACTCGCCGCATGGAACTCTCCCTCATCGCCGCCTTCGTCGCGGCCGCCTTCCTGCTCAGCATCGCCCCCGGCCCCGACATGCTCTTCATCGTGGCCAACGCCACGGCCGGAGGCCGCCGCGCCGGGGTGGTGGCCGCGCTCGGGATGTCGACCGGTCTGGCCGTGCATACGCTCGCCGCGGCGCTCGGTCTGAGCGCGCTGTTCCGGGCGGCTCCGGAGGCGTTGGAGGTGGTGCGGCTGGCCGGTGCGGTGTTTCTGGTCTACCTCGCCATCACCTCTTGGCGGGCGGGCCGCCGTACGCCCGGCGAGGCCGGGCAGGGGCCCGCACCGGCCGCCGCGCCCCGTCGGCCGCTGCGCAAGCTCTATCTGATGGCGACGCTCACCAATGTGGCCAACCCCAAGGTCATCCTCTTCTACCTGGCGTTTCTGCCGCAGTTCCTGACCGTGGGCGATGGGGCGTGGCCGGTGTGGCTGCAACTGCTGACGCTTGGCGGGCTGTTCATCATGATCGGGCTGCCGGTGGACGCCACGGTCGGGCTGGCCGCCGGAAGCCTGGCGGACAAGCTGCTCAGCCGGCCTTCCTTCCGCCGCCGGCTGGAGCGGGCGTCGGCCGTGATCTTCGGCGGGCTCGCGGTCCGGCTGGCGCTCGACACCCGCTGACCGACAAACCACCACAAACCTTCCGCGCGTGCCGCGGTCGCTCAGAGTCCCCTCCCCGGAAAACAACAAGGTCCGGCCCCTCTTCTCTTTTGGGCCGCGCCCGGGATATGCATGGGGTGAGCGGCCGCGCACCGGCCGTGATCGACGCACGGACGGAAGGGACCTCGGACCATGAGCGACACGGCGCAGCCACCCCTCGGCGAGAGCGGCCGACAGGGCGGCTGGCACGTGGACGACCGCTGTACGAACTGCGATGTGGCGCGGCAGCTCGCCCCGGGGCTGATCGGCGAGGCCGGCGGCCGTTCGCGGGTGTTGCGCCAGCCGCGTGACGAGGCGGAGACCAGGCTGCTGCACACCGCCGCGTATGCCTGTCACACCCGGTCGATCCGCCCTCCCTCCGGGCAGCGGCTCGACCCGGCGCTCGACCCGTTTCCGCTGGCCCTGGACGACTCCGTCTGGCTGTGCGGACACAACTCGACGCACACCGCCGCCGCCAACTCGTATCTGCTGCGCCGCCGTTCGGGGAGCGTCATGGTTGACACCCCGCGCTGGAGCGAGGCGCTGGCGGAGCGGTACGAGGCGCTGGGCCCGGTGACCGATGTGCTGCTCACCCACCGCGACCACGCGGCGCACGGCCGCCGCTGGGCGGACCGCTTCGGCGCCCGGCTGTGGATCCACGAGGGCGATCTGGCCGCGGCGCCGGACGCGGACCGTGTGCTGCGCGGCGTCGAGCCGGTCGAGGTGGCCGAGGGCGTGGTCGCCCATCCGCTCCCGGGGCACACGGAGGGCAGCGTGCTGTACGTCGCGGACGAGCGGTACTGCTTCAGCGGTGACAGCCTCTACTGGTCGCGCACGACGGCGGATATCGAGGTCGTGGAGAGCGTGACCTGGTACTCCATCGAGGTGCTGGCCGCGTCCTTGGTCCGCTCGGTGCCACGGCTGCGCTTCGAGTGGCTGCTGCCCGGCCATGGGGACCGTAAGCGGCTGCCCGCCGCCGAGACTGCCCGCCGCATGGCGGGGCTGACGGACCGGGTGCGGAAGCTGAGGCCCCAGCCGATCGACTTCTCAGCCGTACGCTGGTGAGCCGTACCGGTAGTAAGCCCCGCACGCCGTACGCCCTCGCCCTAGGCCGCCATGCCACGCACCAGCGGGGTGAGCGCCGAGCCGACCAGGGTGGCCGTGACGATGGAGCCCATGGTGATGCCCCACGCCACCGGGCCCAGCGGGGTGCAGCCGAAGAACTGGCTGACGCCCGGTGTCTGGACGATGCCCGCGAGGACCGCCGCCGAGCCGAACCCGGCGATCAGGACGTGCCGGTCCAGGCCACCGGTGGCCAGGGTCTGGGCGAGCTGGGTGCCGACGAGGGCGACGAGCGCGACCGTGCTCGCGCGGCGCCCTCGGCCGGTGAGCCGGGCGCCGGACCAGGCCATGCCCGCGCCGAGGGCGGTGATGGCGCCGCGCAGCAGCATCTCGCGGGTCAGGGCGGTGCCCAGGGAGCGGTGCGGGCCTTCGCGCAGCAGCCGCTCACCGGTGTGGCCGGTCGGCTCGCGCACCGCGATGGCGAGTGCGGGCGCGAGGTCGGTGAGCAGGTTGACCAGCATGATCTGCCGGGCGCTCAGCGGTGTGCCGCCGGTGAGCGCGGAGGTGACCACGCTGAAGGTGACCTCTCCCAGGTTGCCGCCGATGAGGATGGCGAGCGCGGCCCGTACCGAGGCCCACATGGCCCGCCCCTCCATGAGCGCCGAGACGATGGTCTCCAGCTGGTCGTCGCCGACGACCAGGTCGGCGGCGGCGGTCGCGGCGGGCGTGCCGCGCCGGCCGAGGGCGATTCCGACGTCCGCGAGGCGGATGGCGGGGGCGTCGTTGGCCCCGTCGCCGGTCATCGCCACGACCCGGCCGACGCGCTGGTACGCCTGGACGATGCGGACCTTGTGGTGCGGGCTGCACCGGGCGATCACATCGACGGTGGGCAGCAGTTCGTCGAGTCTGGCGTCGTCGAGTTCGTCCAGTTCGGGGCCCGTGCACACCTTCGGTTCGGGGATGTCGCTGACGGTCGCGGCGATGGCGTCCGCGGTGGCCGGGTGGTCGCCGGTGAGCATCACGGTGTGCACACCGGCCTCGTGCAGCCGCCTGGTGGCGGGGGCGGCGCTGGTGCGGACCGGGTCGGCGAGCGCGATGAAGCCGAGGAAGTCCAGGTCCCGTACGGCCTCGTCGGTCAGCTCCTCGTCGTCGGCCATGGGTCGCTCGGCCACGGCCAGGATCCGGCGGCCCGCGCCGGCCAGCTCCTCGGCGCGGTCGGCGAGTTCCTTGGCGGCGGCGGTGTCCAGCGGGGTCCGAACGTCCCGGGCCCGTACGTCCCGGGTCCGCCGGCGGGTGCAGCGGAGCAGCACGTTCTCCGGTGCGCCCTTCACGCTGAGCAGCATGCGGTGGGAGGTGCGCCCGGCGGTGGCGTGGTAGGCCCGGGAGGGTTCGAAGGGCAGTGAGTCGGTGCGCCGCCAGCGGGGGGCGCCGTGTCGTACGGCGACGCCGGCGCGGCGGGCTCCGACCATCACCGCGCGGTCGGTCTGGTGAGCCATGGGCTCGGCCTGCCTGGCCGGCGGGGTGGCGCGCAGCGCGGCGGCGAGCACGGCCTTGCGCGGGTTGTCGAGCCGGTCGGCGGGCAGTTGGTCCTCTCCGTCGCTGATGACGGACGCGAGTTGGAGGTTGCCCTCTGTGAGGGTGCCGGTCTTGTCGAAGCACAGGACGTCGGCGCGGCCCAGCGCCTCGATGGTGCGGGGGTTGCGCACCAGCGCGCCGAGGTCGGCCAGCCGGCGGGCTGCGGCGAGCTGGGCCGCGTTGACCAGGAAGGGCAGCCCTTCGGGTACGGAGGCGACGGCGAGGTTCACCGACTGAGCGAGCGTGTCGGTCAGCTTGCGGCCGTGCAGCAGCCCGGCCACGGACACCGCGGACGCGGAGCCGAGGGCGATGGGCAGGCTGGCCCGGGTGAGCCTGCCCAGCCGGGCCTCCACGCCGGTGACGGGCGCGGCCTGGCGCGCGGTGGCGAGGCTGCGGCCGACCTCGGTGGAGGTGCCGGTGGCCACCACGACGGCCACCGCCCGCCCGGCGGAGACGGTGGTGCCTTCGTAGAGCATCGAGCGGCGTCCGGTGATGTCCGCGGCGGCCACCGGCGCCGGGTCCTTGGCCACCGGGAGGGATTCGCCGGTCAGCGACGATTCGTCGATCTCCAGGCCCTCGGCCTCCAGCAGCCGGCAGTCGGCGGGCACCACGTCCTCGGGGCGCAGCGCGACGATGTCGCCGGCCACCAGGTCACCGGCGGCGACCAGCCGCTCGGTGCCGCCGCGGCGCACCCGTGCGCCGATGGCGGAGCGGGCGAACAGCTCCGCCAGGGCGCGTTCGGTCCTGACCCGCTGGATTCCGCCGACCAGCGCGGAGGTGCCGGTGATGGCGGCCACCAGGGCGGCGTCGGTGCGCGATCCCACGGCCGCGGCCAGTGCGGCCCCGGCGGCGAGCACCGGGGTGAGGGGGTTGGCCAGCTCCTCGATGAACGCGGAGGGCAGGCTGGTGGCGGGCGGCTCTCCGGTGCGCGGTGCGCCGGGGGCGCGGGCGCGGGCGGCGG
>NZ_MUNE01000937.1 GCF_002154605.1 Streptomyces milbemycinicus | reverse complement strand
GGGGATAGTTGACGGCCATGCGCCGTGTGTAGGGACGGGGGGAAGTTCAAGATGTCCTTCGACGAGGAGTGGGCCCAGCTCAAGGCCGCCGCGCAGGAGGAGCACTCGGCGGCGGGGCGGTCCAGCGGTATGCGGCTGAACCAGCTCGACGGTGGCGGTGGTGGCGGCGGTGGCGGGGTCACCCCGTTCGGCGGGCTGTGCACGTCTCCGGCGCAGAAGAAGACGGCGGCCGGGGTGATCGAGGACGAGCTGGAGCCGGGCCTGACCAAGGCGGGCGACGACGCGGACACCAAGTCCAACACCGCGATCAGCGAGTTCCACGGCTGGGACACGGCCCTGGGGCTCAAGCATGTCCTGACCGAGTGGCAGACGCAGGTGAAGGCCCTGACGAAGCGGATGGGCGGGGAGAAGGAGGCCCTGCGCGGCACCAACGTCCTCTTGACGGGCACGGACCTGCACACCGGTTCGAGCTTCTGCGGCATCTTCGGGAACAACTCGTACGGCACGTCTGCCAACGGCGGCTCGCAGCCCTCGTTGCCCCTCCCCCTCACCTCCTCGCACCCCTGAGAGGGAACCAGATGGTCACCTACCGCCAGGTCATGGACACCGACCTCGCCAAGCTGACCGACGCCGCCCAGGCGTGGGACGACATGGCCGACGAGCTCCAGAAGCTGGAGACGACGTACCAGACCAAGGTCCAGAAGATCAGCGCCGGTATGTCCTGGAGGGGCGTCAGCGCCAACTCCGCCGCCAACACCGCCACCCAGACCCGCCACGAGTTGGACGCGGCCCAGGTGGAGGCGCGGGCCGTCGCGGATCTGCTGCGCGATGCCCACGGCCAGTTCGTAGGGCTGGTGGGCGCGGTCAAGGACGCGGTCAAGGAGGCCCAGGCGGCCGGGATGAAGGTCGACGCCGACGGCCGCTGCACCTTCGACTACGCCAAGGCCACCAAGGAGGCGGCCTTCTCCGCCCACCACGACCCCGACCTGCCGGAGACCGAGCGCTCCTGGACCAAGAGGATCGAGCAGGCCGTCCAGGCGGTCGACGACGCCGACTACGGCGTCAAGCTCGCGCTGCGGGAGTCCGTGAAGGACACGGACGGCAAGGGCGACCTGAACGGCTTCAACGGGGCCGCGCAGGGCGATGTCGAGGTGTACGAGGGGCGGCGGGCCACGGACCTCGGGGAGAAGCTCATCGACGGGAAGCTGTCGCCGGCGGAGCTGAAGGAAATGCAGATACTGATGCGCAACAACGCGCACAGCAAGCCCTTCAGCCAGACGTTCCTCAGTGGCCTGGGCCCCGGGGACGCCATCAAGCTGAGCGACAAGCTCGTCGGGCTCTCGTACAACCGCGACGGCACGGTCAGCAACACCGAATATCTCTCCGTGGAGCAGGGGCTGGCCCATTCGGTGGCCACGGCCACCACAGTGCCGGGAACCCTCAAGGAGCGTCCGCCCGGCTCACCGCAGTTCAACGCCTGGCTGAACAGCCCGGACGGGAAGTTCTTCCGTGACTGGACGGAAGGCGTCCGGAAGGTCGGCTTCGAGAAGTACGGCAGCAAGCAGGTGCCACGGTACGGCTACCAGTCGTATCTGACCATGCTCCAGAACTACGACAAGTTCGACGACCAGTACCTCTACACACTGGGCGACGACATCATCAAAGCGGAGAAGAAGCAGCCTTCGGGTGTATGGGACGAGTGGACCGGCGCCGACCCCAAATTCGTCAACGATCCGCTCGACACCGTCCTGGGCCTCATGAGCAAGGACCCCGACACCGCCACCGCGTTCCTCGACCCCGAGGGCAAGGGGCCGCTGAAGAACGACCACCTCACCTATCTCATCGAGCAGCGCGACTGGCCGAAGCAGGTGATGAATGGTGGCTACGGCCCGCCCATGTCGATGGACGACTCGTTCGGCAAGATGGGCTTCGGCGCCGCGCTCGAAGCCGCCGCCACCGGCCATGTGCCCGGCACCGATTACCCCCTGGGGAAGCACACCGAGGACCAGGCCCGGGTGATGTACCAGGCCATCGAATCGCTCAACAAGGCGGGCGCGGCCGAGAAACTGGACCTCATGCTGCGCCGGCCGATGGCGAACATCCTCGCCGACTACACCCCCGACCTGCACCAGACCCTCGCCCGCGACAACACCCTCTACCGCGAGCACAACGGACTCTGGAACGAGAACGGCGAACTCAGGGTCTCCGTCCCCGAGGAACACCTCGTCAAGATCATGCGCGGGGTCGCCAACGACCCGAACGCGTACGCGGATCTCTACAACGCCCAGCGGCACTACGCGGCGGGGACCTTCGCCGGCATGCCGGAGAAGGTCTCCGAGCACACCCGGGTGCCGATCCAGGAGGCGTCCTCGGTCCTCGGCATGTACGACGGGGTGCGTGCGGACGTCCTCTTCGACAACCGCGACAAGAAGATCCAGTGGGAACGGGACTTCAACAACGCCCTCACCAGCGTCACCAGCATCGGCCCGAAGTTCGTGTCCAACAGCGCCGCCGCGTTCGGCTCGGAGATCCTCTACCGGATCATCCGCTCCGAATCCCACGGCATCATGTGGGATCGCATCAAAGAGGCCAACCTGGACGCGAGCGTGGAGAACGCCAAGCAGTTCACGGCGGGCCAGAAGGAGGTCGACTCCATGGTTGCCAACTGGGCGGAGACCCACGGCCACGCCAAGGACAGCGACTACACCAAGGACCTCATCGGCATCGGCCAGACCAAGCACGCCGAGGGCCGCAACCAGGCCCTGATCCATCTGCGCGCCGACTACTGAGGCTACTCTCGGCGGCCGGTGCGGGTCCCGCACCGGCCATACCTCCGTCAGGCGGGGCGGCGCGCCGCGATCAGCCGGACGCCGAGCGCGGAGTCGTCCCACGCGGTCCGTACGTGGCCAAGACCCGCCGCCGTCAGCGCGCCCTCGACCTCGCCGGTCTCGGGTGTACGCCCGCCCGCGAGCGCGAGGTCCAGGTGCGCTGCCGCGGCCCCCAGCGGGCGCTTGGGCGGCAGCGGGCACGGCAGGACGAGCCAGCCGCCGGGCAGCAGCGCCTCCATGGCCGCGGTGACGGCCGCCCGTAGCTGCTCGGGGCCGGACAGCCCGGCGGCGGGCAGCCAGGCGAGCGCGAGCCGGTCGCCCTCTTTGAAGTCCCCCGCCGCGAAGCCCGCCGCTGTGCTTCCCGTGCCGTCGTCGGTCCGGATCCGTACCTCACCGTCACCCCCGGCCGTGCCCATGGCCACCGGCTCCGGCTCCGGCTCCAGCGCGAGCACCGGTACGAACGGGATATGACGCGCCAGCTCGACGGCGGACCGGCCGCCGTCCCCGGCCGCGCAGCCCACCTGCGCCCCGGGCCGGTCCAGCAGCTCCGGCAGCCCCTCCAGCCTGCCCAGCAGCGAGTTGACCAGCACATCAGCCAGCGGCGCCGCCTCGCCTCCGCAGCCGGTCAGCGACTCCCGCCCCGCGACCGGCTTCCCGTCCCGCAGCCGGGCCCCGCCGTCCAGCGCGCGCCGCAGCCGCGCCGCGAACGCCGAGGCGCGCGGGCCGCCGATCAGCACCCGCTCCAGGCCCTCGTCGGCGACATACCGGCCCTCGCCGTCCCGGCGCACCACCGAGGCGGCCACCAGGGCCTCCAACAGCCCCTCGGCGAGGCCGGGCGGCAGCAGATCCTCGGCCGCCTCCCGTACGGTGCACGGCTCCAGCAGCCGGGCCAGCAGCCCGGTCTCGTTCGCCACCCCGCACACCAGCAGGCCCCACGCCCCCGCCGCCAGTTTCGCGAGCCGTCCCTCGAACAGGCCCTCCGGCCCCGGCGGCAGCGCCTCGGGCGGCCGTCCCGCCCGTACGGCCGCC
>NZ_MUNE01000936.1 GCF_002154605.1 Streptomyces milbemycinicus | reverse complement strand
CCCTCGTGGATCCACAGCCGGGCCTTGAAGGCGTCGGCGTACTTCCGGGCGTGTGCGACGTGGTCGAGGTGGGTGATCAGAACGTCGGTGATCTTTCCGACCTCCTGCTCGTAGCGGCGTGCGAGGGCGGGCCGCCAGCGCGGGGTGTCGATCATCATCGCGGTGCCGTCGGGGCGGCGCAGGAGGTAAGAGGTGGCGCCGTACGTCTGCGGGGAGGCATGCCCGCAGAGGTAGACGATCCCGTCCCCGTCCAGCGCCATCGGGTAGGGGTCCGAATCAGCACCCAGGTCGTCGGCCGGCGGGTGGATGGAACGAGTCGGGCAGGCGTGCGCGGCCATGTACAGCTTCTTGACGTCCGCCTCGGTCTCCGGTTGGCGGATGACCGTCGACAGGCCGCCGTATTCCCCGCCCTCCGTGTAGCCGATCATGCCGGGGGCGAGCTGACGCGCGATGTTGCAGTTCAGGCAGCGGTCGTCGACGTGCCAGCCTTTCTCCGCGTCCGCCGTCTGGGTTCCTTGCTCTGCCTGTGTGGTGCTCATGAACTCCGCTCTCGTGTGAGGTGAACGCCCTACGATCGGGCGGTCTGGTGTTGCCGAGGACTTCGGGGGTACGGGCACGTGCCGTACGTCACCCGGCAGTCATCGGCTGCTTGAGATGGGTGTCGAAGAAGGTCTCGATGCGCTGCCACGCGTCGGCGGCGGCTTCCGGGTGCGGTCCCATGCCCGTCACGCGGAACAGCGGCCGCAGCGGGCGCGGACCGACTTCCGCGTCGTTCAGGAAGGCGTGCCCGGCCTGTGGGTACTCCTTCACGTCGTGCACGACGCCGAGCCGCTCAAGGGCCGAGTCCAGCTTGGCCGCGGCTCCCTTGAGCATCCGGTCCCGTCCGCCGTAGCTCGCGACGACGGGGCAGGCCCCGGACAACGTCTCGTCCAGTTCCTTGGGGAGCATCCCGTAGTTGGCCGAGGCCACATCGAAGCCCCCGCTCCCCGCGGACATCAGGGCGAAGGCACCGCCCATGCAGAAGCCGATGATGCCCACCGCTCCGGTGCACTCGGTGCTCTCTGCGAGGAAGGTCCGCGCCGCCGCGATGTCCTGGTACGCCCGGCCGTGGCCGGACAGCGATGCCCGCATGGTTGGCACCAGGCAGCGCCGGACACCGCCCTGCGTGAACAGGTCCGGCATCAGGGCCAGATAACCGGCGCGGGAGAGCCGCTCTGCCTGCCGCAGCATGACGTCGTCAACGCCGAGCGCTTCGTGAACGGCGACGACACCGGGCCAGGGCCCCGGCCCCTCGGGCCGGGCAAGGTGCCCGGTCAGCCGCCGGGAGCCCCCGGCCGGGGCGCTGAGATGGCTCAAGTCGATGTTTTCAGGAACGGTCACGCAAGTTCTCCGGGTTCTCCCGTGGGCATGGGTGTGCGCATCACGTGGCGCAGAGATGTGCTTCTCGCAGAAGCGGCAGTAGAGGGCGGCAGAGCCGTCACAGATCGAGGACCAGCTGGGGGCCGCGAGAGCGGGAGACGCAGATCATCATCGTCTCGCCGGATTCCCGCTCCTCCGCGCTGAGCACGGAGTCCCGGTGGTCGGGCTCGCCCGTCAGCACCTCGGTCTCGCACGTGCCGCAGATGCCCTCGGCGCAGGAGTATGGGACGGATACCCCAGCCTCTTGAACAGCCTCCAACACGGTCTTCCCGGGCGGCACGTGAAGGGTGTGCCCGGACCGGGAGAGGACCACCTCGAACGCACGGGCGCCCGCCGCCGTCTCTTCCTGCTCCTTGGCCTGGAACCGCTCCACCCGCAGCGCCCCCTCCGGCCACGCGCCACACCGCTCCTCGGCCGCGGCCAGCAGCGGCTCGGGGCCGCAGCAGTAGACCAGGGTGCCGGTGTCCGGCTCCCCGAGGTAGCCGTCGAGGTCGAGCAGACCGTGCTGGTCCTGCGGATGGACGGTCACCGCCTCGCCGTATGCGGCAAGTTCGTCCAGGAAGGCCATCGAGGAGCGCGTCCGGCCGCCGTACAGCAGCCGCCATTCCGCCCCGGCGGTCTCGGCTGCGGCGATCATCGGTAGCAACGGTGTGATGCCGATGCCGCCCGCCACGAACAGGTAGCGATCGGCCCGCTGGAGGGCGAAGTTGTTGCGCGGCCCCCGCACTCGCACCGGTGTGCCTGGGTGCAGTTTGCCGTGCACGTACGCCGAGCCGCCGCGGCTGTCCGGGACGCGTAGCACGCCGATGCGCCACGACGACCGGTCGTCGGGGTC
>NZ_MUNE01000935.1 GCF_002154605.1 Streptomyces milbemycinicus | reverse complement strand
GCGTCCTGGACGGCGAGGTTGATGCCCTGGGCGCCGATCGGGCTGTGGGTGTGGGCGGCGTCGCCGATCAGCACAAGACCGTCGTCGGCCCAGCGCTCGGCCCGCGACGAGAACACGTCCAGCAGGCTGAGGTCACCCTGCGAGCGGATCTGTTCGCGGATGAGGTGGGCGTACGGCGGCACGGCGCGGCAGAGCTCGTCCCTGACGTGGTCCAGGCCCTGTCCGGCGATATCGCGATAGCCCTTGTGCGGCAGGGTCCAGCCGACCTGGATGCGGTCGGGCCACGAGGCGTAGACGAGTACGGGGCTGCCGCCGGCGCGGAACACCCGCACATCGCGGACGGGCGGCTCGACACTGTTGCTTTTGCTCTGGTTGTGGCTCTCCTTGAGCTTGAACCACAGCACATCGTGGGCGAACGCCTCCGTGCGCCCCGCCCCGATGCCCGCCAGCCGCCGGATCCGCGAATAGCGGCCGTCCGCGCCGACGACCACCCGGGCCCGTACGGTGCACGGGCCCACCGGCCCGGCGGCCGTGACACCGGCGACGCGGCCCTCCCGGCGGACAAGACCGCCGACCCGCCGCCCGTCCAGCCAGCGGAAACCGGTGAAGCGATGGCAGTGCGCGAGCAGTTCGTCCAGCACATGCGCCTGCGGGATGCTCAGCAGGTGGTCGTACGGGGCGGGCAGCAGCCGGTAGTCGGCCTCCAGCAGCACACGGTCCCCCTCGACCAGGCGGAACCGGTCGTGCTCGTGTCCGCCGCGCGCCCGGGCCCCGGCCAGTACGCCGAGGTCGTCCAGCAGCGCCATCGCGCCGGGCTGCAGGATCTCGCCGCGGAACTCCCGGTGGTGCGTACGGGAGCGCTCCACCACCGTCACCCGCACCCCGGAGCGCAGCATCAGCAGCGCCAGGACCAGCCCGGCCGGGCCGCCGCCGACCACGCACACATCGGTGTCGAACTCCTCCTCGGCCACCTGCGCTCCCTTCTGACGCGCCGCGGGTGCGCTCACGCGCGCAGCCCCAGACCGCCGTCCGCGGTGATCACCTGGCCCTGGATCCAGCCCGCCTCCGCCGTGCACAGCAGGGCCACCACATCGGCGACATCGGCCGGCGTGGTCAGCCGGCCGCCGGGGGTGCGCGCGGCCAGCGCCGCGGCGGTCGCCGGGTCGGGGGTATCAGGACCCTTGTCGAGCTTCGCGGTGGCGACCGCGTTGACCGCGATCCGGCGGCCCGCCAGCTCCACGGCGAGATAGCCCACCAGGCTCTCCAGCGCCGCCTTGGCGATGCCGGGGCCGACATAGCGCGGCACGGCCCGGTGGGCGCCGCTGCTGGACACCGCGACGATCCGCCCGGGCCCGTACGCCATCAGGTCGGCGATCGCTGAGGCACCGTGCAGCAGCGGGTCCAGGGCAGCCGAGAGGTCGGCCCGTACGCCGTCGGGGCGCGCCCCGACGGCCGGCATCGGATGCCAGGACGCGACGCTGTGCACAAAGATGTCCAGTCGGCCGTACCGCTCGCGCACCTCGGCCAGCAGCGTGTGCAGCTGCTCGGGGCTGGTCACATCCGCCCGCCGGGCGATCGCGCTGCCCTTGAGCCCCGACAGGTCGCGGAGCGCGCGTTCGGCGTCCGCCTCGCTGTGCGCGTAGTCGAGGATCACCTGGGCGCCCGCGGCGACCAGTTTGCGGGCCACCGCGAACCCGACGCCGCGCGTCGCCCCCGTCACCAGCGCGACCTTCCCGTCGAGCCCCAGCGTGGCCGGTTCGGCACCGGCCTCCGCGGGCTCGGGCTCCGCGGGCCTGGGTGCCTCAGCCGACACGATCCGCCGCTTTCCCCACCGCGGCCTGCGCGGCGAGGTGCACGGCGCACTCGGCCGTGCCGAAGGCCGGGGCGTCGGCGCGGGCCGCCCGCCAGGCCTCCGCGTCCGACCACCAGGTGACGAAGGTGTAGTTGCCGGGCCGTGTCAGCGACCGGCTGAAGTCGGCGTGCAGAAAGCCCGGCCGCGCCGTCAGGGCGCGGGCGTACTCCCGGTAGGAGTCGTCGAACGCGTCGAGGCTGAGCCCAGCACCCTCAATGCCCAGCCGTTCGACGACCACCACCGGCGCGCCCTCCGTGACATCGCCGCCCGTACGCAGCACATTGCGGGACGGGTCGGCGTCCACCTCCACCACTTCGTGGAACTCCTTGGCGTGTGCCTGGAACACCTCGCTGCCCCGCACCCGCTGGAAGGACTCGGGCGAACGCCAGCGGCCGAGGTTGATGTACGCCCCGGGCCGCTCCACCAGCCGCACCGCCTGGTGTGAGTCGAAGCCCTCCTGGGCGCGCATCCACGCCACATGGTCGAGAAAACGCCGCTCGAACTCATCGGCCCGGCCGTGGTCCTTGAGCGTGAAAGTGTTGATGACGGTGAACAGACCGGTCGGGTGGTCCACGGTACGGCCTTCCTGGGTTCGGACAGGAGCGTGGTCAGGGGTTCGTGTCTGGAGGCGTGTGATGAGGGCGTCGCGCAGGGCGCGGCGCTGCACCTTTCCGTTCGCGTTGCGCGGGATGGCGTCCACCGCCTCGATGTGGTGAAGCCGCTGGTAGTACGGGAGCTGATCGGCCACGGCCGCCCCAATGGCTGCCAAGCGGCCCTCGTCCGGGCCGGTCGCACGCGGCTGAAGCACCACCAGCGCGGCGGCGAGCCCGCCCCGCGCGGCGTCCGGCAGGCCGAAGACCACGGCCTCGCGGACCAGTTCATGGCCGAGCAGCACCTGCTCGATCTCCGTCGGGGCGACGAGGAAGTTGTCGCATTTGAAGGTGTCCCCGAGCCGGTCGACCAGGAACAGCCGTCCCTCCCCGTCGATCCGCCCGACATCGCCGGTGGAGAACCAGCCGCCGTCCTCCAGGCCGGTGCCGTCCGGGCCGCCGAGGTAGCCCTTCATCACCTGCGGGCCGCGCACCTGCACCTCTCCCGCCTCGTCGGGCGCGAGCACCGTACGGCGCTCGACGTCCACGACCCGGCACTCGGTGCCGGCCACCGGGCGGCCCACCGAGCCGGGCACCGGGCGGCCGGGGTCGTCGCTGTGGGTCAGCGGGGAGGTCTCGGCGAGCCCGTACCCCTGGAACACCGGCACCCCGAACCGCTCGGCCAGCCGCGTCGCGTCCCGCACCGGCAGCGCCGATCCGCCGGACGCGATCTGCCGCACGGTCGCGAGCCGCAGCCCGTCAAGGGCGGGGGCGGCGGCGAGCCGGGCGAGGCGGACCGGAAGGCTGTAGAAGTGCGTGGCGCAGTGGCGGTTGGCGGCCTCGACCGCGTCGATCGGGTCGGGCGCGGCGCACAGCACCTGTGTGGCGCCCGCGAACAGGGCCGAGTTGAGATGCATGGGGTGGTAGGTGGGCAGGTGGTTGAGGGCGACCGAGCCATGGCCGAGGCGGTGTGCCTCGGCGATCTGCGCGGCGTTGACGACCAGGTTGCGATGGGTGAGCCGGACGGCCTTGGGCAGCCCCGTCGTCCCGCTCGTGAACTGGACGCACACCACGTCGTCCGGGCTCACCGCGCCCGGCGGCCCGACGAGCGTCCGATTCTCCATGTTCTCCAGGACACCGTCGAGGCGCGCGACGCCCGGCCCGGTCCCCGGGGGCGCGACCGGGCCGATCAGCACCACCTCCCGTAGCGCGGGCAGCCGGTCGCGCACCGGGGCGAGCCGCGCGTACAGCCCGGCGTCCACCAGCGCCAGCCGCGCCTCGCTCACCGACAGGGTGTGCAGCAGCGCCTCCTCGCGCAGCGGAAACGTGGTGGCGGTGGTCAATCCGCTGCTGCGCGAGGAGGCGCTGCT
>NZ_MUNE01000934.1 GCF_002154605.1 Streptomyces milbemycinicus | reverse complement strand
CTCGCCCCCCTCGCCCCCCTCGCCCTTGGAGTCGGCATGATCCGCGTGAAGTCCCTGATGCAGCAGGCGAACCCGGTCCCGGAGACCGCTCCTGAGGAGCCCGCGAGGCCGTCCGAACGGCGGCGTATGCGTCGGCGCGGGCTGGTCCTGAGCGGGTCGGTGGCCGCCCTCGCGGTCGCCGTCGCCGCGGTCGTCACCCTCGTCACCGTGTTCGGCTCGCCGGGCGGTGGCTCCGGTGGCCGCCCGGCCGAACCCCCTGCCGCCGACGAGCCGTACTACGTGACCACCGGGGACCTGGAGCGGCACGCCGATGTCGTCGTCCGCGCGCGCGTCGTCGCCACCCGTGAGACCGACGAGGACGGGTTCGCGGAGACCATCGCCACGGTGAGCGTGGTGGCGACGGGCAAGGGCAAGCCCCCCGGCCGTACGATCCACGCGTCGTACCCCAGCCCGGGCGCCGCGCTGCCCTCAGGACCCGAACTCACCGTCCGGCACGAGTACGTCCTGCTGCTGGCCCGCATGGACGACGGGAAGTACGTACTGGTGAACACCACCCAGGGCTACTACGGAATCGAGGCGGGCCACGCCAAGGCCGGGCCGGACAACGACGTGGCCCTCAGCGACGGCGTGCTCAAGGCGCTGGGCCTGACCCCGCTGCGCCTGACCCGCTGACGGAGGGGCGGGCGGGTGGACTCTCCCCCCGTGGGAGAGGCCATGCTGAGGCGTGTGAACGACGACGACCCCCTGTCCATCGGCCAGTTCGCCCGTCTCGTACGGCTCAGCGTCAAACAGCTGCGCCACTACGCCGATCTCGGCCTGCTGCCGCCCGCCCGGGTGGATCCTGACACCGGATACCGCTACTACCGTGCGGATCAGGCGCGGGACGCCATGTCCATCGGCCTGTTGCGCTCGCTGGATGTGCCGCTGGCCGCCATCAAGGACGTGCTCTCCGGGCAGGACCCCGCCCGCGCCCTGGGCGACGTACGCGACCGGCTGGACGACGAGCTCGCCCGGCGCCGCCGGTCCCTCGCCGCCCTGGAGCGCATCCTGGCCGGCGGCCTGCCCACGGCCGAGGTGACCCTGCGGCGGGAGGAGCCGCAGCGGGTGGCCGTCGTCCGCGATGTGGCCGACTCGCCCGAGGACATCGGGCGGGTCACGGGGGCGTGTGTGGGCAGGCTGCTGGCGCTGCTGGCGGCGGGGGAGCACGCGGAACGAGGGGAGCGGGGAGTGCAGGGGCCGCCGGAAGCGGGGCCCCCGTGGGAGGGGCAGCCGGGGAAGAAGCCACCCGGCGAGGGCCTTCGGCTGGTCGGGCTCTTCCCCGTCGACATGGGCGAGTACATCCCCATCACCATCACGGCCGCGCTCCCCGAGGGCCGCCCCGCCCCGCCGGGCACCACGGTGGATCTGCTCCCCGGCGGCACGTTCGCCTGTGCGACCCACACAGGCGCGTACGACCAGATCTCCCTGACCGCCCACGCGCTGGTGGCCTGGTGCGTCGAACGCGGCCACGCGCCCACCGGGCCCATCCGCGAGCTCTACCTCAACGACCCCGCCGTCACGGCCCCCGACCACCTGGTCACCCAGCTGCTGATCCCTCTGGAGGAGACACCCTGAACGACCTGGACGCGCCCGGCGCGTAAATGACGGACGCGTGGATGATGGACGCGTGGATGATGGGCGCGTGCGGATACGACTGAGCACCATCGAAGAGCTTCCCGTCCTGCAGGACATCGAGCGGGCCGCGGGCCTGTGCTTCCGGGACATCGGCATGGACGAGATCGCCGACGACGAGCCGCTGAGCCTGGACGAGCTGGGGACGTACCAGCGCGCCGGGCGGGCCTGGGTCGCGGCGAACGGCGAGAACCGGGCGGTGGCGTATCTGATCACCGACCCGGTGGACGGGAACATGCATATCGAGCAGGTCTCCGTGCACCCCGACAGCGCGCGCCGCGGCGTGGGCCGGGCGCTGATCGAGCACGCGGCGGGGCGGGCGGCGGCCGAGGGGGCGTCGGCGCTGACGCTGACCACGTTCGTCGATGTGGCGTGGAACGCCCCGTACTACGCGGCGCGGTGCGGGTTCCGGACCCTGGGGGAGGACGAACTCACCCCCGGGCTACGGGAGATCCGGCGGAGCGAGGCGGCGCACGGGTTGGACCGGTGGCCGCGGGTCTGCATGCGTCGCGAGGTGGGCTGACGGCTCCCGGCCGAGGGGCCGAGGGCCGCTCATCGAAGCCTGGGGGCCGACGGCCGCTCATCGAAGCCTGAGGGAAAGGCCGTTGTTCCCGGCCGATCCGGGCTGTTCGCTTGAGACATGTCCAATACCACGGAACTCACCACCCCGGAAGGAAAATCCGGGTCCGGGGCCGGATCCGTGCGCTCGCCGCTCGGAAACTGGCTCGCCGTCGCCGCCGTGGCGGTCGGCACCTTCGCGGTCGTGACCACCGAGATGCTGCCGGTCGGCCTGCTCACCTCGGTCGGCTCCGCGCTCGGGGTCTCGGCCGGTACGGCCGGCCTGGCCATGACCGTGCCGGGCCTCGTCGCCGCCGTCGCGGCGCCCCTGCTGGCCGCCACCGTCGGCCGGCTCGACCGGCGGCTGCTGCTCATCGGCCTGATGGGGCTGCTGGCCGCCGCCAATCTGCTGTCGGCGCTCGCGCCCGGCTTCGCCGTTCTGCTGTTCGCCCGGATTCTGGTGGGGGTGAGCATCGGCGGCGTGTGGTCCATCGCGGCGGGCCTGGCGGCCAGACTGGTGCCGGAGAAGTCCGTCGGCCACGCCACATCGGTCGTCTTCAGCGGCATCGCGGTGGCGTCGGTCGTGGGCGTGCCGGTCGGCACGCTCATCGGCGATGTGGTGCACTGGCGCGCCGCGTTCGCGGTGGTGGGGGCGCTCTCGCTGGCCGTCGCGGCCGCGCTGGCCATCACGCTGCCGCCGCTGCCCGCCGACCGCGCGATCCGGCTGAGCGAGGTGCCCGGCCTGTTCCGCAACGCCCGGCTGCGCACCGGCCTGATCACGACCCTGCTGCTGGTGACCGGGCACTTCGGCGCGTACACCTACGTACGCCCGGTGCTGGAGGCGGGCTCGGCGGTCGGAGCGGGGCTGATCAGCACGCTGCTGCTCGCGTACGGCGTGGCGGGCATCGCCGGAAACTTCCTGGCCGGCGCCACCGCCCACCGCGATCCGCGCCGCACCCTCATGGTCATCTTCGCCCTGCTCGCCGCGGCGGTGCTGCTGATGCCGGTGGCCGGCGGGACGACGCCGGGGGCCACGGTGCTGCTGATGCTGTGGGGGCTGGCGTACGGAGGGGTGTCGGTCACCTCGCAGACGTGGGTGCTGCAGGCGGTGCCGGAGCCGGAGGAGCGGGAGGCGGCCTCGGCGCTGTTCGTCGGGGTGTTCAACGTGGCGATATCCCTGGGCGCGCTGCTCGGCGGGCGGGCGGCGGACGGGATCGCGGTGTCGAGTGTGATGTGGTTCGGGGGCGCGCTCGCGGTGCTGGCGCTGGTGAATGTCGCGGTCGTGCGGCAGCGGTGAAGCGGGCTCGGGGCGAAGGGGGCTCGAGGCGAAGGGGCCCGGGGCACGACGATGCCCCGGGCCCGCGGCATCGTCGTGCTCAGGAGCGGGGCGCCGGCAGCAGCCGCGCCGAGATGATCTTGAGGACCTGAGGCACATGGTCATTGAGGAAGAAGTGCCCGCCGCTGAGCACCGTGAGATCCATCTCCGCGGTGGTGTGCTTCTCCCAGTCGCGCACTTCGTCGACCGACGCCCTCGGGTCGGCATCCCCCGTCAGCGCGGTGATCGGGCAGCTGATCCGCCGCCCCGGCTCGCAGCGGTACGACTCGATGGCCCGGTAGTCGCCGCGGATCGCCGGGAGCGCCATCCGCAGCAGCTCCTCGTTCTCCAGGACCTCGCCGTTCGTGCCGTTCAGCATGCGCAGCTCTTCCAGCACCCCCGCGTCGTCCCGCTGATGCACGGACTCCTCCCGGACCCGGGACGGCGCCCGTCGCCCGGAGACGAACAGCCGGACGGGCATCACCTTCCGCTCCTCCAGCCGCAGCGCCACCTCGTACGACAGCGTGGCGCCCATGCTGTGGCCGAACAGCGCGAGCGGCTTGTCGTCCAGCCCCTCCAGCGCCCCGACGACGGCGTCGGCGAGCTTGCCGATGTCGTCGATGCAGGGCTCGCGGTGCCGGTCCTGGCGCCCGGGGTACTGGATGGCGAGCACCTCGATCGAGGGCGCCAGCGCCTTCGCCACCGGGAAGAAGTAGCTGGCCGACCCGCCGGCGTACGGCAGGCACACCAGCCGTAACGCGCTGTCCGGGGACTTCTCGTACCGCCTGATCCACGTTTCGGCATCCGCAGCGATGCTCGTCATCGTCGTGCTTCCTTCCTCTACCCCTGCCGGTTCCTGGGGAAGGTGCGGTCCCGGCCCGTCGTCAACATCCTTTCGTCAATACCCTTGCACAGACGCCTGTTTCCGAGCTTGCGTCGGCCAAGGGTCTAGGTGGTGCCCCAATGGTCCGGGTGGTGCGCCGGGAGTCGGTGAAGACCAGGTCGGCAGGTGAGACCCTGATACCAGGGGGCTCGTCCTTCGGGAGTGTCCGATGGCAGTGAGCATGCACGTGGTCTGGAGTACGGCCGAGCCGGGGCGCGTCATCTACGAGACGCACGCGATCGAAACGATCACCGACGGCGAAGGCGTCCACGCGACGGTCGACAGCCACACCTATGAGGTCCCCCTCCACAGCCGCGCCGAGGCGGAGACGATCGCGGAGGAGGACGGGTACGAGCTGTTCAGGAGGGGGGAGGCATGGGAGAGCCTCCCGGAGGAGGAGGAGGAGAGCCTTCCGGACGAGGAGGGCGCCATGGAGGAATAGGTGCATTCCAGGGGCGCGCGCTCGCTGCCGGCGCCCTCGCCCTGCTCCAGTACCGGGTTCGGTACCAAAGCAGGACCAGAGAGCAGGACCGGCTCTCTCAGCTGTGGCTCAGCCGTGGCTCAGCAGGAAGTCGACGTCCCGCGCCTCGGAGCCTTCGGAGCCCCCGGAGCCCTTGGCGCCACCGAGCGTGACGGGCATGGTCGCCGGTGCGTAACCGCTGGCGACCACCGTGTAGTGCTCGTCGGTCAGCCCCTCGAAGTGGAACGCCCCGTCCGCGCCGGTCACACACTGCCCGACCACATCGCCCGCCGAGTCCAGCAGCGCCACCCGCGCGTCCTCCACCGGCCGCCCGCCCTGGGCGCGCACGGTGCCGCGGACCTTGGCCGCGGGCCGCAGCTCGGCATCGATCCGCGGGGGCTGCCCGGTGCCGGTGATCTCCAGCTGCGCGGCGTGCGGACGGTGGCCCTCGGCGCTGATGGTCAGCGTGTACGAGCCGGGGGTGAGCTGGGGCAGCGCGAAGTCGCCCTTCTCGTCGGCGGTGGCCGTGGCGGCGACCGCACCGTCGGGGCTGATCGCGATGGCCGTCGCCCCGGCCAGCGGCTCGCCGCCGAAGGCCCGTACGGTCCCGGTGGGCCCGCCGCCTCCGGCCAGCCGCACATCACAGGTGACAGGGGCGTCGGACAGCAGCAGCGTGACCGCCTGCGGCTGGTGGCCAGGGGCCGAGCCGATCAGGACGAAGCTGCCGGCGTCGGGGGCGGTCAGGGAGTACCGGCCGTCGGGGCCGCTGACCGTACGGCCGAGCTGGCGGCCGGTGTTGTCGATGAGGGTGACGGCGGCACCCGCCAGCGGGACGTCGCCGGACCCGAGCACCCGGCCCTGGACACCGCCGCCGCTGGCAATGGCCTCAGCGGCCTCAGCGGCCTCGGCCGACGCTGCAGGCTGGGCTGCTGCCGCGGCCTCGGCCGCCGCCGCGGGCTGGGCCGCCGGGGTGGCCGGGGCCGCTTCCTGCTCTGCCGGCGCCTGGCCCGTCTGCGGCTGGCCCGTCACGGGCGTACGGCGCCGGTTGGGCAGGAACAGGGTGATCAGCAGACCCAGGGCGGCGGCCCCGCATGCGACGGCGAACGAGATCTTGAACCCGTCCGTGTTGGGCAGCGCGAGCCGTCCGAAGTTCGTGGTCTGGTGCGCGAGGATCACGCCGACCACCGCGCTGGAGGTGGACATGCCGATGGACCGCATCAGGGTGTTCAGCCCGTTCGCCGCACCCGTCTCCGAGGCCGGCACGGAGCTGATGATCAGGGTCGGCATCGCCGAGTACGCGATCCCGACGCCGACGCCGAGCCCGGTCGAGAGCACGACGACCTGCCAGACGTGGTCCATCATCACGATGCCGCCGCCGTACGTGGCGCCGATCACGAGCAGACCCAGGAGCAGCGAGACCTTCGGCCCGCGCGTGGCGTTGATCCGCGCGGACAGCGGCGAGACCAGCATCATCGCCACACCCATCGGCGCGACGTACAGACCCGCCATGACCATCGACTGGCCGAGGCCGTAGCCGGTGGCCTTCGGCAGCTCCAGCAGCTGGGGGAGGATCAGCGACATCGCGTAGAAGGAGAACCCGACCATGATCGAGGCGAGGTTCGTCAGCAGCACCTGACGGCGCGCGGTGGTCCGCAGGTCCACCAGCGGCTCGGCGGTCCGCAGCTCCACGAACCCCCAGACCAGCAGGATCAGCGCGGACGCGCCGAACAGCCCGAGGGTGGTGCCGCTGGACCAGCCCCAGTCGCCGCCCTTGGTGATGGGCAGCAGCAGACAGACCAGACCGGCCGAGAGCCCGATCGCGCCGATGGCGTCGAAGCGGCTGGGGGTCCGTACGCTCGACTCGGGGACGACGATGAGCACGAGGGCGAGCGCGAGCAGACCGAGCCCGGCGGCGCCGTAGAACAGCACATGCCAGTTGGTGTGCTGGGCGACGAACGCGGCGGCCGGGAGGCCGAACGCGCCACCGATGCCCAGCGACGAGCTCATCAGGGCCATCGAGGAGCCCAGCTTCTTGGGCGGCAGCTCGTCGCGCATGATGCTGATGCCAAGCGGTATCGCGCCCATCGCGCCGCCCTGGATGGCCCGGCCGACCACCATCACCACCAGGTCGGAGGTGACGGCGCACACCAGCGAGCCGACGACCAGCAGCCCGAGGGCCACCACCAGCATCCTGCGCTTGCCGAACATATCGCCGAGCCGCCCCATGACCGGGGTGGACACGGCGCCCGCGAGGAGGGTGGCGGTGATCACCCAGGAGGCGTTGGAGCTGGAGGTGTGCAGCAGCTGCGGCAGCTCGGTCACCAGCGGGACGACCAGCGTCTGCATCACCGAGACGGCGATACCGCAGAACGCGAGCACGGCCACGAAGCCGCCGCCCACCTCGCGCGGAAGCTGCTTCTGGCCGGGCGGCG
>NZ_MUNE01000933.1 GCF_002154605.1 Streptomyces milbemycinicus | reverse complement strand
TACGGCTATCCGCCGCAGCAGCCGCAGTCCGTGCACGCGCAGCCGACGCAGGTGGGCATGCCCGCGGCGTACCCGTCCGGCCAGCAGCCGCAGTACGGATATCCGCCCCAGGGCCCGTACCCGCCCCAGAACGCCTACCCGGGCGTGGCGCCGGGCGGCGGCCAGGGCGGCGGNNCGACGACCAGGCCAAGGACCCCAAGGACAAGAAGCAGAGCCAGGAATCCACTTCGGGCACGACGGGCGGCAAGGACGTGCCCGCGCCCGAGACCGTCGACGGGAAGCTGCTCAACAAGATCGACATGCCGAAGGTGAGCGACCAGATCACCACCGAGGGCATGTGGGTCACCGACGACACCTTTGTGAAGGCCGACGTCTACAAGATCGTCGGCTATCCGCTGGACGGCGGAAGCCCGAAGTGGACCATCCCGCTGGCGGGCGAGATCTGCTGGTCCTCGGCCCACCTCAACGAGGACGGCCTGACGACGATCCTCTTCCAGGAGGCCAAGCCCTCCAAGGCGGACAAGTACCCCTCCTGCACGGAGGTCGGGCTCTTCGACCTGAACAACGGCAAGATGCTCTGGCAGAAGCATGTGGGTGCCGGTGACGACAAGCTGCGCTTCGACGAGGTGACCCTCGGCGGCGGCACCGTCGCCGCGGGCGGCACCAGCGGCGGCGCGGCCTGGTCGCTCGACGGCAAGCTGCTGTGGAAGCCGCAGGACGGCGAGGACTGCTCGGACGACGGCTACGCGGGCGGCAGCGACAAGCTGGTCGCGGTGCGCCGGTGCGGTCAGTACGACAACCCGCAGATCCAGGTGCAGACGCTGAACCCGAAGAACGGCAAGATCAAGTCCAGCTACAAGGTCTCGCCCGGCCTGGACTACGTCCACGTCCTGTCCACCGACCCGCTGATCGTCGGCCTCGACGCGGGCGACTCGACGGGTGCCGCGGTCTCCGACTTCCTGACGATCGACGACAGCGGCAAGGTGGGCAAGGTCGTCAGCAAGATCTCCACGGAGGGCGGTAAGTACATCGCCGAGTGTGAGTCGACCAATGTCGAGGGCTGCAAGATGGCCGTCGTCAGCAAGTCGGCGGACGCTCTGTTCATGGGGTCCGAGGAGCGCTCCGGCTCGTCGTCCGGCACGGTGAACGAGGTCATCGCCTTCAGCCTGAAGACCGGCAAGGCGATCGGCAAGACCGACGGCGTCGAGGGCGCGGCGCTGACCCCGCTGGGCCTGGACAAGGACGGCTACGTCACCGCCTACCAGGAGGCCACCTATGACGCGGGCGGCGCGGTCTGGCGGATCGACCCCAAGTCGTACAAGAAGGACAAGCTGCTGCAGAACCAGGTCGCCGGTCGCGAGATGGAGTCCAAGTTCAGCGCGAAGTACAACGAGGTCATCTACGCGAACCAGCGGCTCTACATGAGCGACAAGTACGCCACCAAGCCCAGTGGCAGCTACGACAAGGACGACCCGCTCGCCGCGATCTTCGGCGCTGGCGGCTGACCGATAAGCGCCTCGGGAAGACAGCTCGGCGGCCCTGCCCCATACGTACCGTACGGGGCGGGGCCGCCGCCGTTGGCGCCCGCGTATGCGCGGGCGGGCGGGGCGGCTGTATCGGTCCGATTCGGACGCCAAGTAGATGTCAAGTAGGCGCGAATGGCCGGGATTTCGGCATTCCGGGGGGCTTCTTCCGGGTAAGGGGCCCATGACGTCGAACAAGCGTGTAGCTTCCCGGGGCAAGGGAGTCCAGGGCCTCTGTGTGAGGCCCCGCAGTCGAGGGGGTGCCGGCGCGGACGGTGGGACTGAGCGGCCGGTGAGCGGCCGGGACTTCGTGCCTGAGCGGATGGGGGGAGCTCGTGGGCGTGCGACTCATGGTGGTCGATGACCACCGACTGCTCGCCGAGGCGCTCGCCTCGGCGTTGAAGCTGCGCGGGCACCGGGTGCTCGCGGCGGCCGCGCCGAGCGCGGGGGCGGCGGAGCTGGTGGTGAGCCGGGCACCGGAGGTGTGTCTGCTGGGCACGGCGGCGCCCGCCGAGCCCGGGGCCTTCGAACCGGTCGTACGGATAAAGAAGGAGCGGCCACAGGTCGCCGTGGTGGTGCTGGGCCCGGTGCCGAGCCCGCGCGGCATAGCGGCCGCGTTCGCGGCCGGGGCGTCCGGCTATGTGCGCCACGACGAGCGCATCGAGGGCGTCGAGCGGGCGATGGTGAAGGCGCGCGCGGGGGAGGCCGCCGTGGCGCCGCAGCTGCTGCAGGGCGCGTTCGCGGAGCTGCTGAACCCGGCGGCGCAGCCGGACGACGAGGGCTCCCGGCTGCTGCGGATGCTCACCCCCCGCGAGGTGGAGGTGCTGGTCCGGGTCGCGGACGGCGAGGACACCAGGCTGATCGCCGCGGGCATGGGGATCGCGCCCAGCACGGCGCGTACGCATGTCCAGCGGGTGCTGATGAAGCTGGGGGTGGGGTCCCGGCTGGAGGCCGCGGCCCTGGCCGCGCGCACGGGGCTGCTGGACCGGGCGGCGACCCACCAGCCGCCGCCGTCGCCGTGACTCAGCTGCCGCCCGCGTTCGGACCTTCCTCAGGCGGTGTGGGCGGCTCGGGCGCGGGGTGCGGCGGGGCGGAGGGCCGCAGCCTGAGCCAGAGCAGGAACAGCAGCCCGAGGACGAGCATGCATACGCCCGTCCAGAGATTGATGTTGATGTTCTCGGCCTTCTTCAGGTCCGCGTCCGAGACGGTGATCCCGGCGAGGGTGACCATGATCCCGTAGATCACGAACAGCCCGCCGATGATCCGCCGTACGTCGAAGAGCCGGGCCGCGGAGGCCGACTTGCCCTCGAGCTCCTCGACCTGGTGCTGGTACTCGTACTCGTCGCTCATGACTCGGGCCTGCCTTCGGGAGACGCAGGAGACAACGGGGAGAAGGTCACAGGGAGAACGGCACGTAGCACAGCGCCGCCAGCACGATCGCGCCCCAGCCCAGCAGCGCCGGCCGGCGGTACCAGGCCTCGTCGCCGACGGCCGGCGGTTCGGCCATACCGGGGGAGGTGGTCCCGTAGACCAGCCCGGCCAGCGACTCCACCGGCTTGGGTTTGGTGCACAGCGAGACGGTCACCATCACCACGCCGCCGGCCACGAACGCCACGATCGCCGAGACGAAGTTGGCCCCCTGGTCGCTGGGGATGGAGATCACCTGCGCCTTGTAGAGCCAGAAATAGTTGATCATCGCGGCCACGGTCCCGGAGAGCAGCCCCCAGAACCCGGCCGCGGCCGTGGCCCGCCGCCAGAACATGCCGATGATGAAGACGCAGAACAGCGGCACGTTGAAGAACGAGAACAGGGTCTGCAGATAGTTCATGATGTTGCTGAACGAGGACGCGATGACGGCCGTCCCCATGCCGCACACCACACCGACCGCCGTCACCACGCGCCCGGTCAGCAGGTAGTGCTCGTCCGACCGGCCCTTGCGCACATACGCCGCCCAGATGTCGTTGGTGAAGACGGTGTTGAAGGACGAGACGTTGGCCGCCATGCCCGCCATGAAGGCGGCGAGCAGACCGGTCACCGCGACGCCCAGCACGCCGTTGGGCAGCAGATCGCGCATCAGCAGCGGGATCGCGTCGTTGTACTGCAGCCCGCTCTTCGTACTGCCCAGGCCCGGCTCGATGACCAGGGCGATCAGCCCGGGGACGACCACGATCAGCGGGATGAACATCTTGGGGTAGGCGGCGATCAGCGGGGTGCGCTGGGCGGCCGAGAGGTTTCTGGCGGACAGGGCGCGCTGCACCTCGGCGAAGTTGGTGGTCCAGTAGCCGAAGCTGAGGCAGAAGCCGAGGCCGAGCACGATGGTCAGCCAGTTGGCGCCCAGCGGGTTGACGGAGCCGATACCGGTGCCGCCCCAGGCGGAGGTGAAGTTCTCCCCGTATCTGTCGTTGAGCGTGTCGGCCAGCCCGCCGAAGCCGCCGACCCGCTTGAGGCCGACGACGGTGAGCGGGATCAGGGCGGCCAGGATGACGAAGAACTGCAGCACCTCGTTGTAGATCGCCGAGGAGAGCCCGCCGAGGGTGATGTAGACCAGGACGAAGAGCCCCGCGACCACGATGGCCACCCACTGCGGCCAGCCCAGCAGCGCCTCGACCACGATCGCCAGCGCGTAGAGGTTGACGCCCGCGATCAGCACGGACGCCACCGAGAAGATGATCGAGCTGAGCAGATGCGAGGCGGGCCCGTACCGGTGCAGCAGGAACTCGGGGACGGACCGCACCTTGGAGCCGTAGTAGAAGGGCATCATGACCAGGCCGAGGAAGACCATGGCCGGGATGGCGCCGACCCAGTACCAGTGCACGGTGTAGACGCCGTACTGCGCGCCGTTGGCCGCCATGCCGAGGATTTCCAGGGCGCCCAGATTGGCGGCGACGAAGGCGAGGCCGGTCACCCAGGCGGGCAGGGAGCGGCCGGACAGGAAGAAGTCGAGGCTTGTCTTGATGCTCGCTCTGGCGGCGAATCCGACGCCCAGGACAACGACGAAGTAGAGAATGAGAATGGAGTAGTCGAGTGCGTTGGTGGGGAGCCGGAGCCCTTCGGCCAGACAGTGCATACGTGACTCGCTTCATCGCCGGAACGGAACGCACCAGAAACGTGCGGCGAAGGTATCCGAATTCTCCTGCTTTGTCCGGTCACCTCCGCCCTCATTGACGCGGCTGTTGAGTTGTGGTTCATTGTGTTCGGTTGTGTTGGGTGGCAGCCGTTGGACAACCCATGGCACTGACAGGAGTTGGCGGAGTGAAGAAGACGGCGACGCGGCTCGCGGACGGACGCGAGCTGATCTATTACGACGCGCGCGATGACGCGGTGCGCGACGCCGTCGACCCGCGGCCCCTGGACCCCGTCGCCACCAGCTCCGAGATCCGCCATGACCGCCTGCTCGGCGACAACGTCGCGGTCGCCTCGCACCGCCAGGGCCGCACCTACCACCCGCCGGCCGACGAATGCCCGCTGTGCCCCTCCCGCGAGGGCCGGCACAGCGAGATCCCCGCCGCCGACTACGACGTCGTGGTCTTCGAGAACCGCTTCCCCTCGCTGGCCGGGGACTCGGGCCGCTGCGAGGTCGTCTGCTTCACCTCCGACCACAACGCGTCCTTCGCCGATCTCACCGTCGAACAGGCCGCCCTCGTACTGGAGGCATGGACCGACCGGACCGCCGAACTGGCCGATCTCCCCTCCGTCGAGCAGGTCTTCTGCTTCGAGAACCGCGGCAAGGAGATCGGCGTCACCCTCGGCCACCCCCATGGGCAGATCTACGGGTATCCCTTCACCACGCCTCGTACACAGCTGATGCTGCGCTCACTCGCCGAGCACCGTGAGCGCACCGGCCGCAACCTCTTCGACGACGTGGTCGCCGACGAGCGGGCCGACGGGCGGCGCATCGTCATGGACGGCGAGCACTGGATCGCCTTCGTGCCGTACGCCGCGCACTGGCCGTACGAGGTGCATCTGTATCCCAAGCGGCGCGTCCCCGACCTCCGTGACCTCGACGAAGGCGCGCGCACAGAGTTTCCACAGATGTATCTGGAACTCTTGAAGCGCTTCGACCGGATCTTCGGCCAGGGTGAGCCGCCGACGCCGTACATCGCTGCCTGGCACCAGGCGCCCTTCAGCATCGCGGACCGGGGTGAATTCGCACTTCACCTCGAGCTTTTCACCATCCGCCGCACTTCCGGCAAGCTGAAGTTTCTCGCGGGTTCCGAATCCGGCATGAATGTGTTCATCAACGATGTGCCGCCGGAGGCCGCGGCCGAGCGACTGCGAGAGGTAGCGAGCAAGTGAGCAATGCGCAGCAGAGGAAGTACCTGGTTACCGGCGGTGCCGGCTACGTCGGCGGCGTGGTTGCGGCGCATCTGCTGGAGGCCGGTCACCGGGTGACCGTGCTGGACGACCTGTCCACCGGGCACCGCGCCGGGGTGCCGGAGGGCGCGGAGTTCATCGAGGGGCGCATTCAGGACGCCGGCAAGTGGCTGGACCCCTCCTTCGACGGCGTACTGCACTTCGCGGCCTTCTCGCAGGTCGGCGAGTCCGTCGTCAACCCCGAGAAGTACTGGGTCAACAACGTCGGCGGAACCACCGACCTGCTCGCGGCGATGCGCGAGGCGGGCGTGCGCAAGCTCGTCTTCTCCTCCACCGCCGCCACCTACGGCGAGCCGGAGCAGGTCCCGATCACCGAGGACGCCCCGACCGCGCCGACCAACCCGTACGGGGCCACCAAGCTCGCCGTCGACCACATGATCAGCGGGGAGTGCGCGGCACACGGCCTGGCGGCGGTGAGCCTGCGGTACTTCAACGTCGCGGGCGCCTACGGGGCGTACGGCGAGCGGCACGACCCCGAGTCGCACCTCATCCCGCTCGTCCTCCAGGTCGCCCAGGGCCGCCGCGAGGCGATCTCCGTCTACGGCGACGACTACCCCACCCCCGATGGCACCTGCGTGCGCGACTACATCCATGTCGCGGACCTGGCCGACGCCCATCTGCTGGCGCTGGGCGCCGCGACCGAGGGCGAGCACCTGATCTGCAACCTCGGCAACGGCAACGGCTTCTCGGTCCGCGAGGTCATCGAGACCGTACGCCAGGTCACCGGCCACCCGATCCCCGAGGTGAACGCCCCCCGCCGGGGCGGCGACCCGGCGGTCCTGGTGGCCTCGGCCGAGCGGGCCAAGGAACGCCTCGGCTGGCGCCCGAGCCGCGCCGACCTGGCCGGAATCGTCGCGGACGCCTGGCGGTTCGCACAGCACGTCGCACAGTGAGAAGGAGAGTCAGCCCGTGAGTGACAGTGTGAGCGGCCCGGACCGCGCGGTGGAAGGTTTCCGCAAGGTGTTCGGGGCCGAGCCCGAGGGCGTCTGGGCGGCCCCGGGCCGGGTCAACCTGATCGGTGAGCACACCGACTACAACGACGGCTTCGTCATGCCGCTCGCGCTGCCGCACACCTGCCTGGCCGCCGCCCGCGCGCGCACCGACGGTGTGCTGCGGCTGCACTCCGGGGACGCCCCGGGCGGGGTCGTCGAGCTGCGCGTCGACGAACTCGCGCCGGTCGCCGACGACGCGGGCGGCGACCGCGGCGGCTGGGCGGCCTACCCGGCGGGCGTGGCCTGGGCGCTGCGCGACGCGGGGGTGCTCACCGGCGCCGCGGCCGGCGGGGCGGATCTGCACTACACCAGCACGGTGCCGACGGGCGCGGGCCTGTCCTCCTCCGCCGCGCTGGAGGTGGTGACCGCCTCCGCGCTGAACGAGCTGTACGGGCTCGGCCTGGAGCCGCTGCGTATCGCCCAGCTGTGCCAGCGTGCGGAGAACGTCTTCGTCGGCGTCCCCTGCGGAATCATGGACCAGACCGCGTCCGCCTGCTGCACGGACGGGAACGCGCTGTTCCTCGACACCCGTGAGCTGTCCCTGCGCCAGGTGCCCTTCGACCTGGCGGCCGAGGGGCTGCGGCTGCTGGTCGTGGACACCCAGGTCAAGCACGAACTGGGCGACGGCGCGTACGCCAACCGGCGCGCCGCTTGCGAGGCGGGTGCGCGGGCGCTCGGGGTGCGGGCCCTGCGCGATGTCGCGTACGAGCGCCTGAACGAGGCCCTTGGCACCCTCGCGGGGGACGAGACGCTGGTCAAGCGGGTGCGCCATGTGGTGACCGAGGACCACCGGGTGGAGGAGGTCATCGAGCGCCTTGACGCGGGCGCCACCCGGTCGATCGGCCCCATCCTGACCGACGGGCACGCCTCGTGCCGCGACGACTTCGAGATCTCCTGCGCGGAGCTCGACCTGGTCGTGGAGACGGCGAACGCGGCGGGCGCGCTCGGCGCCCGGATGACCGGCGGCGGCTTCGGCGGTTCGGCGATCGTGCTGGTGGAGGAGGCGGACGCGGAGTCGGTCGGGAAGGCGGTGACCGAGGCGTTCGCGGCGGCCGGGTACCGGGCCCCGCGGATCTTCCCGGCAGTGCCGAGCGCGGGGGCGCGGCGGCTCGCGTAACAGGCAAGCCCTATCGGCCAGTTGACCGCTCGCCCGATCAAATACCGTACCGATTCGTTGACTTACTCCTCACAACGGAACACGATCCTCACGGGAGCAGGTCAACGTCGGTGCGCCGACGGTCAGTTTTGCCGAAATTCACCCCCGGTGTCGGACTCCGGCCGTACGCTGTGCACAGCGTCGGTGGGGGCCGACGCTTATCAGGGGGCGAGACAGGCAGGTACGACGCCCGGGGTGGGGTAGCGATCAGCACGGCGGCGGCCGTGCGGTTGCGGCGACCCTCGCACCGGGCGCCGTACCCGCACTGGGTTTTTCCGTATCCGGCGACGTGGGGGGTTCCGTGGCACGTATTCGGGTTCTCGTGGTGGATGACCATCGCATTTTCGCCGAGTCGCTGGCGGCCGCCCTCGCGGCGGAGCAGGACGTGGAGGTCGCGGCGGCCGGCAGCGGTCCGGCGGCGCTGCGCTGTCTGGAGCGCGGGGCGTCCGAGGGGCGCCGCTTCGATGTGATGCTGGTCGACGCGGATTTGGGCGGAGGGGCCAGGGGGGCGGTCGGCATCCCGCCACAGCCGCTGCCCGCATCCGCCGAATCGCTGATGAGCGGCGCGCCGACGGGCCATGGGGCCGTGGGCGGCGGGCAGCTCACCGGCGGTGCCGGTGCCGGCAGTGCCGTCGGCGGCGGAGTTGCGAACAGCCGCGCGGCGCCCGCCCGGATGGCGAGCGGCCGGGCCGTGGACGGCATCTCGCTGGTCGGCGGGGTCCGCTCGACACAGCCGGGCGTACGTACGGTGGTGCTCGCCGAGCGCGACGACCCGCGCCGGGCGGCGGCGGCCCTGCAGGCCGGGGCGTGCGGCTGGGTCGCCAAGGACTGTTCGCTCTCCCGGCTGCTCGCGGTCATCCGCGGCGTGCTGCGCGACGAGACGCATCTGCCGCCCGCGCTGCTCACCGGCGTGCTGCGGGAGATGACGGCCGCCCGTAAGCACCGCACCGAGAGCGAGCGGCTGGTCGAGTCGCTGACCCCGCGCGAGCGCGAGGTGCTGCGCTGCATGGTGGCCGGGCTCGGCCGCAAGGCGGTCGCCGAGCGGCTGTATCTGTCCCCGCACACGGTCCGCACCCATATGCAGAACGTGCTGGGCAAGCTCGGCGTGCACTCCACCCTGGCGGCCGTGGCCCTGGCCCGCCGCGCCGGGGTCGGCCCCGTCGACCTAACCGGGGAGATTGTCGAACGGGGCGGTCAGCTGGCGTAGCAGCGCGGCCAGTTCGGCCCGCTGCGCCTGGGACAGCTCGGCGAGGATGGCGTGCTCCTGGTCGAGCAGTCCGGCGAGCGCCTGATCGGCGCGGTCGCGCCCCTCGTCGGTCAGCCGCACCAGCACCCCGCGCCGGTCGCTGGGGTCGGGCAGCCGCTCGACGAGGCCCTTCTTCGCCAGCCGGTCGATCCGGTTGGTCATGGTGCCCGAGGTGACCAGGGTCTGGGTGAGCAGCTGCCCCGGCGAGAGCTGATACGGCGTCCCGGCCCGGCGCAGCGACGTCAGCACGTCGAACTCCCAGGGCTCCAGATTGTGCTCGGCGAAGGCGATCCGCCGCGCCCGGTCGAGATGGCGGGCGAGCCTGCTGACGCGGCTGAGCACTTCCAGCGGCTCCACGTCGAGGTCAGGGCGCTCCCGGCGCCACGCCGCGACCAGCCGATCGACCTCGTCCTCCATGACGATCAGTGTAGTTGGTCTGTCGACATGAAGTCTCTTGACATCAAGATACTTTCTGGAGCACCGTAGGCCTGGGCGACAAAGATCGCCGCACACCATGCGTACCTGCCTGGGGGCTTCGCCATGCACTCTTCACCCAACTGGGATCCGCGCCAGTACCTCCGCCACGCGGGCCACCGCACCCGCCCCTTCCTCGACCTCCTCGCCCGTATCCCCGACCTCCCCAC
>NZ_MUNE01000932.1 GCF_002154605.1 Streptomyces milbemycinicus | reverse complement strand
CCTGATGCAGCGGCTGGTGCCGGTGTGAGTAAAGCGTGAGTGAGGGCTTCTCACCATGGTCTCACCTGGCTGCTCACCGGTGTGCTGATGGCACCAGCCGCTGCATCAGGGCGTGCGGCCCGCAAGAGGAAGGGGAGGGCGATGACCACATGACGGTGCTCCCGCCGCCCGACGAGGGATGGTTCAAGAGCAGCTTCAGTCCGAGCGGCGGCAACTGCGTGGAAGCCCTCCTCGCCCCCTTCCTCGACCCCCAGGCCGCCGCGCTCAGCCAGCGGCTCCAGCAACTGATCGCCGAATGACAAGGCAATGACAATGCGGCGAGGCGCTGCGCCCAGCATCATGGAGCCGTGCTGATCGAAACCGACTTAACTCCCCTGCTCCGTACGGATTTCAGCGACGACGACGCCTGGCAGGCGGTCCGCGCGGCCGTAGCCGCCCCGGTGGGTGGCGGCCTGACGCGGGCCGATACGGAATCCGTGGACGACCGGCGGCTCGCCGATTTCGCGAGCGAGCAGATCGTGGCGTCAGTCGATCCCGACGCCCCGTACGCCGTCGTGGTCGTCGCGGACCGGCGGACCATGACGGAAGCTGCTACGCCGCTGCTCGTCATCGACGTAGCGGACCGGACCGAACTGCGCTGCGTTCCCGAGGCACTGTGGGCCCTTCTCACCGATACGGGTGTCCGGGGCATGCGGCTCGCGGAATTCCTGGATGACGTCGGCCCGGACGGTCTGTTCCGTGGCGTCGGCGGACCCCACGGCCTGGAACGGAGGCTTGCCGCCCTGGCGGAGCTGCGCGGCGCCGCCGCTGCCCACCTGGGCGCACCGCAGGCAGCCCACCGCGCGGAGATACCCGGCCCGCCCCCGGCCGCGACGGTTCCCGGCAGGCCCGCTCCCCAAGCCGCCCGAACAGCGCCGTCCGTACCGGCACGGCCCTCGCTTCCCCCCGCGACCGGCTGAGCGGATCCGGCCCGGTGTGTCCCCGCCAGGAACGACCCGCGAAGATGGGGGTCGTTCTTCGCCGTACGTGGCCGTCGAGCGGTCCTGACCAGGCGCGTGCACAACAAGCGGTCGACAGAAGTGGTCCGAGCCGAACTGACCGGCGATACGTGGAACGTGACCGAGCGGCGCGCCGTACGAGTGCCCGGCCGGGTGGTCATGTACTGCGGTCAGGGGCGCGACGGCGTTCTGTGGCTTCGTGCCGGCGACACCTGGCTTCGCGTCGAAGCCTGACACAGCGCGGAAATCCACGCGCGCCCGCCGGCTCCCCGGCGGTACGGTCGAGGCCCCTCCGTCGGCCAAAAGGAGCGCGCCCCGATGCCCGCACCGTCCGGCTTCGCCTACCGACAGCGCGGCGACGGCAGCGTGGTCATCACCCACAACGGCCGAGCGGCGACCACCCTGCGCGGCTCCCGGGCGGCGCAGTTCATCGCCGAGGCCGAGGCCGGCGACCCGCAAGAGGTGATGGCGCGCTGGACCGGCAACTACCGCCGGGGCAACGAGCGCACCGCCCGCGACCACCCACGCAACCGGCGCTGACCGGCACGACCGGCGCTGACCGGCACCCCTCAGGCCGCTCAATCCCGCCCCTCTCCGGTGTGAGGTTCAGGCAGCCAGTCGCGGGCCGGGTCGTACTCCAGCCACCGGCTACGTCCCGCCTCCGCCGCGAGGGCGCTCAGCAGGGCGGGCAGGTGAGGGGGTCCGCTGCCGCACCACAGCAGCGACCAGGCGTACAGCGGCGTGGGGTCGACCAGCGGCACGGACCGGATCCCCGGAGTGTGAGGAAGCGGCACGTCGGCCGGTATCAGCGAGAAGCGGCGCGGGTCCGCGGCCAGGTCGGCGAGGAAACCGTCCAGTCCCAGGTTGGTGCCCTCGGCGTGGTCGCGGATGCCGAACCGCTCGGCGAAACGGTGCAGGAAGTCGAGCCGGTCCAGCGTCGCGGGGGCCCACAGCAGGCTGTCCCGCAGTTGCTCGGGCCGCAGGGCGGGCTCGTCCGCCAGTGGATGATCCGCGCTGAGGACCGCGTCCACCGGCTCCAGCCGTACCAGACGGTGTGTCAGCCCCGCGGGCAGCGGTGGATGGACGCGGCCGAACGCGGCGTCGATGTCGCCGCGGAGCAGCGCCGCCGCCACCGACGGCAGATCACGGCCGTGTCCGAGCTCCAGCGGTGGTGCGTCGCTGCCCGCCGCCACCTGTGCCAGCGTCCGCATCGGTGCGTAGAGGTGGCCCCATACATCGACCCGCAGCGGCCGGTGTTCGTCCAGGGCCGCGGCCACGGCCCGGTCCGCGGCGGCCAGCGTCTGCCGGGCCGGTTCCAGGAAGCGGTGGCCGGCGCGGGTCAGCTCCACCCCTTGGCCGGTGCGCAGGAACAGCGCGGTGCCCAGCACGGACTCCAGGCGTGCGATCCGTTTGGACAGCGCCTGTTGTGAGATCGACAGCGCCTCGGCCGCCCGTCCGAAGTGCAACTCCTCGGCGGCGAGAACGAAGGCGTGTACCTGCGCCAGATCGAGGTCCATGGCTCTCACCCTAAAGGTCCATCCAGAGAGGTACGCACCTCTCACCATGGGCGACAACCATGGGTGACAACCCTTGGTTGTCGGCTCGCCCGGCGGGTTGTTGGCCTGTCCGGTGACACCGCCGATTACATGATCCGCATGCAGAGACTGATCCCCACGGGAGATCCGGCGCGCCCGGTGGAGTTCACCGAGGACGCCCAGCCCGTCCCGGCGCCGGACGAGGCGCTGATCCGCGTCGAGGCGTTCGCGCCGAACCGAGGAGAGACGTTCCTCCTGGAACGACCGGAGCCGGGCCTGATGCCCGGCAAGGACGTCGCCGGCCTGGTGGTGCAGGCGGCCGCCGACGGATCCGGCCCGCGGGTCGGCACCCGCGTGGTGGGCCACCCGCCCCGGGGCGGGTG
>NZ_MUNE01000931.1 GCF_002154605.1 Streptomyces milbemycinicus | reverse complement strand
GGATGCCGGAGGTCGTGGTGGTCCGCCGGCTGCGGCCCGCGAAGGAGCCGCAGCCGGCGGACCACCACGACCTCCGGCATCCGGCCCAGCCGCTCGCACACCGCGTCCATGTCGAGCGCGGCCACCCCGGGTGGGAGCAGATGCTGGGGCAGCGGGGCCACCAGGTACCGCTCGCGGCGCGGGCGCACCGCGAGGGGGCGCCGCGTGCTCTTCTTGCGCGGCCCCTCCTCCCGGCCGGCGCCCGCGCGCCCGGGCCCGCCCGCGCCCGCGCCGTCGCTGTCGTTCTCGGGCCTGTTCTTGAGCATCACGTCCACCTTCACCACGCCGACGTCGTCCTTCCGCTTGTGCTCCGGCGACCGGGGGCCGCGCTCCCACGGTGATGCGGTGTGCTCGGGAACGTCCCGGGCACACCGCACCGCGTCAACCCAGGTGTCAGCCCATGCCGAACGGCTGCTGGTACTGCTGGTACGGCTGCTGGCCGAACTGCTGCATGCCCATACCCGGCTGGCCCATACCCTGCTGGCCGAAGCCCTGTTGGCCCATGCCCTGCTGGCCCTGCTGGCCCTGCTGCTGGATCAGCGTCGCGATGGCGACCGGCAGCGCCTGCTGTACGGCCTGCTCCACCGCCTGCCGGACCCCGTTGTGCAGCGAGTAGTGCAGCGCCATGGCCAGGTACGGGTGCGCCTGCTGTCCCAGGCCCTGCTGGTTGAGCTGCTGGAGCTGCTGGACGGTGTGCTGCAGGCGCTGCGCGATCTGCTGGCTCGCCTGCTGACAGGCCTGTTGGATCGTCTGCTGCACGACCTGGGTGATTTGCTGCTGGCCCATCTGGGGCTGCATCTGCTGCATGGGTTGGGCGCCAGTCATCACCGACATGGATCCTCCACACGACGACATAGACGAGGAAGGACACAGGGGCGACACGCCCCGCATGCCCTATTTGTTACATTTACGCTAAGTCGGTGTCAGGATCGCCGCCATCGGAGGACGGCCGTCAGCGCTCCAACGCCCCCAGCGCCGCGCGCACCTGGGCCAGCGGATCCTCGCCCACCGGACGCAGTACGACCGTCTCCGCGCCCGCCTCCCACAGGGCCCGGACCCGCTCGGCGGCGGTGGCGGCGTCGCCCGCCGCGAGGAACACTTCCTCGCGCGGAACACTGAGCCATTCGGAGTACTCGTCACGTACGGGCGCGGTGTCCGTCGCCACCCGCCCGGGGTCGTCGGCCACGCACAGATGGGTGAAGACGACCAGCTCATGCGGGTGGCCTGCACCGGCCGTGGCGCGCCCCTTCGCGATATGGCCGAGCGCGGCGGCGATCGCGCCCGGGCCCTGGCCCTCGGCCATGACCGTGCCGTCGGCGGCCCGGCCGGACAGTTCCAGGGAGCGGGGGCGTACGACACCCGAGACGACCGGCGG
>NZ_MUNE01000930.1 GCF_002154605.1 Streptomyces milbemycinicus | reverse complement strand
CCGCGGGGGCGGGCAGCGGCTCGTTGAAGACGAAGTCGAGCTGGACCGTGCCCGGCGGTACGCCGTCCTCCGTGGCCCGCCACGGTATGACCAGGCGGCGGCCGGGGACGCGGTCGTACGTCCAGATCTCGTCGCTCACCGCGCCCCGGGAGTCGATACGGACCGGGCCGGCCGCGCGCCGGGAGCGGAGGTCGGCGGCGCGCGCGATGCCGTCGATCATCCGGTCCGTACGCTCGTCCTCCAGCTGCCAGGAGTCGGGCACCACGACGAAGTCCAGGTCCCCGGGCTCGCGCGCCGCCTCGCCGTACCAGGCCCTGAGCAGCACGCTGCCGCGCAGCACCAGATGCCCGGCCCACGGGGAGTCCGCGACGGCGGCCAGGACGAGGTCCGTGGCGCGGCGGCGGGCGGCGTACCAGCGGTGGCCGGCCTCCGCGTCCTCGAACTGCGGCTCACCGGCGCGCATCGCCCGCGCGTGGTGGGCCATCGACGGGTCGAACACCGGGCGCTGCAGCACCCCCTCGCCGAGGACCGGCCGCAGCGACTTCGGCAGCCGCATCTGCGCTGCGGTCGTCTCGGTCAGCTCTTCCTGGGGGATGGTGCCGTCCTCCGGCCACGGGCCCCAGCCGAACCCCGTCCACGACGACGCCGATGCCGGCTCTGTCTCTGTCATCGCGCTGCCTCCTCCTCGGCTATCCAGCCCGCGTCCAGGCCCTCGTCGCTGTCATACACGACGAATTCCCGCTCCATCGACACGATTTCGCGGCCCGCCGCGCGCAGGGCGGCGGTCAGCGCCTCCAGCCGGCGGCCCGCCGTATCGCGGCCGACCAGGCGGCAGCGCTGGGTGACGAAACGCTCGGCGCGCCCGTCGGTTCGTACCCGGCGGGCGTTACGGGAGAGGTGGGCCGTGTGCGCGGCGGCGAGCCGGGCGAGGGCGGGCGGTGCCCCGTCGGTGTCCAGGAGCAGCTTGATGTGGTGCTCGAAGTAGTAGCGCGGGCCGAGGGCCCGGCCGTCCTCGTCGGACACCGGCACCCCCGCCGCCCACGGCGCGGCCTCGACCTTCGTCCGTACGACGGAGAAGCCCGCGCCGGCCAGCCCGGCCGCCGCCGCGTCGGCGGCCGAGCGGGCCGCGGGCAGGGTGCCGTCGGCGCGCAGGGTCAGCATCGGCTGGGAGGGCACGCGGCCACGGTCGAGGACGATATGCGCGAACTTCCAGGTCCGCTCGGCCGCGTACCGCTCCAGCGCGCGGTACGCGACGGGGGAGTCCGCCCTCCCCGTGACAGGGCGGACCGTCAAGTGGATCTCGAACTCGCCGGTGACCGTGCACACACGCACGATGTTCTCAGGCGGGCGGTTCGCGTCCGGGCGCCGGGCTGCCGCGGCGGCCGGGGCACGGCGTCAGTGCCGTGCCCCGGCCACCGACAGGTAGGGGAAGACGTCGCTCGGCACCCCCGTGGCCGAGCTCGCGTCCAGCCCCAGCTTGACGGGCGCGCCGAGCACCAGTTCGAACATCACCTCCGGTACGCAGTCGGTCAGCCCGCGCCCGTTGCGCCGGTCGACCGCGAACACTGCCTCGCTGCCCACCTCGTAGCGCAGCACGTCGGGGAGGAACAGATCCCGTACGCGGGCGGCGTGCGCCGCGGCGTCGGGCACCGTGCCCACGGCCGCCGAGGCCCGCTCGGCGGCCCGCAGGATCTCGGCTCCGTAGCGGCGCTGGTCCTCGGCGGGCTCGGTGGCGTTGAAGTCGATGTCCTGCTCGGCGTCTTCGAGGTCGAAGAGCGTGTTGAGCAGCGGGTTCGCACAGCGGTTGATCTGCCGCCAGCCGCCCGCGTCGGTGGCCAGCACGGTGGAGCCCCAGAAGCCGATGGCCGCTCCGGCGCCGCCGAGGGCTTCGTCCGGCACCTCCAGGACGATCGCCTGGACATCGGTGCCCGCGAAGAGATTGGTGGCGTCGGCCGGGTCGAAGTCCGTCAGATCGGGCGCCGTGCCCTGTGCGATGGCGGTCTTCACGGCCGTGACGACCGTGCCCTCGATCCAGAACGGATCCCCGGCCGCGCCCGCCCATGCGCGCAGCCCGTCGGGCGTCTGCACGGGCTCGCCGGTGGCGCCGGTGAGCAGCACGGGGCCGTCGGCGAAGCGGTCGCGGGCGGCCGGGCCGTCGAGACGGCGCAGCTCCCAGCGCTGGCTGCCGTCGGCGGCCGGGGGCTGGAAGGTGAAGCGGTAGGTGATGTCCTCGACGGCGTCGCCGTCGGTGTCCACCTTGATCTCGTAGCGGCTCTCGTCGTCGTGGAAGCCGCCGCCGCCCGAGAGCGGGTTGACGTTGACGACGAAGACGGTGCCGGTGGTGCCGCGGAACAGGTAGGTGTCGCTGATGTCGAGCCGCGGGTCCTGGCGGGCGAACTCCGAGTCGTGGTGATGGCTCATCAGCGGTCCTGTTCTGTGCATGAGGGGCTTGCCCAGACATTAGGCGGGGGCGGCGGGCACGGCGAGGAACACTGTGCACAGTCGTGGTGTGCGGCGGTTGCGCTTCGAACGGCGAACGGGCACAGGTCAGAGCGAGCCCGACGCCCGCAGCGCCAGCCACAGCTCGTACTTCGCGCTCGGCGCGCGCAACAGCGAGCGCCCCAGCGCCTCTTCGGCCCTGGCCAGCCGCTTGCGCGCGCCGGGCAGCGAGATGCCGAGGGCGGTGGCCGCCGCGGGCAGCCGGGCGTCGGCGCGCAGCCAGGCGCGTACGGTCTCGGGCACGGCTGCGGGCCCGGCCTCGTCGAGGGGGCCGAACTGGGCACGGGCCCACAACTCGGCCGCGGGGGAGGACAGCAGGGCGTCGAGGGAGGCCGGGGCC
>NZ_MUNE01000093.1 GCF_002154605.1 Streptomyces milbemycinicus | reverse complement strand
CTGCGGGTCTATGTGGTGGTGCTGCCGCACGCAGCCGAGGACATCGCCGAAACAATCACCGAGGCCACCGACCGCCTGCTGCTGCGAGCCGGGCTCGTCAGCCTCGTACTGATCGCCGCCGTCGCCTACTTCGCCGTCCGCATCGCGCTGCGGCCGGTCGAAGCCATCCGCGTCCTCACCGCCTCGGTCACCGCGAGCGACCCCCGCGAACGCGTCACCGTCCCCGCCACGGGACACGAGATCACCGCCCTGGCCACCACCATCAACACCACCCTCCAACGCCTCGACAACGCCGCCGCCCAGCAACGCCGCTTCGTCGCGGACGCCGCCCACGAACTGCGCAGCCCCCTCACCACACTGCTCGCCAGCCTGGAAGTCGCGCTCGCCTACCCGGAACGCACCGACTGGCCCGCCGCGGCCACCACCGCCGCACGACAGACCCGCCGCCTCCACGCCCTCGCCGAAGACCTGCTGCTCCTCGCCCGCCTCGACACCCGCACCCCCATAGCCGGCCCCGAAACCGTCGACCTGACAGCCCTCGCCTCCCGGCTGACCGAGCAATACCCCCTCACCGAACGACCGTTGACCCTCACCTGCGACAGCACCGCCCCCGCACACGCACACGGAAACCCCGACGCATACGAACGACTACTGCGCAACCTCATCGACAACGCCGCCCGCCACGCCACACACCGCATCCAGATCACCGTCCGGAACCAGGACGCCTGGGTCGTCCTCACGGTGCACGACGACGGACCGGGCGTGCCCACCGAGGACGCCGAGCGCATCTTCGAACGCTTCGTCCGGCTCGACGACGCCCGCTCCCGCGACCACGGCGGCACCGGCCTGGGCCTCGCCATCGCCCGTGACCTGGCCCACCGCCACCGAGGCACCCTCACCCTCACCCCCCGGACCCTCGGAGCATGCTTCCAACTACGTCTCCCCCAAGCCCCAACCCCAGCCGAGGAATAGCGCGCTTCACCCAGGCAGCACTGGCCACCTGATGAGACACCGGTGGTCGGCCCAGCGCAAACGGCACGGGCGCCGCCAATTGCATCGGATGCGAACTGGCGACAGTTGCTGTGTCGGCACCGGCGAGGGCGGACAACACCTCGCTGAACAGGGATGTCCGGAACGTTGCGTCGCGCGACGGTAGCGGCTGGCGAGACCCGATAGTCGGCCGCTGTCACTCGTCCGGATGGACGACTGCGGTTTCGCTGCCGCCTCGCATTCGATGCGATTTTCTCGCATCGGATGCGAGCTACGGAGAGGGGTGGACAGTGAGGTTCAACGGGACGGCCCGGGGGCGGCGAGACTGTACCTCACGGACGGCGCCGAGGAGCTGTACAGCGACAGCGCGAGCAAGCTGTCCGACGGCATCGGCCGGATCTTCGACGCCATGACCGGATGTCCCACAATCAGGTTCGTCGCGGGCGGCACCCCGATCGACATGGCCTCGCGGCTGCCATTGACCGGCCGCGATCAGCCTCTCGACCACAGCCCGAAGCTGGTCGGCGGTGACGGCCGCGGCATCGTCGGCGGGCCCGAGCCGGACCACGTCCAGGATCTGCGTCCACGAAGTACGGTCCGGTGTCAGCGCGGCGATGAAGGAGTACGGCCAACCCGGGATGATCTGCGCGGCCTCCCGAGAACGGCCGTGGACGTGACAGAGCAGTCGCTCAGGCGAGCAGGCCGCGTCCGAGCGCAGCCACGGGGAGACGTCCACGGCGAGCACGATCCGCCCGTCAAAGCGCGGCATCGGCAGGGAAACCAGCAGGTTACGCGCGGCGTCGGTGTCGATCCTGCCATGGTTCAACGCTGCCCTTGCCGGAAACCTCATCCGCCCTGGTGGGGGGAGGTTCTTCGGGTTTCCCGGAATCTTGGCCGCGGTAGCTCGAACTGGCGCTCTCGCGCAGCTGCTATCAGGGCGTCATGATGATCGATCGTGCTGCTGCGACTGGCTTACCTGGGTGTGACGAACACGTTCGCAATGCTTCGCCTGCTGCCAATGACCGACCGGGACAAGGACGCGGAGATCCTCGCCCTACGCCACCAGATCACCGTGCTGGAACGCCAACTCGGCAAGGAAAAGATCCGGTTCACGCCCAGCGACCGGGCATTCCTGGCAGCGCTGCTGCACCGGCTGCCACTGCACGTCCTGCGACAGTTACGGCTACTCGTCCGCCCCGACACGGTACTGCGTTGGCACCGCAACCTCGTCAAACGCCGCCATGCCGCCTCCTGCCGACCCAAACGCCCGGGACGGCCCCGCACGGTGCGCTCGATCCGCATCCTGGTGCTGCGCTTGGCGAAGGAGAACCCGAGCTGGGGGTACCGACGCGTGCACGGCGAGCTGCTTGTGCTGGGGGTGAAGGTGGGCGCGTCCACTGTCTGGGAGATCTTGAAGGAGGCCGGCATCGATCCGGCACCCGAGCGGAACTCCAGTACCTGGGCCACCTTCCTTCGCTCCCAGGCTGATGCCCTGCTGGCCTGCGACTTCATGGAAACAGTCACCCTGTCGGGGATGCGGATGTACGTGCTCGTGGTGATCGAACACGACAGTCGCCGGATCCGGATCCTGGGCGCCACCACGCATCCGATCGCATCCTGGGTAGCCCAAGCGGCGAAGAACCTGGTCATGGACCTCGAAGACCTCGGCTGCCGGGCACAGTTCATGATCCGAGACCGGGACGGGAAGTTCCCCGAACTGTTCGATGCCGTACTCAAGGACGCAGGGATCGACGTCGTCCTCAGCGGCATCCAGATGCCGAGGATGAACTCGATCACGGAAAGGTGGATACAGACCTGTCGCCGCGAACTCCTGGACCGGACGCTGATCTGGAACCAGCAACACCTCCTCCACGCCCTACGCGAGTTCGAGCAGTTCTACAACGAACACCGACCACACCAAGGCATCGCGAACGCCAGACCGCTGCACCCCTTACCCCCACCGATCCACGACCCGGACACGTTAGCCCGCCTCGACATACGCCGGCACGATCGCCTCGGCGGTATCCTCCACGAATACCGGCATGCAGCGTGACCTGCGCGGATGAGATTTCCGGCAAGGGCAGATCTACCTCTCGCTCTACGACCCGCGACGTCGTCAGGCGATCGATCGCAGCCTCACCCAGCGGCTGCGGTCCGCGCGGCCCATGCGCCAGCCGAAGGTCGCCCGTCGGCCCACCGGCCGGGGCGTCATCCGCGGCATGGTGTCCATCAGCACCCGCCCTGCCGAAGTCGAGGACCGCAAGGTGCCCGGCCACTGGGAGGGCGACCTCGTGATGGGCACACGACCTTCGGCGGTCGCCACGCTCGTCGAGCGCACCACCCGCTACACCGCCATCGTCGCGTTGCCGGACGGCATCAAGGCCGAGCAGGTGGCGCCGCACCTCACCCGAAGCCTCCTCGGCATCCCGCCCCAGGTGCGACGGACGCTCACCTGGGACCGGGGCCGCGAGATGGCTGAACACCAGGCCATCACGGCCGAGACCGGCATGCCGATCTACCTCTGCAAACCACGCAGCCCTTGGCAGCGAGGCACCAACGAGAACACCAACCGCTTGCTGCGGCAGTACCTGCCCAAGGGCGCGGATCTCCGCACGTTCAGCCAGGCCGACCTCGACGCCATCGCCCACGAGCTCAACCACCGTCCCCGCAAAATCCATGGCTACCGCACTCCGGCAGAGGTCTACGCTGACCTCCTGAACAGCGGTGATGCGCTGACCGCTTGAGCCCGCCATCGTTTGACGACAGGGGGCAGGGTTCGATCCTCGGTCGCAGGGTTGAACCCTGGTGAGGGTGTCCAGCCTGCCCTTTTCCCGCCGCCCCGTTCGGCCTTACGCCCTCGCGGCCGCGAGAGGCCGGCGGCGGCGCCCGTTCTTCGCCCCGAGGCTGTGCTGTCCGTGAGTGTGAACAACGGCGGCCATGGCTGGGCCTCGGCTCTGCCAGTCGTTGCGGACCATGTAGGGGTGGGAACCGAATACGCCAGGAAGGGGCCGCATCGCCGGTGCTGGCGTGCTCGCCGCCAGCACCGGCGTCTGAATCGCACGCCACCTCCGCGCGGTAGTTGGCATCCATCTGGCTGCGGCTTTGGAACCAGCTACGCGTTCTGGGTCAGGAGACCGGCGTCGATGACCTCAGCGATCAGGGTGGCGCCGCGGCTGTTCTGGTGGATGTGGTCGGTCGTGAGCACGAGGTTTCGGCGCCGCGAGATCGTGTCGAGGTTGCGGCGAAGCACGGCGTGTTGGACGAGGACGCCGAGGCCCGCTGCGGGGGTCACCTCCCGGTAGGGAATCGGCGGTGGGTCCGCTTGGCGAAGTTCCTCGATCTGGCGTTCGTGGAGTGGAAGGTAAGTCACCTCGTTGGTGGTGGCGACTTCGGCGATCATCCGACTGTACCGCTGCGATGCCTGCGCCGCTGCTCCGTCGAGTTGTTGGCCGAGAACCGGGAGCGACAGCAGACCGATCGTCGCATCGGTCTCCGCTCGCAGTCGTTCGACGACGGCTCCCAGGCACTGCTGGAACCAGCCGGCTGACGGGCGTTCGGGGAGCTGTTTGCGCTTCATGACCTTATCGACGCGGTAGCCGGCAAGGCTCGCTCGGGCGTCGTTGGTCCCGATCAACACGGTGATGACGTCGGGCGGGTTCGCGATGACGGCGTCGAGGCTCCGCAAGAGGTTGTAGGCGAAGTCACCGTTGGCGCCGAAGCGGGCAAGCTGCAGATCACCGGGTGGGTGGCATCGTCCGAGGACGTCCAGGTAGTCGACGCTGATCAGCGCGCGGGTGAGGCTGTCGCCGAGGCAGGCGATGCGCGTCGTCATGATGCTTCCGGTCCCGGCACGCCGACGCGTTCGGTCGGGTGGGTGTCGGTGCGAGGACGGTGGTCGGTGCCGAGGCCGGCGGTGATGGTCAGGATGGACGTCAGCCCGGTCATGTCGACCGCGTGCCACACCCCGGCCGGGTTGATGGTGGCCTGGCCGGGCCCGAGCAGAACGCGGTCGGGCACTCCGTCCAGGTCGCGGGTGACCGTCACCGACCCGCTGAGGCAGACGACCAGTTCGTCGCCGGCGGGGTGGCTTTCCCAATGGTCGCCGGGGCCGTCGCCGTCGAAGATCATCACCATCCGGCCCTCGGCGCCGTCTGCCGCAACCGCGGCGCTGTAGGCCTGGAGCGCCTCCGGGTCCCAGGCGAAGCCCTCGACGGGTTTCGCTGTCGATCCCAGTCCGAGGTGCACGGGGGTGGTCCGCAGGTCGATGGCGTTGTGTTCGTTGACGAGTCTCATGCCGACGATCGTCACACCGCAGCGACCGGGCGGTCTTGAAGGAATGGGAACACAAGCCGACGCGACGGGCGGTCGGTCGGCGACTACCCGGTCCCGAGGAGGACCTCGCTGTGACGCCAGGCCGTCGGCGTTCGGCCCGTGAACTCGCTCCAGTCCCGCACGAGGTGGGCCTGGTCAGCGTAGCCGGAGATGGCCGCCACATCGGGCCACGGGAGCCGGTCCCGCGCCGTCGCCAGGTCGTGCGCGTGCTCGAAGCGGAGAACGCGGGCGAAGACTTTCGGCGACAGGCCCATCTCGCCACGGAACCGTTCGGTGAGGTGCCGGCGGCTCCAGCCCAGTTCCGCGGCGACTGCACCGACCTGGACGCAGCCCCGTGCGGCGACGAGGCGGCGCCAGGCCTCGGCCACCTCGGGGCGCATCCGGCGCACATGGTCGCTGCCGGCGCCACGACCAACAGCTCGCAGGAGCAACTCGTCCAGTACGGTGAACCGCGCCGCCCATGTCGATGCCGCTCGGAGCCGGTCGGCCAGTTCGACGCCAAGCGCTCCGAGAAGCTCGTCCAGTGGGACCAGTCGGTGGGCGAGCACAGCGGCGGGCATGCCGTAGATGGCCCGAGCCCCGAGCGGTGTCAGCGCCACCTTCACACCTTGCTGGCGTCCGTCGTGGTGGATCGCGACGGACCGGCCCATCAGACCGCCGGCCACACTGCCGAATCGGGTGACCGGTGACCCGTCGCCAACGCCCGCCGCCACCTCCAAAGGGTCTGACAGGCTGATCACCGCAGTGAGAACGCGACTCGGCGGGCCGCAGTGCACCCCCGCCGCGAGCCCGCGGAGGTCGAAACCGACATACGAGTCGACGTACCGCCGCAAGGCGGGCGCCGGACGTGCACCGATCCCGGTGGCCATGCGACCTTCCTCCCTACTCGGAGTACGAGCCGGCGAGCCCGGCAAGATCATCGACCGGACCGCCGTGCCGCTTGCCAGTCCGGTCCGCGTCCACCACGCACGGCACGTCCTCGGCCAGCCCCAGCACGCCACGCAGATGAGCCGGCGCGGACCCGGGAACCTGGTCCAGCCTCGGAAGTACCCCAGGTACGAACCGCGGGTACGCGGTGCGGTCGATCGACGTCACTGACACCCGGAAGAAACACGACTCGACAAAGACCCGAGCAGCCTAACCACCGCGGACCAGCTGCCCGACATTGCCCCCGACCAGCAATTCCGCGGCTTCACGGCCCCTTTCCGGCGTATTCGGGTTGCCACCCATGTACGGCATACCAGGCAGCCTGACATCAGCCCCCCTACCGGCGCTTGCGATTTCCGAGCACCTCGGCCACCTGATATGCCCGCGTCACCCCGATGTGGGCGTTCAGTCCACGCCTTCGTCGTCCTCGTCCAGCTCGGGCGCGTCCGGGTCGCGCAGCGGGCGCAGGGCGTCGGCGGCCGGGGTCGAGGCGGTGAAGCTGTAGCGGCCGAGCAGGTTCAGGTTGCGATGCTTGAGCGGGGAGAGCCGGGTGATGTCCTCCTCGCGGATCTCGTGGCCTTCGGCCTGGAGCTGGGCGACGGCGGCGTCGATGTAACGGGTCGTCCAGAGCACGATGGCGTTGAGGACCAGGCCGAGCGAGCCGAGCTGGTCCTCCATGCCGTCCCGGTACGCCTGGTGGATGGTGCCGCGCTTGCCGTGGCATACGTCGCGGGCCAGCTTGTGGCGGGACTCCTGCACGGTGAGCTGCCGGTTCATCTGACGGCGGTAGGTGTCGTCGACCGGGTCGACCACGCGCAGCAGGTGCTCGGTCTTGGCGATGCGCCCGTACTCGGCGAACGCCGATCCCAGCGGGGTCGGGCGGCCGTCGCGGCCGAACATGCGCAGCAGGTCGTAGGCGCGGACCTGGTTGGTGACCAAGGAGCCGGCGACCTTCAGCATGTCCGGCCAGTGCGTGATCACCTTGTTCAGGTTCACGCGGTTGCGGGCCAGGTCCTCCACCGGGCCGTAGGCGCCGGTCTCGACGCCGGGCATCGTGGCCTGCCAGAACCGCTGGTCGTCCAAGTCGCGGAACCTGGGTGAGAAGTTGTAGCCGAGGATCTTGAACAGGCCGAACACCATGTCGGAGTAAGAGGCGTTGTCGGTCGCCACCATCTCCGGCTTCACGCCGCCGTCAAGGTTCAGCAGCGCGTCCAGGATGTGCAGGGAGTCGCGCGGGGTGCCAGGGACGACCATCTGCCCGATGCCCGCGACCTGGTCGTTGACTGCGTTGAGCCAGGTGATGCCGCGCTTGAACCCGAAGTACTTCGGCGACGGCGCCGCGCTCACGGTCCGCACGGGGACGACGAACCGCAGCCCGTCCACCGAGGCGAGCAGGCCGTCACCCCAGAACTTCACGATGGGCACCTCGGCCTGGGCGGCGATCAGCGCGGCGTTCGCCGCGGCGATGGTGTCGGCGCGCAGGTAGTACTGGTCGACGTGCACGAGCCGGGCCCGGGTCAGCGCCTCGTAGCCGGGGTTCACCACCGGGGCCAGGCCGATGTTGCACGCCTCCGAGACCAGCAGCGCGACCACCGAGGTGGACAGGTCCTTCATCCGCGTGGTGCCGTCCCCGAGGTGCACGAAGGCGTCGAGGAAGCCGGTCCAGGCGTTCACCTCGAACAAAAGGTCCGGCAGGTCGATCTTCGGGAGCATCTTCTCGACCCGCTTGCGCAGCCAGGTCAGGGACTTCGGTTCGCCGAGCGCGCCGAGCTTGTCGACGTTCAGCTTCACCCGCCCGTCGTCCTGCACCTCGATCGACACCTTCGCCGCCGGCCCCGCCTCCTCCAGGCGTTCGGCGAGCTGCTTCCATCCGGCGTCCAGGCCGCGCACCAGCTCCGCCAGGTGCTCCTCCACGGGCATGTCCAGGCTCAGGGCCGCCAGGACGTCCTCCTCGACCGCGTCCCAGTCGGGCCCGTCCAGCAGTCGGGCCCGCGGGTTGGACCAGCGGTGCGACGGGGCGGCGAACACGTCGCGGTTGTTCAGGGCCCGGTGCAGCTGCTCCAGCACGCACACCACGTACGCGTCCCGGTCCACCGCGCCCTGCGGCAGATCCGGGTTGGCGTACACCGCCTTGCGCCACGCGGGCGGCACGAGCTTTTCGTCCACCTCGCGCGGCAACAGCGGCTTCATCCCCACCTTCCGCCGGGCCAGCGCCGACAGGCCGCGTACCCCGGCCAGGACCCGTTTCCCGGGCGCTCGCCGCGTCCAGCGCCTTCGACTCGCCCAGCAGGGACAGGAACGGGCGCACCGTGGCGTACCGGTTCGCGAGCGCGGCCCGCATGGCGACCTCGGCCGAGTTCTCGTCCTCGGGCACCAGCGTCACCACGGTGGCCGACGCGCTCAGCACGGCGGCGCGCGGCGCGACCTCTTCCAGCGCCGCCCACAGCGCGGCCACGTCCAGGTCCGCCTCCTGCTCCTCGACCAGCTCCAGCTCCTCGAACAGCACCTTCGCCGCCCGCGCGAGCACCCGCGACGCCTTCTCCAGCTGCGGCAGCGTCGACAGCCGCTCCTTCTCGGTCTTCCGCTTCGCCGTGTTCAGCAGCCGGGTGGCCATCAGGACCTGGAACAGGTCCAGAGCCTCGTCGATCGCCTTCGCCTCCAGGTGCCGCATCACCGCGGTGAGCATCGCCGTGCGCTTCGGCTCCGCCGCCCGCTCCAGCAGCGGCGCCTTCGACCCCAGCGCGTGCCGGGCCAAAGCGGCCATCCGGTTCGGCGGGATCTGCGACAACTTCAGCCGCCCCGGCCGGTACGCGCCGATCTCGTCCACCCGCTCCAGCGCACGGGCGAACGCCGTCCCTGTCGTCCGCGTCGGCGGCCGGCGCAGCCGCTCCAGCTCCGAGAACCGGGAGCCCTCCGGCGTCTTCAGCGTCGCCACCAGGTCCCCGGGCAGCGCCGGGGCGGCGCGGCGTGCGGCGCCCGCGACCGTGGCGTGCAGCCGCTTTTCCGCGACCTTCCGGACCTCCGATACCTGCCGGGCCAGCACCGAGACGCCCGGCAGCAGCACCCGGTTACGGCGCAGCCAGCCCACCGCGTGGTCGAACAGGGCCTTCGGGCCCTCGGCGTGCGTCCACGCCCGCCCGTGCAGGAACGTACGGAACCGCCGCGACCACTCCGGGTCGTCGTACTCGTGGTACTCGTAGGCGTCCCGGATCTCCCACGCGTGCTCGTACGCCGTCTTCGGTCGCTCGGTGTACCGCTTCACCACCGACGGGTCCTCGATACCGAGCTGCCCGGCCAGGTGCTCGATGACCGGCCACGGCGCATCCAGCGGGTCGTCCGGGAGGAACCGGCCGATGTAGCGCACCGTGCACATCTGGAGCGCGAAGCCGAGCTGGTGGTGCGTGGAGCGTCGCAGCGCGATCAGATCGCGGTCGACGTCGTCCAGGAAGAAGAACCGCTCCAGCTCGGGGCGGGTCGGCTCCTCGGCGAACTTCCCGTACGCCTCGGCCTGCTCATCAGTCAGAAACTCCACCGGCACGAGCGGACCGTAGCCAGCCCGGGAACCCTCCCGCCGATCTTTCCGCGAACCCCAGCGGAGCCCCCGACCGGCGTGCTAATCGACCATGATCGTTCTCAGCGCCAACCGCTGTACCGATGTTCCCCGAGGCCAACCTTGCGGACTCCCCCCGAACACTGCACGAATCTGAGCCCGCGTACGGACATCACCGGGGTTGATCACTTCAGCACTAGCGGTCATGAGTTGCCCCTAGATCACCGCACTGACAGCGCTGCCAGCATCGCGCCAAGGAGCCAACTTGCCTGCTGGAACATGGGAGGCGCACGGGGCCTCCGATGCCACCGGCAGCCGAGGAAGCCGGCACGAACACCGTCCACCCGCTCCTTGCCCCAGTTCAGTTGCCGCTGGGATCACCGGGCGACGTTCTGCCGACGGGTCGCTACCACGTCGCGAACTCGCGCAGCGACTGCATCCGGTACCTCATGCTCCCAGAAGCGCAAAACAGCCCAGCCCAAGGCGCTCAGGTGCTCCGTAGTCTCGCGATCTCGCAGCACGTTGCGCTCCAGCTTCGCCCGCCACCAATCAGCATGCTTCTTCGGGCTGGTCGCATGGCTAGGGCAGCCGTGCCAGAAGCATCCGTCAAGGAGGACGGCGACCTTCTGTCTGGTAAAGGCAATGTCGATGCTTCGGCGAGGCAGGCCAGGCACCGGGATGTGGATTCGATAGCGTAGCCCGGCCCGATGAAGGATCCGTCGAACGGCCAACTCCTGGGATGTGTCACGGCCAGGCTGCAGACTCATTCGGGCGGTAACGGCGGGAGACGAGGGCAAGGGAGAGGCCATAGCCCCAGTTTCTCCCATCCGCCCCGAGCTGTGGTTTGTTGGACCAGGGAGTAGGGGTTGAGGTGGTGTCCTCTGCTGACCGCGTCGAGCAGGGCCTGCAGTTCGGGAAGCGGGGGCGTGTCGGACCATGCCCGCCAACAGCGTCGCAACGCGGTCGAGGGGGTAAGCCAGCTGCGGACTGCGAGCAGTGCCCGCGGCCAGTAGGGCAGAAGGGGCTGTTGAGGTAAGCGTGGGCCCCTCTCTGGCCGCCCGGTGGGGTCGGCGTTGGGGACGGGCTCGGGGTTCGGGTCCGGATCAGGCTGGCTGGGTCTAGGTGTCCCAGCAGAAGGAGAAAGCGCGGTTGACCAGGGTCTGCTGGCGGCGGATGACGGCATCAGAACGGACCTGGAAGTCGGCCCAGCCCGAAGGCGCCAAGGCCACCGGCGAGACCCGAGAACCATGACGTGTCTCACGGCAACCCGCAGGGTGACCAAGGCAACGACGGGGACAGCCGCAAGACCGTGAAACAGTCCCCGCAGCACTACCTTCCGAATCGAAGCTCGCAGATCTCGTACTTGATCGTTGTCTTGGCTATGTGTCCCCGGCAGGGACTGCCCGTGCGATCCAGCCCCGTCCAGCACCGCCACGAAAACGGAGTTACGGTGACTCTATAGGCTCGTTCAAGGTGGCGAGTTGCTGCTGAACGCGGAGCGCATCGCCCTCGCGATGTTGCGCCTCATACAGTTCGAGCGCTTGTTGCCACGTTCGGCGGGCCTGGTCTTTGTCGTGGATGGCGTGGGTGTGGCCAAGGTGGTCGAGCGTGTCTGCTTGGGCTGATGTGTCGCCGAGGTACCGGTAGTGGCTGAGGGCCTGCTGATAGTGCTCTGCCGCCTGGTCGTGCTGGCCTGTGTGGTGAGCGATGTAGCCCAGGCTGATCAGGGTTCTTGCTTCGCCGCTGCGGTCTCGTCCGTTACGGCACCGGTCCAGGGCCTGGGTACAGTACTGGTGAGCCTGTTCGTAGTTGCCGAGTCTTGCTGTGTACCAGCCAACTTCGTTGAGGGCGTGGGAGCCACTGACTTTGACGCCGAGTTCCTCGTACAGCCGCAACGCCTGCTGGACATGCTCCAGCGCCCGCTGGTTGTCGCCCTGTTGTTCCCACGCCACAGCAACGGCGCGATGGGTGTGTGCCTGGCCGAGGTGATCACCGTCCCGCTCCGCGCCTGCAAGACCTTCCTCCAGGTAGGCAAGGGCTTCGTCATGCTGCCCGAGTTGTGCGCAGGCACGGCCAAGGTGTCGGTACGAGCGGGTGCGGGTGTGCGGATCGTCGAGGTGCTTTGACGCTTGCGCACCAGCCTTCCACGCGGTCAGATTGTCGTGAAGGTGCCCTTGCCTAAGCTGGAACGTGGTGAGTGTCCACGCCAACTGCCACACCGGTGCATGCCATGCCTTTTCCACGGCCATGTGCTGGATGGCCATCAGGTTGGCGCGTTCGGCGTTGAACCATGCCATCGCCTCACTGGCATCGGCGAGTGGCTGTGGCTGGCACCCATCGGGAAGCTCACCGAGCTCGATCGAGGCGTGGTGCCGGGCAATGAGCCGGTCCGCGGCGTGCGCGGTGTGCGTGCTGAATTCAACCAGGCGCTGCAATGCCAGATCGCGTTCACCAGCAGGCTGGTCCTGGCGCGCCTGGTCGGCTGCGTACACCTGGACCAGGTCGTGCATCCGGTATCGGCCCGCAGCATGCTGTTCCACCAGGGAGACTCGCTCCAGCGCGCGCAGCACAGTCCTTACTCGCGCCACCGGCAAACCCACGAGGCTGGCGGCAGCGGGCACACTGATGTCCGGGCCGGGAGCCAGGCCGACCATGCCGAACACCATGGCCTGCTCCGGTGTCAGGGCCTGGTAAGACCACGACAACACCGTTCTCAGGCACGCCATCGGCGCCCCGACATCCAGCGCCCCCAGCCGCGAGGAAGTATCGCGCAGCTCGGCAGCCAGCTCCGCGGGCGGAACATGAGGCTCCAGAACCGCCCGGCTGGCAACGATGCTCAACGCCACGCTGCACCCAACCGCCGGATTCCGCGCTCGGTGAGTACGTGTGCTGGCGGCGTCGTGGTTCGGAGCAGGGACGCAGTGCGGATGAGGAACCGTCATGCGACGCCCGGCGCGGGCGTGCAAGGGGGCGCGGGAGCGGGTGATACGGGCCCAGATGATCGAGCTGAACCAGAGTGCGGGTGCCATCGCCAACGCCCTACACGCAGACGACAGTGCGCCGGTGGCCACACGGTGCCAATCCCCACGCCCGAAGCCGTGCTGCTCAGCGTGCCAACGAAGGATGCAAGTTGCTCACGCTGCGCCACGAGAACGCAGCCACAGCGCTGCACCGTCAGATCAACGGCCGGAACCACTATGGGCCCGTTGACCGATTCTGGCGAGCGGCGCTGCCGGGTCATGAGGTCTCCCCCATGGCACCAGACACTGCGAGTGCCAATAAACCCATCCGCGCAAGTCAGATGCTGCGCGTGCTGTCTAGCTCCCTAGCCACCCAGCATCGGGCATCAACGCTGGGATGTCTGCTCCGGCGACACCACACCCCCGGCACGCCCCTGCCTCGCTTGGCACACTTTTTCTTACCATGGGGTCCCAGCGGACTGTCTCACTACGGCGCCACAGAGCCGGATACGGCGCTCACGCCCTGGGAGTGCCCCATCTGCCGGCGGACGACAAGGGGCTTTGCCCTGCCTTGACGCGGGGCGCACCCTGGCAGCCAGGAACCCCACGTGCGAGCTGCCTGCGAAAACCGGCCCGGATAGATCAGCAGCAGTCCGCCCTCCCCCTGTCGCATGGGGAGCACGGCACCGCGCTCCCACCCCGAAAGGTGGCCGAGAGCCGACAAGGGGTCCTTATGCCTCTCGATGTAGAGAGCATCCGAATCGATCGGGTGACCCCGGGGGTCTGCGGTTGACGACGGCGCGCAGGGACTCGGTACGGCGCGGTAGGTCTACCGGATCGGGTGACGGACGAATCGGGCACCGTTGACACGTCTGCGAGTTGGGAGCACGAGGGCTCCCAGAGGGCTCCCCATTGCTCCCAGCCCGGACATGGTTAAGGCCGCTTCCGCTACCCGCGGAAACGGCCTCCGACCTGCTATGATGCTGGTCGGGACGACAGGATTTGAACCTGCGACCCCTTGACCCCCAGCCCAGCGGCAATTCTCCTCTTATGGCCCACTTTAATACTCCTGCAGATCTGGTGCGCTGTCAAGTTCCTTACGACGCCATAGACGGCAGTCGTCAAGTGTCAACGCAGTGCTCCCACAAACGCATCCGACACAGGTCCTCGCTAAGGACTCCCCATAAAAGTGGTGAGCTTGACCTGGTCAGAGGTCGGTGTCGTGCACGAGGCCGCCGGGTAGCGGGACGCGGTCAGCCGCGTAATCGCACGCGATAAACCTGGCGACGCCGGCGATCATCCCCGGGATACTGATCGCCCATGGATGAGGTCAAAGTCGTCGTCGCCCATTCCGAGCGCGCGACTCTGCGCGTCGGTGACGTGTTCTTGAAGGTGGACGCCGATCAGGCGCGCATCGACGTCGAGGTCGAGGCGATGTCCCTCGCGCCGGTCCCGACCCCGGAGGTCCTGTGGCGCAAACCGCCCGTGCTCGCGATCGCCGCACTCCCGGGGACGACGCTTGGGCGCCTCGGCGGGCCGTCGACCGGGTCGCCGACGGCGTGGACCGCGGCGGGCGCCGCCATCCGGAAGCTGCACGAAGCGCCCCTGCCGCCCCTGCCGGGCCGGGCCGGCCGGAGCATCGTCGCGCTGGCGGCGGAACTCGACAACGAGTGCGAGTTGCTCGTGACGAACGGTGTCCTGCCCGCTGACCTGGTCACCCGCAACCGCCAGGTCGCCGAGGCCGCGCTCCGGCCGTGGACTGCGGCGTTCACACACGGCGACCTGCAGATCGCGCACGTCTTCGTCGACGGCGACGAGGTCACCGGCATCATCGACTGGTCCGAGGCGGGCCAGGGTGATGCCCTGTACGACCTCGCCACCTTCACGCTCGGACACGAGGAGCACCTCGACGACGTCATCGCCGGCTATGGCACCGACATCGACCTCGACGTGATCCACGCGTGGTGGTCGTTGCGAAGCCTGCTGGCAGTTCGCTGGCTGATCGAGCACGGCTTCGACCCCTTCACGCCGGGCTGTGAGGTCGACGTGCTGAGATCCCGGATGTGAGGCTGCGTGGGCCCGACTGCTACGTATGCGACCTGGTCCCCCCAGGTCGGAGCGGCCCCTGCAGACCAGATCCTTTGGGACGGGGCAGGTGGGCAACGCGCCGCCTCATCAGGGAGCGGAGGTTCAGGACCGGTACGTACGAACACGCGTCGCGGCAGCATCTGCCATGGAATGCGCGCAGGCTATGGGCTGTGCGCGCAAACCTAGCAAATGGGCTAGCGCCAGCAACTGGGTAGCTGTCAGCATGGCTACCCATCCAAGGCATCGTCGTTGCCAAATTCAAGGCGGGGGCTTTGATGAACCTGTCCGGTATTGCTGCCATCCTCGCCCTTGCGGGAATTCCCGCTAGTCTCTTGGTCGCCCGCTGGCACTCTCGCGCCACCCTGGCTCAGCTCAGGCGCAGGCTGCTCTTGCCCAGGCGGAGGCGACGTACAAATCCGCAGTCGACGCCGTGAAGGAAAAGGCGAAGGCTGATCATGAAATGTGGCTACGGATTGAGCGTAAGAATGCGTGTGTGGGCTTCCTGAGGGCTGTTGATGAGCTACGCAGGGAGGAGTCCCCTACCCTTCTTCACTCACGAATCAAAACCCACAATGCCTTTTACGAGGTTGAGGCGTTGTGTCCTGACAGTATTCGCTCCCCAGCTAAAGTATTGGACCGTCGATGCAGCGACTACATCAGTGAATTCTGCAGGTTGACTCCCGATGAGCGAGAGGAAAAGTGGGCGCTGGTGCGGCTAGCTCGGGAGGATTTCTCAGAAGCCCTACAGTCCTACCTTCACGGGAATCACGGACGGTCATGACAGTCGTTCGACGCAGGAGACCACCTGCGCCAGCGAACCGCAAGCGCGCAACCTTCATGTCCCGTCTCAAACGATCTGGCACCGGCTCAGGTCTCTGACCTGCAGCGACCAGATCAGTTGAGACATGGGGATGCTCGGAATCTCGGTTGATCTGGTCTTGGGCGAGAGGTTCCCGGATGTTGTCTCAGAAGCCGTATCTGAACCGATCATGGAACGTGCGGGTCGAACAGGTTTTTCGCCGGGGTGATCTTCCCGTCGTACGCGTATGAAGACGGGGCCTCTCGGTAGCTCGAGGATGCGAATCCAACCGAGCAGTGCCGGGAGGCCCTGATGTCGTTGTTGTGCGCCTCCGAACGCCTCCCGTCCAACGCGGCTGCACGATCGTGTGATCACCTCGCGCACGCGTACGGCAACGCGGTCGGCCACCGGGACCGGGAACGCCGGTATCCCTCCGACATGTCGGACGCGGAATGGGCGGCCGTCCGGCCTCTGCTGCCGGTGCCGGCCTGGCTTTGGGGGAGGGGCGGATCGCCCGAGGGTCACTGTCACCGGCAGCTGCTGGACGTGATCCGTCACCTGGTCACGGGCGGGATCTCGTGGCAGGCGATGCCCGCGGACTTTCCCGGCTGGGGTCGGGTCCGCGCCTTCTTCCGCCACTGGCGCGAGCGCGGGCTGATCACAGACTTCCACGACCGGCTGCGCGGGAAGTCCGTGAACGGGAGGGCCGCGAGGCAGGGCCCACGGCGGGGGCATCGACGCGCAGTCGGTGCGGGCCGCCGCGACGGTGTCGGCAGCCTCACGCGGTTACGACGGCGGCAAGAAGGTGCCGGGCCGCAAACGGCACATCGTGACCGACACCCTCTTGCGTCAGTGGCCGCATCATCGATGTCACCGTCGGCCTCGCGGCGTCGTCGGCCGTGTTGTCAGTGGCCTGCGGCATGATGCGGGGCACGTGACGGCCTGCCCGACAGGGGCTTTGAGGCCGTCCTCGACGAGGGGAGTGCTGTGCGTAGGCCGGTCGCAGGCGAGGTGCGTGTTCACGATCGTCAGATCTACGTCGAGAGCGATCCGGACAGCGCCAGACCTGACCTCGCCAAGGCGCTCGCGTACCAGATCGGGGGGTTGTGCGGGGCTGCGGTCCCAGGTGTGATCGTCCTGTCCACCGGGCTGTACGCGGGCGACGTCGGCTTTGTCGTGGAAGTCCACGACGCAGCCCCTGTGCTGGACCCGGTCTGGGATGACGTGATGGAGGTGTCCTTCCGCCCCGAGTCGGAACGCACAAGTTTGGTGCAGGGGGACGGCGAGGCCGCGTGGGACCTGGGTCTCGCCCGGACCGACTACCGGGTCCGGTACTGCGCCCGGGGGATGGACGAGGGACGGGAACTCTCCACCAGAGTGGCCGGGGAGTCCCGGGCGGACAGCTACCTCCTGCAGTTCTGGCCTGCCCCACCCCGCCCGGACGAGGTGATCCGCCACACCTCGCGGATGGCCGGGGACCTGCACTGGAACGTGCGCCGGACGGCGCGTACGCCCGAGCAGCTCGCCGAGGCCGAGCGCCTGACTCGCCAGGTGTTCCAACGGGCCGCCGAGGAGCGGGCCGAACAAGCCGCCGAGGGGCGCCGCCTGCACCACGAGGAGTGGGAGTGGGGCGGGCGGCTGCCGAGCGAGAGGCTGCGCGGTGCCCGCGAGAGCAACGTCCTCGGTCTGCTCCGCTTCGACAGCGACCTGGTGCACGCCCTCGATGTCGTGGGTCCCGAGGTCCAGCGTGCAGTGGCATTGCTGGCCGCGCGGCGGGCCTGCGAGGCTGCGGGCCTGACCGATGTGCCGTGGGTCGCTCAGGCGCTCTCGGAGTCGGCAGAGGGACGCCCTCTGCCGCCGCCGTTCGACGACCCGGCCCGGATGTGGGAGGCCCTGCGCTCCGACCCTCGTGTACCGGACAGGACGGTGCTCGAAGCGATACCTCCGGAGTGGCCGCCGTACGTCCCGCCGCCGTTCGCGGACACAGGGCGCAAGGTCGTCGTGGTGCCCCTTGCCGTTACGCCGCGCACCCCGGGACGGATCTCACAGCCGCACTTCGCTCTTCCCGCCGTGCTCGCCGCCGCCAAGCCCGCCCCGCTCATAGCAGCACTGGACGCGGTGTGGCATGCGCTGAACACGTACGGCGAGCACTACCCCGAGCTGCTGGACGAGATCCGGTCGGTGTGCGCCGAGCGGGCAATGAGCATTGCCGCCGCACTCCGTATCCGTACCACCCCGCCGCGGCTGGTCGACGTCACCGCGGTCGCCCCGCAACTGGCCCCGCTGGCACGCACGGCGACCCGGCTGCATCCCCGCCCCGGGTCGCCCACGCCGTACGACAGCTCCGTCGGCGGGCCGCTGCTGTGGCCCGCCGACGAGCCGTGGCCGCACTGCGAGGGACCGCACGAGTGGGACGGGTGGAACGAGATCCTCTCGCCCGAGGACGTGCGGCAGCGGCGACGCATCCGGGCAGCGGTGGCGAACCGGCCGGGCGGCGATCCCCCGGGGACCCGGTACACGCCCGAGGAGCTGGCGATCGAGGAGCGGATCAAGGCCGGCCGCCCGTGGCCCGAGGGCCCGATCGCCATGCTGCCCGTGGCCCAGTTGTACGTACGCGACGTCCCCTTGCTGCGCCCGCCCAAGCAGGCCGAGGCAGATCTGCTCCAAGTGCTGTGGTGCCCCTTCGACCACCCCGCGCAGCCCGAGACCGCGCTGTTCTGGCGGTCCGCCGCCACAGTCACCGACATCCTCGACACACCCCCCGAGCCGCCCGCGATCCAGTTCCCCGGCTACCTGCCGGAGCCGTGCCTGCTCGCGCCGGAGCAGATCACTGAATACCCCAACATCATGGAACTGGGCAAGGAGCTCCAGCGGCAGCTGGAGGACTGGCGCAGGTGGCAGGCGGCCGGCGCCGCTCTGGACAGCTTTGACAACACACCGTACCCGCTGGACAGCTCTGACACGCCCTACTCGAAGGATTTCTACAACGAGCTCTACACGGGCAGGATGTCCGTCGCTCCCGGCTGGAAGGTCGGTGGATGGACCCGTTGGGGCCTCACCGATCCCCTACCCCGGCTCTGCCCCTCATGCGGCACCGAGATGGATCCGCTGCTGACCATCGCCTCGGGCGAATGGAACTCCAACTATCCCGACTGGATTCCCGACGAGGACCGAGCCCGCTCTCTGTCATCCACCACCCATCCCGAACCGCACAACCCGACCATGCTCGACCTCGCCCGAGGCTACGATCTGCAGCTGCACGTCTGCCCGGTATCCCCGGACCATCCGCACATCGAGCTGATCCAGTGAGCCGTTCCCCAGTCAGCGGCTGCGCCGCCGTCTGCCGGACTTCGGCGGCGGCCGCCAGCTCCAGTTCCAGCAGGTGATGCTCCGGCGTCGGCGATCTCCAGCCGACCCGCCAGGTACTCCGTGACCTCCACCGGTACCTCGCACGGGTCCAGTAGGAACCGCGCGAGGTGAATGCCCGTCAGTTCAGGCGTCCGCCGCTGGCCGCGGAGGTCGACGAACGCGGACGCACCGCGGTCGTGATCGACGAGTCGCACCTGCTGGACCACCAGGAGTTGATGAGGACGATGACCACCAGGCCGCCCACCATGAACCCGCTCGGGTTGCGACCCCTTCAGGGGCGATGAGGACGAGCTGCGGAGATGTCCGGCATCTGGCGCCCCGTGCACTGTTGCGACCCCTCCGGGAGTGATGAGGACCTAATACTGCAACGGTGTTTGTTCTGAGTGCTGGGCAGTTTTAGTTGATCTGGTCTGGCTCTGCCGTTTCGAACTGATACCACGCCTGGGTCGTCAGCCACGACTGGTAGTCCCTGAAGATGCCGGCCAAGCCGTAGGGCTGCTCTCGCGCGTCGAAGGAACTCGCCCAGGAGCCGATGCACCTGGCGGTCTATGAAGAATCACCGCCATCGCTGTCGGCGTACACCCAGGCGTGCTCAGGCAGGTACACGGCTACGTACCCAGCCTCCGCAGGCAACATATGGGCTGCGCCCGCCTGTTGACGCAGCCTGCTCGCTCCAGGAGCAAGACGGCCGCGCTGTGGCCGACCCGTGTTCATGCCACCGGCCACACGGGGCAATCGCTTCCGCTTCTCCAGCCACGCTCCGCGCAGCCCTGACTCAGCAACAGGAGAGAGGATGGCACGTGACAGTCCAGGTCGAGCGACGTGCTGCAGCTGCTGTGCCAACATGAGTGGCCGTGATCAAGACGCGGACGGTTGCCGAGGAGCCAGCGTGAGACGACGCAGCATCGGATTGGCGGTCCCCCTGGCGGCTCTGGCGCTGCTGACCGCGTGCGGAGGTTACGCGCAAGACATCTGCACCCTGATCGACACGCCCGCCGGGATCCGGGTCGCTGTCCACCCGGAACTGGCGAACAGCGTGGCCGACGCGACCCTCACAGCCTGCTGGGACGGCACATGCCGGAAGCGCACGCTGCAGCTGGACACCTGGCCGGAAGAACCGGCGACCCCAGGAAACCCCGTAATGACCACGGAGTCCGCTACCGCCACAGAACCCCCGGCAGCGAGGGCCCCGCAAAACCCCGAGCCTTCTCTCCCCTGGCCTGGCTTCGTGGTCATACGGGACCTCCCATCAAGTAAGCCGATACAGGTCACGCTGGTATTCAAGAACCAGCGGGGCGCCACCGTGCTCGACCGACAGATCAGTACCACCACCCCGCAGCCCACCTATTCCAACGGCCGCAACTGCTCGCCGGACGGCTCCCAGGTGCGCCTGACGGTCACCAGAGAGGGCACGCTGATCCCACGCTGACCGTCCGCGCCCCAACGGAAGTGGGCAGGCGAGGCGTTCAGTGGCGTCTTCAGGACGTGGGAGCCGCCGTTCTGGGCGGGGCCGGCTATCGGATGGCCCCAGCACTCCGGCGTCCAGCCTGCTGGGTACGTTTCCGTGTACCGAGCTGGGTACTTTCACGCGAACGCCGACAATCGCCTGCGTCCGGTACTTCCGCCGCGACCTCACCGCCTCCGGCCGCGACCTGCTCGTCAAGGGCGTGCTCCCGGGCATCGGCGGGCTGATGCTGAGTGCCGCGTTCCTCCAGAGCCTGAAGGACATGTGGGACCCGGCCTACAGCAGCGGCAGCTCGGTCGCGGGCGTCGGCTCGGTCTTCGTCATCGCGTGGGCCCGGCCTCGTGCTGATGCTGGTCATACAGCGCCGCAGCCCGGCCCTCTTCTGCGGCGAGGTGCTGCACGCTCCACGCCGGCTCTGGTGGCCGAGGACTGAACCGCTCCCTCCGGCCCCCGGCGCGGGTGCCGGACTCCGCACGTGGGGTCATCATGGGAGCGTGATGGAGCTTTTCCCGCCGATGCCGCTGATGGAGTGGCGGGATACCAAGGAGACGCTGCACCGCTTCGCGCAGATCGTCGGCAAGATCCGCCTGGCGGCGAGTGTCCGGTGCAACCACTGGTGGAACGTCCCGTTTCATGTCACGGGGCGCGGCATCACCACGCGTCCGATGGGGCAGGTCGACGGGAATCCGATCTTCACGATCGACTTCGACTTCGTCGACCACCGGCTCGTCGTCGCGACGCTGGACGGCGAAGAGCGGTCCTTCCCGCTTCCGGGCCAGTCCGTCGCGTCCTTCCACGACGCGACCCTGGCCGCTCTGGCCGCGCTGGGGGTCCGGGTGGACATCGCCATTCCCAGGCCCTTCGACCTGCCCGACGCCGGCCGGCCGTTCGCCGAGGACACCGAGCACGCGACCTACGATCCCGTGGCCGCCAACCGCTACTGGCGGGTCCTGAGCCAGGTGGCGTCCGTGCTGGAGGAGTTCGCGGCGGGCTACTCGGGAAAGAGCAGTCCGGTGCACCACTTCTGGCATACCTTCGACATCGCCCACAGCCGGTTCTCCGGGCGACGGATCGACCAGCCCCGGCAGGTCGACCCCGTTACCCGGGAGGCGTACTCCCGGGAAGTGATCAGCTTCGGCTTCTGGTTCGGCGACGACACCTTCACCGAGCCTGCCTTCTACTCCTACACCGCCCCCGAGCCCGCTGGCCTGGCCGGGGAGCCGCTCAGCCCCGCGTCCGCGCGGTGGGTCGCGCGCGGCGACAGCCACCTGGCTGTGCTGCGCTACGACGCGGCCCGCGTCGAGACCGATCCCCGTGCCGCCGTCCTCGCCTTCTACGAAAGCGCCTACCGGGCCGGGGCCGGACGCGCCGGATGGGATATCGCGGCGCTCGCGTGCCCCGGAGGCATCACGGACCCGGTCCGGCAGATCTGACTCCCGGACCGGAGGGTCCACTCCCGGACCGGAGGGTCCAACGATCGAGCACGGTCAGTGGAGCTGCCGCTCCCAGTCCCCAGGGACCTTGTCCCGGGGGCCCGGAGTGGGCTGCGAGGCCGGGTGCGCGGTGGGCGGGGCCAGCTCCGGCCCCTCGTAGTACTGAGCGGTCTCGATGTTCCAGAAGCAGTCCTCACCCGGTTCGAAGCTGGTCAGCAGGGGGTGTCCGGCCTCGCGCGCGTGTTTCGTGCCATGTTGCGCGGGCGAGGAGTCACAGCATCCGATGTGCCCGCAGGCGGCGCAGCGCCGCAGGTGGAACCACCACCCCGGTCCGTCCCCCGCCAAGCACTCCACGCACCCGGTTCCGCTGGGAGTGGCGGTCGGATCGAGACCTGGGATCTGCCGGTGTGCCATGAGGGATGCCTCTCTAGTGAGGCGCCGTTCAGCGGTCAGGTTTCGGTGCCGGTGCGTGCCAGGAGGCCCTTCAGGAGGCCCGTGGCCTGTCCGACCTCGATGAGGTAGCCGTCCGGGTCGCGCATGTAGCAGCGCAGCTCGGCGCGCCGGTCGACGGGCGGGGTGAGGAACTCGGCTCCCTTGGCGCGGGCCGCTGCGTAGAACCCGTGGATGTCCGCCACCCGTACGTTCAGGAAGCTGGAGACGGTGTGGGGGTCCTCCGGTGTGCGCAGGACGACGTCGGGTTTGTCGTCGGTGGGCCCGCCGCCGGGGTTCATGATGATCCAGCTGTTGGCGACCTTGATGATGCAGGGGTTCTCGTCCAGCACCACCTGCCCGCCCAGCACATCGGCGTAGAACGCCCGCGAGCGAGGGATGTCGCCGACCGTGAGGAAGTGCGTGAGCACCAGGCCCTCGGCCGGTGCGGGAAGGTCCTCGGCTGACGCGCCTGCGGAGATGAAATCGGACATATGCCGACTGTATGGCGTGGGCGGCCGCCCGGCATTCCCACCATGCAGAGCCCGTCAACCGTCGTCCGGCCCGCGGCCGGGCCCTTCTGCAGAGCCCGCCGTGGGCGGATGAGGACACCGGCCTGGTGTCCTGAGTCGGCGTCCGCACCTAGCGCCGGCGCTTCCTGGACGGCATATGCGACGAGCCCAGGCCGGACGTCCCCAGGAAGATCACCGACGCGAGAGCCCTTCGAGCTTCCACAGCAGGGCATCACGGGCGGACTGCAAGTAAGAGTGAAGGTCAGACCCGATGCGTGAAGGGTGTCAATATCCCGATCAGGCCGCTGAGCTGGGCGTTTCCTGTGGATGGAGAAGTCGTTGGGGTGGCGTGGTGTGGTACTCGTTGAGCAGGCCGCCGAGTAGCTGTCGCCGTCGGACTACGGCAGCAGGCAGGGGGATGGCGCTCGGGTGGTCGTCCGGGGCTCGTAGGTCGAGGCTGCGGTGGGCCCGTCCGGTGTTGTAGTGCTCGGCGTACGTGGTGAGGACGGCACGGAGGTGTCGTTCGCCGGTGATGAGGAGGCGGTCGGTGCATTCGGCGCGGGCTGTACGTATCCATCGTTCGGCGAACGCGTTTGACCGTGGGCTTTGCGGCGGAGTCGGGATGACGGCTATGCCGTTGCCGGCGAAGACGGCGTCGAACGCGGCGGTGAACTTGCTGTCCGGTCACGGATGAGGAACCGGAAGCACCCAGCCCTGTCCTCGAGGTCCATGAGCAGGTTGCGGGCGAGTTGGGTGCCCCATGCGCCCGTAGGGCGGACGCTGACGCCCAGGACACGGACGCGCCGGGTGGCGATCTCCATGACGAAGAAGACGTAGAGACGCCTGAGGAAGACGGATGTTCTCGCCACACGTCGACGAGACGGGCGAGCAGGGAGTGGAAACCGAACTGCCAGGCCACCGGATGCCCTTCGGCGGTCATGGCGAGCGCGCCGAGAATCTCACCGTCACTGGTGAGAAATCCCGCCGGTGCCAAGACCGCCAAAGCCTTCCTGAGCTGACAGTCCAGCACAACGACGACCCAGCACGACGACGACACGGAGCGCCGGAACCCCGTGAACAACAGACGACGGAGGAATCTGATGCCCCAGACGACCGAGACGGGACTATAAAATGTGCAATGCTGTCCCGCTTTCGATGGTGACGAGCGTTGCCTCAGCCGAGCAGGATGCGGTGTCGGAGGAGGGAGACGTTCGGACGCTGCTGCGCGTGCACTGCCCACGCCGCCAGTACCGCAGGTTCTGGGTGTGGACGACTTCGCCCTGCGCCGCTGGCACCGCTGCGCGACCATCCTGGTCGACGCCGAGACCGACGAACGCACCGACGTGCTGTTCGGCCGGAGCGCCAACGCTTGGGAGTACGCGTGACCAGCCCTACCCCGCCACCTTATGCGTTAAGAGAGCGCTGGTCGCGGGCGGGTTGCGATACGCCGCACCCACCGAACTCCAAGCGCTTAGTGATACGGCCCTCAGAGGCCAGCCGCCCTCCCCCCTACTCCCCGGTCTCACAAACCACCGCCCTTGGATCAGGCGATACCGGAGCGGTGGCAGTTGTGGGCGCGATCCGACTCGGATGTGGTGTACGCATCAGTTCCTAGCGCGCCCTGCCTGTCCTGTGCTCGCTCGGGCTGACGCCGCAGACCTTCTTGAACGCGGCACTCAGCGCAAAGGCGCTGGAGAAGCCGACCCGGCTCGCCACGGCACCGAGCGTCGCGCCAGGCTCACGCAGCAGGTTGGCGGCCAGTGCGAGGCGCTGCTCGCGGAGGTAGGTCATCGGGGGCTGCCCGACCAAGGCGGTGAAGTTGCGGGCCAAGGCCGCGCGGGACACACCGGTCTTGGCGGCCAGGATCTCGACCGTCCAGGGGTGGGCGAGATAGGCGTCCAGCAGCCGCAGGGCATGCCCGACCACGGGGTCGCTGTGCGCTCGGTACCAGGCGGGGACCTCGGCGCCGGGGCGAGTGAACCAGGCCCGCAGCGCGGTGATGAGCATCAGGTCGAGCGTCCGGTCGAGCAGGACCTGCTGGCCGGGAGCCGGACAGGTGAATTCCTCGAACGCGGCCGGGTTGACGGGGCAGGACCCCTGCCCTGCTGGGACGACAGCGAGTGGGGGCAGTACCGCAAGCAGCCGACCAGGGGTGCCAGCCTCCACGGTGTAGAAGCCGTTCAGCAACACTGTGCCGCCCGGCCCGGGTTCGTCTTGCAGGCTCGTATGCCGCGCGGCGCTCTGCTCCTGCCCGCCCGGAATGGTGCAGCGCCCGTCGGAACGGATGACCCTCTCCGGCTCGGTGGCCGGGTCACCTGCGATGACGTAGGGGGCTCGGCCGCTGAGCACCGCGACATCCCCTGGATCAAGCCGCACCGGCCGGCGGCCCTGGGGAGTCACCCAGGCCGGGCCCCGCAGGGGCACAGCCAACGCGAGCGGAGAACCGTCCTCGAAGCGCACCGCCCAGCTGCCGGACAGGGAGGACCGATTGAAGACCGCCCCGGTGGTCCGCACGCCGTTCAGCAGGTCCGCCAGCGGGTCCGTCCCGGTCGGGATCTGGGCGTCCATAATGGTCAGCGTAGACGAACGCGTATGGACGCGAGCGTGCTCGCCATGGCGCGCACCTGTGGGTGTCGAGTTGTCTGGAGGGTATGAGTAACGAGACGATTCTGGTGACCGGCGCCACCGGCAAGACCGGCCGCCGCGTGGTGCGGCAGCTGCGGGACAAGGGCGTCACCGTGCGGGCGGTCTCCCCCTCCAGCGAGGCGCGGTTCGACTGGACGGACCGCACGACCTGGGCCCCGGCCGTGCGGGACGTGACCAGCATGCACCTGGTCGCCCCCGACCTCGGCAGCCCGCAAGCGGCCGGGAACATCGCCGCCTTCGCCCATGAAGCCGCCGCGGCCGGAGTGCGACGCGCGGTCCTCATCTCCTTTCCTCCCACCGACACCCAGGGCCTGGACCAGGTGTCGACAGCCGAGCACGCCCTCGCCGAAGCGGGCCTGGACGCCACGGTGCTGCGGCTGCGGTGGTTCTTCCAGAACTTCAGCGAGGACTTCCTGCGCGACCCCGTGCTCTCCGGTGACGTGCGGCTGCCGGCCGGGGACGGCAAGGAAGCGTTCGTGGATGCCGAGGACATCGCCGCCGTCGCCGTGGCGGCCCTCACCGAGACCGGGCACGCCAGCCAGGTCTATGAGCTGAGCGGCCCCAGGCTGATGTCGTTCGCCGAGGCGGTCGCCGACATTGCCGACGCCACCGGTCGCGACGTCCGCTACACCCCGCTGGCTCCCGAGGAGTATGCCGCCGAGCAGCGCGCCCAAGGCGTCCCCGAGGAATGGGTGCACCTGACGGTCGACCTGTACGCCCACATCCGCACCGGGGCCCTGGGCTCGGTCACCGGCGACGTGGAGAAGGTGCTGGGCCGCCCGCCCCGCGACTTCGCCGACTACGCCCGCACCGCCGCTGCACAAGGCGCCTGGAACACCTGACGTCTGTTTTCTACCCTCCGCCCCGTCCTCATCATCGTCCAGACCGACCGCGTCCACCTCGATGAAATCGCCGCGAGGTGTCTGTCGAACTGCCTCGGGATGCACTGATCGTATTCACGGGCGTATGTGGGTCCGGTAAGTCAAGCCTGGCGTTTCGACACGATATTCACAGAGGGGCAGCAGCGTTATGTCGAATCCCTGTCGGCATAAGCGCGGCAGTTTCTCGGGCAGCTCGACAAGCCCGACGTCGATGCCGTCGAGGGGCTGTCCCCGGCGATCGAGATCGATCAGTGGACATCGAGCCGCAACCCACACGCTCCACGGTCGGCACCATCACTGAGGTCTACGCCCGCCTGTGCCAGGACCCCGAACAACGGGATCGATGGCGAGCACTCATGGTGGCCCGTCCCGCCGACGTTCCCTGCGGGACTTCCTGACCGCGATCCTGATCGGCTTCAGTGAGCTCTTCGGCGACTATCTGCGACGATTGAAGTTCTGCCTGCCCCAGGCAGGCACCGGCACCATGAACCCCCCAACCTCGGCTTCGCATTCCTGACGGGGTAGACGGTGGCGCTGGACGAGCACCCTCCGACATGCAGCAACTGCTGCTCGGCCACCACATGAGACTTGTCCTGCCAGACTCGAACGATGCCGTTCAGGACGTAGACCGCCTCGACCGTCTTGTCGTGGTGGTGCGGAGCGGTCGGGCGGACGGTGTCCCCCGAGGAAAGCGACACCGACAGCGCTACACCTCACGCGTCGTCGTTACGGACGGCACCCCCTTCCCCGACCCGGTCCAGGACCCCGAACTCCCCTACCACCC
>NZ_MUNE01000929.1 GCF_002154605.1 Streptomyces milbemycinicus | reverse complement strand
CAAAATCCGCGGCTTCCGCATTGAGCTGGGTGAGATCGAGGCTGCTGTGGGTGGGGTTGAGGGGGTGGCTCAGGCAGCTGTTGTAGTACGGGAGGATCGGCCTGGCGAGAAGCGGTTGGTGGGTTATGTGGTGCCCGCGGATGTGGAGGCGGGTGTCGATACGGCCCTGGTGCTTGAGAGGGTCAGGGGTCGGCTTCCTGATTACATGGTGCCCACCGCACTCGTCATGCTTGAGCGCCTGCCGTTGACGGGGAACGGGAAGCTGGACCGGGCGGCATTGCCTGTTCCTGATGTTGCGGTGGCTGCTTCCGGGCGAGTGGCGCGGACACCTCGGGAGGAGGTGTTGTGCCGGCTGTTCGCTGAGGTTCTTGGGGTGCCTGGCGTCGGGATCGATGACGGATTCTTCGATTTGGGTGGCGACAGCATCGTCTCCATCCAGCTCGTCGCCCGCGCACGCGCTGCCGGTCTGGTGTTCACGCCGCGGGATGTGTTCGAGCGTAGGACTGTGGAAGCTCTCGCCCAGATCGCCACAGAGCCTGGGGCCGAGGACGCGGGGAGCGGCATCCCCGGAGGTGGGGTGGGTGGTGTTGTTCTCACGCCGGTGGTGCATCGGTTGCGTGAGCTGGGTGGTGGGGTGGACCGGTTCAGTCAGGGTGTCCTGCTCCAGGCACCCCCCGGGCTGGGCACACAGCATCTGAGGACTGCGGTGCAGACGGTCCTCGACCACCACGACGCCCTGCGTGCCCGTCTGACCGTCCGCGACGACTCCACGTGGGATCTGGACATCCCGCCTGTCGGACAGATCGACGCCACCACGTGTGTGCGGCGGGTGGATGTCACCGGTGTGGCCGACGACGATCTGGACGAGGTCATCGCGGTGGAGGCGGACTCCGCCCGCGGGCGGCTGTCACCCACGTCGGGGGTGATGGTTCAGGCGGTGTGGTTCGATGCCGGTCCTGAGGTGCCGGGACGGCTTCTGATGGTGGTGCACCACCTGGTGGTCGACGGAGTGTCCTGGCGCATCCTCCTCCCCGACCTCCAGACCGCCTGGCAAGCAGCCACCACCGGCGCGCCGTGCGTGCTGCAGCCGGTGGGGACTTCTTTGCGGCAGTGGGCGGCGGGTCTGGCCGAAGCCGCCCAGGACGCACGGTGGGCGAAGGAACTGCCCTGGTGGCAGAACGTAGCGAACACCCCCGACCCGCTCATGGGCACGCGCGCTCTGGACCCCGCCCAAGACACCGCGAGTGGTGCACGGCGGCTGACGGTGACGCTGGCTGCCGAGCACACCCAGCCCCTGCTGACCGACCTGCCCGCCCTCTTCCACGCCGGCATCAACGATGTCCTCCTCACCGCCCTGACCCTGGCAGTGATGCGCTGGCGCACCGCCCGCGGCCAGCACACCGGACAAGGACTGCTGGTCGACCTGGAATCCCACGGCCGTCACGAGAGTGTCGTGGAGGGGGCCCGGTTGTCGGGGACGGTGGGCTGGTTCACCTCCCACCACCCCGTCCGCCTGGACGCGGGAATCTTCAACCAGGCCCAGGCCTGGGCGGGGGGAGCCGACCTCGGCCGCGTCCTCAAACGCATCAAAGAACAACTCCGCGCCACCCCCAACAACGGCATCGGCTACGGACTCCTGCGCCACCTCAACCCCACCACCACACCCCACCTCACCGATCTCCCCGTCCCGCAGATCGGCTTCAACTACCTCGGCCG
>NZ_MUNE01000928.1 GCF_002154605.1 Streptomyces milbemycinicus | reverse complement strand
GGGGCAGGGGCGGGCGCGGCCGAGCGCCCGCCCCTGCCCCCGTTCTCCTCCGCCTCACTCCGTACGCAGCGCCGTGGCCGTACGCGTCCGGGCCGCCCAGCCCGCGGGGAGCAGGGCCCCGGCGGCCGCGATCAGCAGGCCACCGAGACCGAGCAGAAGCAGCTCGGGCGGGGCGTAGACGTCGAGGGCCGAGGTGGGGAGGGTGAGTCCGGCGCTGTGGCCCATGGCGGGGACGACCGCCGCGTGCAGGGCCAGACCGGCCGGGACGCCGACGGCGCCGCCCGCAAGCCCCACCACGACGACCGAGGCGAGGACCATCGCGACGGTCTGCCGCGGGGTCATCCCGAGCGCCTTGTGTACGCCGAGGTCGTGGACGCGTTCGCGGGTGTCGAGGACGACCGCGTTGAGCACACCCAGCCCCGCGACGGCGACGAGCATCAGGGTGAGGAGCGCGGCCAGCGCGTCGAGGACGAGGATCATCTCGCTCTCGCCGCCTGAGGAGCCGGTGTGCGCGGTGACGTCCAGCGAGCCGAGCGCGGAGTTCAGGGCGGTGACGTAGGCGGCCGCGTCCGTGCCGGGCTTGAGGGTGATGCGGTAGCTGTCGACGGGAGTGCTCGCGGGGGCGAGCGTCGCGGCGTCTGTGAGGACGTTCATGCCCTGGTTCCGGGGGTCGAAGACCTCTCCCACGATCCGGACCCGGATCGTCTTGCCGTCGTGGTTCAGGGCGACGGTGTTCCCCAGCCGGGTGCCGGTGGCGGCGAGGAACTGGGTCGGCACGACGGCCTCACCCGGTTTCGCGAACCATCTGCCGGAGACCTTCTGGTAGTTGGACCAGGTGGCGTCCCCGGTGAAGGTGTGGAGATCGGTGGTGCCGGACAGCCCGGCGATGGTCACCTCGGTGGCGGCGGTGGCGTAGTACGCGCGGGTCCCCGGCTGAGCCTTGATCGCCGCGGTGATCGCGGCGGGGTCGGCCGTGATCCGCGGCGGACCGCCGGGGCCCTTGCGGTGCGGGCCGGAACCGTTGTCCGGGCCGGGACCGCCGTTCGAGCCGGGGTCTCCCTCCGGGCCGGGACCGCCGTTCGAGCCGGGGTCTCCCTCCGGGCCGGGACCGCCCTCCGGGCCGAGGACCGCCTCGTTGGCTTCGACGGCGACATCGGCTCTGTCGTGCTCCCTGGCATCCTGCACCCGGTTCAGCGAGGCGGCCAGGCCCACGGCGAAGGTGACGGCGGCGGCGCCGAAGGCGACGGCCGCGACCATCGCGGCGGCGCGGGCGGGGCGGGCG
>NZ_MUNE01000927.1 GCF_002154605.1 Streptomyces milbemycinicus | reverse complement strand
CGTCCGGGGTGGTGGGCTGTACTTCGGCCTTCTTGAGTTCGTACGAGCCATGCCGCTGGATGGAGACCACGACCTCGGTCACCCAGTTCTTGAAGGGCTCGCACTCGGGCTTCACGCAACCGTTGATGAGGCGGATCAACCCGTTGAGACTCATCATCACCATAGACTTCTTGAGCCCCTGACCTGCGGGGATACTCAAACCATCACGGGAACTTAGACTTTGGAGCGTGCGCCGCATCTCCTCGGGGACATGCCTACGCATGGCCTCACTAGGGTTCGAGTGCTTGAGTTCGGCGCAGACATCGACCGCCGGGAACCAGTGGGTTCCGTCCGGCAGCGTGAGTCGCCGCACGCGGGCTCCGGTCGCCACGTAGACGAAGTCGTTGATGTCGATCGCGTCCTGCTTGCCCGCCGGGGTCGGCGGAATGTTTTGTGTGCTCATGAGAGCGTCACCTCCACGACGGACGTTATGCATCCCGATGCGCAAACAACCCACGATTAAGGGCGAGTTCGCTCAAAAGGTGGGGAGTGAACCATTCCGCTGGCGCGAGATCACCGACCCTGAACCACCGACCCTGAACCACCGACTCCTGGAGCAGCCCTGATGGACAACCGACACGCACTCCGCGTCGTCAACGCCCAGTTCGCCGAAATCCTCAGCAAAGCGAAGGAGGAGGACTGGGAACTGCCCACCCCCTGCACTGAATGGAGCATCCGCGATCTGGTGGGCCATGTGATCGGCGGGCATGTCATGGCGACCTCTCTCCTGACGGGTGAGGAGCGTGTCGCCGCGTCCGGTGACACCGTCGAGATGTGGGCGGCGCGGGTGGAGCGGGC
>NZ_MUNE01000926.1 GCF_002154605.1 Streptomyces milbemycinicus | reverse complement strand
CGCGCAACTCGTCGGTCACGGTGAGCAGCGCGGTGAGGTGACCCGCCAGCTGGTTGTCCAGCTCCTCCTCGCGGGAGCGATGGGGGAAGTCGAGCCTGGGCTCGGCCATGGTGTGGACCGACTTGGTGCGGATCGGCTCGTACATGGATGGCCTCCAAGGGTTCTCAGGAGGCCATCCTAACTTAGACTCTGTCTAAAGTTGAGCTCCTGCTAAGGGTAGGATCCGTCGCGTGATCGAATTGCGGGTGCTGGCCTCGGGCGACTGGGCCGTCTGGCGGGAGTTGCGGCTCGCCGCGCTCGCGGACGCGCCGTACGCGTTCGGGTCCCGGCTCGCGGACTGGCAGGGCGACGGCGACCGCGAGGAGCGGTGGCGCGCCCGGCTGGAGATCCCCGGCTCGTACCACCTCGTGGCCGTGCTCGACGGGCAGCCGGTCGGGATGGTCAGCGGGGTGCCCGGCCCGCACGACGGCATCGCCGAGATCATCTCCATGTGGGTCGGCCCGGCCGCGCGCGGGCACGGGGTGGCCGAACGGCTGGTGGGGGCCGTGGAGGAGTGGGCCCTGCGGGCGGGGGCCGGGGTGCTGCGGCTCGATGTCGCTCCCGGCAATGAGCGAGCGATCGCCTTTTACGAGCGGATCGGGCTGGCGGACACCAAAGAGGACGGCGACCTGCTGCCCGGCGGGGAGCGGAGGATCGTTATGGAGAAGGTGCTCCGGGCCCGCTGAGCCCCGTGCGGCAGCGCCGTGCGGCAGCCCCGTGCGGCAGTGCCGTGCGTCAGTGCTGGCTGTAGCCGTCCAGGAACTTTCCGATCCGCGTCACCGCGTCCGCCAGGTCCTTCTTCGCCGGGAGCGTCACGATCCGGAAGTGGTCCGGCTCCGGCCAGTTGAAGCCCGTGCCGTGCACGATCATGATCTTCTCGGAGCGCAGCAGGTCCAGGACCATCTGCCGGTCGTCCTTGATCTTGTAGACCGTGGGGTCGAGCCGCGGGAACGCGTACAGCGCGCCCTTCGGCTTGACGCAGGTCACGCCCGGGATCTGGGTCAGCAGCTCGTACGCCGTGTCGCGCTGCTCCAGCAGCCGGCCGCCGGGCAGCACCAGGTCCTTGATGGACTGGCGGCCGCCGAGGGCCGCGGCCACCGCGTGCTGGGCGGGCATATTGGCGCACAGCCGCATATTGGCGAGGATGGTCAGGCCCTCGAGGTAGCTGGAGGCGTGGGCCTTGGGGCCGCAGACCGCGAGCCAGCCGCTGCGGTAGCCCGCGACGCGGTAGGCCTTCGAGAGCCCGTTGAAGGTCAGGGTCAGCAGGTCGGGGGCGACGGCCGCGGTGGGGGTGTGGGTGGCGCCGTCGTAGAGGATCTTGTCGTAGATCTCGTCGGAGCAGACGACCAGGTTGTGGCGGCGGGCGATCTCGGTGAGGCCGCGCAGCATCTCCTCGTCGTACACCGCGCCCGTCGGGTTGTTCGGGTTGATGATGACCAGGGCCTTGGTGCGGTCCGTGACCTTGCGCTCGATATCGGCGAGGTCGGGCATCCAGTCCGACTGCTCGTCGCAGCGGTAGTGCACGGCCGTGCCCCCGGCGAGCGAGACCGCGGCGGTCCACAGCGGGTAGTCGGGGGAGGGGACCAGGACCTCGTCGCCGTCGTCGAGCAGGCCCTGCATGGCCATCTGGATCAGCTCGGAGACGCCGTTGCCGAGGTATACGTCCTCGACGTCCAGGTCGATGCCCTTGGTCTGGTAGTGCTGCATCACCGCGCGCCGGGCGGACAGCAGCCCCTTGGCGTCGCCGTACCCATGCGCCCCGCCGAGGTTGCGGAGCATGTCCTCCAGGATCTCCGGCGGGCATTCGAAGCCGAAGGTCGCGGGGTTGCCCGTGTTGAGCTTGAGGATGCGGTGACCGGCAGCCTCCAGCCGCATCGCCTCCTCGAGCACCGGACCCCGGATCTCGTAGCAGACGTTGGAGAGCTTCGTGGACTGGATCACCTGCATGTCGGCCACCTTACGGCGGTGTAACCGGGACCGCTCGGTGTTCTTCGCCACGTCGGCGGCGCAAAGGGGCGTCTTCGGGCGTCTCCGGGCGGATGGGACGGCGGCGCGCGCCGGGTAACGAGTCGGTTTCCCGGGTTAATTTCCGCGCGCGAAGGGTTGGCCCGGACGTGTCGGCTGGCTATCGTTCACGCACTTCAAAGAATCGTTCCGCTGAACGAATAGCGGAGAAGGGTGGCCGGCCCATGTCCGACACCTCACCCCGACACGCCCCGGGGGCGGCCGGTAACCCGCCCACCCCGCGGGCAGCCGGGATACCGCGCCGGTCGCTGCTCGCCGGCGCGGCGGCGAGCGGCGCCGCGCTCGGCGCGTCCTGGCTGCTCAGCGGCTGTTCGGGCGCGGCCTCCGCGTCCCCGACCGACGCCCTCCCCACCGCCGGGCCCACCGGCCGCCCCGACCGCGGCGGCACCCTGCGCATCGCCCGGCCGCCCGCCTCCGAAGCCGAGACCCTGGATCCGGCCAGCTCCCTGTCCGCGTACGAATACCTGGGCGCCCTCTACAACCGGCTGGTGCGGATCGGCCCCGACGGCGACCTGGCCCCCGACCTCGCCGAGTCCTGGGAGCCCGACGACAAGGTCCGCACCTGGACGTTCCGGCTGCGCCGCGGCGTCACCTTCCACAACGGCCGCGCCTTCACCTCCGCCGACGCCGCGTACACCCTGCGCCACATCCTCGACCCCAAGACCGCCTCCCCGCAGGCCGGAGTGCTGGCCCCGCTGGTCGACCCGAAGAAGCTGCGCACCCCCGACGCACACACCCTCGTCGTCCCCCTGAAGTCCCCGAACGCCGAGTTCCCGAGCCTGCTCACCAACTACAACTGCTACGTCATCCCCGACGGCAGCGCCGCCTCCATCGGCCGCACCGGCATCGGCACCGGCCCCTTCAAACTGGTCTCCTTCACCGCCGCCGGGCCCGGC
>NZ_MUNE01000925.1 GCF_002154605.1 Streptomyces milbemycinicus | reverse complement strand
GGGCGGGCGGCCGCCCGCCCCAAGAAGAAGAAGGGGCGCTCCAAGCTGGTCATGCTGGTCGGCGCGCTCGTCGTCATCGGCGGCGTCGCGTACGGCGCGGGCCTGGTGATGAACCACGCCGACGTGCCGAACGGCACCACCGTGCTGGGCGTCGACATCGGCGGCACCTCCAAGGAGACGGCCGTCCAGAAGCTGGACACCGAGCTGGAGGGCCGTACCACCGCCCCGCTGAAGGTGTCCGTGGACGGCCAGCAGAAGCAGATCAAGCCGTCCGTCGCGGGCCTGACGCTGGACACCGAGGCCACGGTCCGCGGCGTCGCCGGCCGCGACTACAACCCGGTCACCGTGATCGGCTCGCTGTTCGGCGGCACCCACCAGGCCGATCCCGTCGTCACGGTCGACGAGGAGAAGCTCAAGGACGCGCTGGAACGGCTCGCGGGCACCTCGGGGACGGCGCGCGAGGGCACGATCGAGTTCAAGCCCGGCAAGGCCGTCGCGGTGTACGGCAGGGCGGGCAAGGGGCTGGACGTCGACAAGGCGGTCGCGGCGGTGGACCAGGCGTTCCGGCAGCGGGCCGCCACGGGTGAGAACAAGGTCATCACCCTGCCCGTCGTCACCAAGCAGCCGCAGATCAGCAACGCCGAGGTCGACCGTAAGATGCGGACCTTCGCCAAGCCCGCGATGTCGGACCTGGTCAAGGTCCAGACAGACCCGGTGCACTCGCTGCCGCTGAGCCCGCAGAACTCCCTGTGGAAGGTCCTGTCCATGCGGGTGGTGGACGGCAAGCTGGTGGAGCACTACGACCTGAACGCCCTGAAGGAGCTGTACGGCGGCTTCTTCGACGGTGTGCTGATCCAGCGCGGCAACGGCAGCAAGCAGCCCGTCGCCCCGACGGACGTCGCGGTGGCGCTGGCCCAGGCGCTCAAGGGCAAGACCCCGGCCGAGCGGATCGGCATCATCGAGACCAACGGCAACTGAGCGAAGCGCGTACGGCCCCCGTCCGGCACCGGGCGGGGGCCGTCGTATGCCCGGCGCGGTCGTACGTCTGGCGCAGGGGTGCCCGGCCGGGACCGTGACATCTGTCATGCCGAGACCGCGACCGCTGACACTGCCGGGACGCGCCGCGCTGGGCGAAGCTTGGGCCATGACCGCAACAACCGCTCAGTCCGCTCCCGGCACGTCCGCCGGATCCGGCCGCGCCGAGGCGTCGGCGTCCGCGCCCGTGGTCGCCTTCGAGAAGGTGAACAAGAGCTACGGCAGCATGCGCGCCGTGGCCGACCTGGACCTCACGCTGCACCAGGGCGAGACCGTCGCGCTGCTCGGGCCCAACGGGGCGGGGAAGTCCTCGACCCTCGATCTGCTGCTGGGGCTGCGCACGCCCGACTCCGGCCTGGTCCGGATCTTCGGCACCACCCCGCGCCAGGCCATCGAGGGCGGCCGGGTGGGCGCGATGCTCCAGAGCGGCGGGCTGATGGAGGAGGTCACGGTCCAGGAGCTGGTGCGGCTCGCCTGCGATCTGCACCCCCTGGCCCATCCGGTGCGGCAGGTGCTGGAGGAGGCGGGCATCACGGACATCGCCGACCGGAAGGTGAACAAGCTCTCGGGCGGCCAGGAGCAGCGGGTGCGCTTCGCGCTGGCCACCGCGGGCGCCTCCGACCTGATCGTGCTGGACGAGCCCACCACCGGTATGGACGTCTCGTCCCGGCAGACCTTCTGGGCCGCGATGCGGGCGCAGGCGCGGCAGGGCCGCACCATCCTCTTTGCCACCCACTACCTCGAAGAGGCCGACGAGATAGCCGACCGCGTGATCGTGCTGCACCGCGGGCGGGTGCTCGCCGACGGCACGTCCGCGGAGATCAAGGCGATGGCCGGGGCCCGGCGGATCTCCTTCGAGCTCGACGAGCCGGCCGATGAGGCGGGCTTGCGCGCACTGCCTCATCTGACCGGGATCGAGATATCGGGGCGCACGGTCCGGATGCGGTCGAGCGACGCCGACGCGACGGTCCACGCGCTCTACGGCCTCGGGGTGTATCCGCGCGGGATCGAGGTCGCGGGCCTCGGCCTGGAGCAGGCGTTCCTCACCATCACCGACGCCGCGACCGCTGAGGAGGCGGGGCGATGATCACGCTGATCAAGCTGGAGATCACGCGCGCTCTGCGCAACAAGAAGTTCATGTTCTTCACGGTCATCTATCCCTCGGCGCTGTTCCTGGTGATCGCGGGGACCAGCGACACCACCTCTCTGGTGCCGCACACCCATCTGACGATGCCGCTGTACTACATGGTCGCGATGGCCTCCTTCGGTTCGCTGACGGCCGTGCTGATGGGCAACAGCGAGCGCATAGCCAAGGAGCGCGAATCGGGCTGGGTGAGACAGCTGAGGCTCACCGCGCTGCCCGGGCGCGGCTATGTGGTGGCGAAGATCGCCTCGGCGGCGGTGGCCACCCTGCCCGCGATCGTGGTCGTCTTCGTCGTGGCCGCGGCCGTCAAGGACGTGCGGCTCGACGCCGCGTGGCAGTGGCTCGCCCTGACCGGCGCGATATGGGCGGGCTCCCTGGTGTTCGCCGCGCTGGGTGTGGCCATCGGCTATCTGGCGTCCGGTGACGCCGTACGCCCACTGACCATGATCATCTACTTTGGCCTCTCGATCCTCGGCGGGCTGTGGTCGCCGACGACCTCGTACCCTCAGTGGCTGCAGAATATATCCGACTATCTGCCCACCCATGCCTATGCCGCGCTCGGTCAGGCGATCGAGCTGGGCGGCGCGCCGCACACCAAGGACATCGCCCTCCTGGTCGGCTATCTGGTCCTCTTCGCGGGCGCCGCCGCCTGGCTGTACCGCAAGGACACCCGCAAGGCATGAGCGGCGCGGACGAGCGGCGTGAGGAGGGGAGGGGGCGAAGGCCGGCCCGGTGCGGTGCGCTCAGTTCAGCCTCGCCCGGGCGGCCCGCGCCCGGCGCCGTACGGCCTCCGCCGCGTTCGGCTCCATCGCGGCCACGACCTCCGCGTACTCCTCCATCTCCTTCGCACCGGCCACGAAGTCCCCGCGCTCCACGAGCAGTTTGGCCCGCTCGTAGCGGAGCCGGGCCGGATGGCTGGGCAGCAGCAGCGACAGCTCCACCGCCCACAGCTGGACGTCCGTGAGCTCGGGCCGGGCGGCGGCCCAGGCGCGGATGTTGTTCAGGATCCGCAGCACGATCTCCAGCGGGGTGGCCGGGGCCGGCACCGTCGCGGCCGACGGGACCCCCAGCGCCCCCGCCACCAGCAGCGCCGCGTCCTCGTCGGACAGCACCCGCCCGCCGTCGAAGGGGTCGGCCAGCACATGGTGCCCGTACGGATCGCCGAAGCCGACCACGAAGTGGCCCGGCAGCGCCACCCCGTACACCGGCGCGCCCGCCCGCCGCGCCACCTCCAGCCACACCACGGACAGCAGGATCGGCAGTCCGCGCCGCCGCCGCAGCACCTCGTGGAGCAGTGAGGACTCCAGCCGCCGGTAGTCGGCCGCGGAGCCGCGGAAGTCGAAGCGGTCCCCGAGCAGCCCGGCCAGCGCCGCGGCCCAGGCGCCGGGCCCGCCGGGGGAGTAGGGCACAAGACCGGCCAGCCGGTCGAGTTCGATCTGCGCGGCGTCGATTCCGTCCTCGTCCAGCTCCGGGTCGGCCTCCTGCGCCACCAGCAGGCACAGCAGCGCCAGATCGGGGCGCTCCTCGCGGGCCGCCTCCGCGAAGCGCCGGCGCCGGGCCGGGGTGTCGTCTCTGCGTGGCATAGGTGTCTCGTGCCCGATCAGCGGTGGTTCTCGTGGGGTGCGCGCCAGTGGTGGTAGCTGTGGTGTGTGCTGAAGCCCATGCCCTCGTAGAGCGCCCGGGCACCGTCATTGTCCGTCTCGACCTGCAGATACGCAGCCGAGGCGCCCTCCTCCAGGGCCTTGCGGGCGAGCGCCGTCATCACGGCGCTGGCCAGGCCCTGCCGGCGCAGCTGCGGATCGGTCTCCACGGCCGTGAACCCGGCCCAGCGGCCGTCCACCACACACCGCCCGATCGCGGCCGGGACGCCTGAGGCGCCGTGCTCCGTCTCGAAGGTCGCTATGGTCGCGAACCACACCGACGGGCCGCCGCGGAGCACCCGCAGCACCTCGGGGGAGGGCTCACCGGAGGCGGAGCGCTGATAGCGGGCCAGCCAGGCGTCGTCGATATCGCGGGAGAGGGTGACCCGGGTGACATCGGCGTCCTTGTCCGCGATGGGCGCGAGGGCGGCGATCCGTATGTCCACCGAGACCTCCCGGACCCAGCCGTGCGCCGCCAGCTCCGCGGCCAGCAGCTCCTGTGTCCCCTCGGCCCCGGTGCTGACCTGGATATAGGCGGGCAGCCCGCGCTCGGCGTACCAGGCGGCCACCCGCCGCAGCGCGTCCTCGACCGGTACGCCCGGATCGCCGAGCGGCAGCGCGGAGTTGGCGCGCCGGGTGAAGCCGCCCGCAGCGCGCAGCTCCCACTCCCCGAGCCGTACGCTCTCCACCGGCGGCCAGGCGCGGGCGGCGGCCCGGTCCAGTTCGGCCGCGGTCGCCGCCGGGCCGCGGCGGCGGGCCGGAGCCGCGGGCACCACCTTGCCCGCCACCAGCGAGGATTCCGCGATGCGGACCTCCTCTCCCGTACGGCGAGTGACGCACAGCACACCGTGTGTCCACGATGTGAGCACACCGACCACGTCCGTGAACCGCGCGCCGCTGTCGCCACCCTCGAGCGTCAGCCTGACGGACACACGTCTACCCACGTCAGACGGGGTAATCCGGACCTCAAGTCGTCCGCCAGTGGTGAAATCCACAGCTCTGCCCGCCCCTCACGTGCGTCTGGTGCCCAAGAACGGAGATACTAGGTGCGGGCATCGACGACGCCGCGCTCCCGCGCGATAGCAGCCCTTAAGAGGAGGAACGACAGCGTGACCTACGTCATCGCGCAGCCTTGTGTCGACCTGAAAGACAAGGCGTGCATCGAGGAGTGCCCCGTCGACTGCATCTACGAGGGCCAGCGGTCCTTGTACATCCACCCGGACGAGTGCGTCGACTGTGGGGCCTGTGAGCCGGTCTGCCCGGTCGAGGCGATCTTCTACGAGGACGACACTCCCGAGGAGTGGAAGGACTACTACAAGGCCAACGTCGAGTTCTTCGACGAGCTGGGCTCGCCCGGTGGCGCGAGCAAGCTGGGCCTGATCGAGCGTGACCACCCCTTCATCGCCGCCCTGCCCCCGCAGGAGCACGACGAGTGACCTCGCGGCGCGCGGGCGCGTTCTAGAAGACGCCCCAGCACCGCGCAGCCCTCGGTCCCGCATGCCACCACGGCCTGCGGGGCCGGGCTGTTTTCCCAAGAAAGCGAGCCAGCTGTGCCACCCGTCTCCGCCCGTCTCCCCGTCTTCCCCTGGGACCGGCTCGAACCGTACAAGGCGACCGCCGCGGCGCATCCGGACGGCATCGTCGACCTGTCGGTGGGCACCCCCGTCGACCCGGTCCCCGAGCTGATCCGCGCCGCGCTGACCGACGCGGCCGACAGCCCCGGCTATCCGACCGTATGGGGCACCGCCGCGCTGCGGGACGCGCTGACCGGCTGGGTGGAGCGGCGGCTGGGCGCGACGGGCGTGGACCACACCCAGGTGCTGCCGGTGGTCGGCTCCAAGGAACTGGTGGCGTCGCTGCCCACCCAGCTCGGCCTCGGCCCCGGCGACCGCGTCGCCTTCCCGCGGCTGGCCTACCCGACGTACGAGGTGGGCGCGCGGCTGGCGGGCGCGGAGCCCGTGCCGTACGACGAGCCTACGGAGCTCGACCCGGCCGGGCTGAAGGTGCTGTGGCTCAACTCCCCGTCCAACCCGACCGGCCGGGTGATGGACAAGGACGAGCTGCGGGCGGCAGTGGCCTGGGCGCGCGAGCACGGCGTGCTGCTGGTCAGCGACGAGTGCTACCTGGAGCTCGGCTGGGACGCCGACCCGGTGTCCGTACTGCACCCTGAGGTGTCCGGCGGCAGCTTCGAGGGCCTGGTGGCGGTGCACTCGCTCTCCAAGCGCTCCAACCTGGCGGGCTACCGCGCGGCGTTCCTCGCCGGTGACGCGGCGGTGCTCGGCGAGCTGCTGCAGCTCCGCAAGCACGGCGGGATGATGGTGCCCGCGCCCGTCCAGGCCGCCACCGTCGCCGCGCTGGGCGACGACGCGCACGTGGCCGAGCAGCGCGAGCGCTACGCCCGCCGCCGGGCCGAGCTGCGCGAGGCGCTTGAGGGGTGCGGCTTCCGCATCGAGCACAGCGAGGCGTCGCTGTACCTGTGGGCGACGCGGGACGAGCCGTGCTGGGACACCGTCGGCGCGCTCGCCGAACTGGGCATCCTGGTGGCGCCGGGCGACTTCTACGGCGTGGCGGGGGAGCGGAACGTACGGGTCGCGTTCACCGCCACCGACGAGCGGGTGGCGGCGGCGGTCCAGCGGCTGGGCGGCGGTCTGCCCAGGCGTTGAGCGTGCGGCCACGCGGCCACGCGGACAGATGACGGGCCCGGGGAGCCGATGCTCCCCGGGCCCGGGCGTTTCGCGTGTGGGGCTGCCCTCAGCCACCCAGGATGGGCAGGCCCTTGACCGGCAGGCCGTCGGTCAGAGAGCTGGTGGGCAGCGTGCTCGGGGCGGCCGGGGTGGCCTGGGCGGGCTCGCTCGCCGCGGCCTTTCCGGCGGCGGCCTTGCCGACCTTCTTGGCCTTGCCGGCCTTGCCCGTGACAGCCTTGCCGACCTTGCTCGCGACGGCCTTGCCGCGGCTGGGTGCGGCGTGGCGGCCCTTGCCCCCCTTGGCCTTGGCCTTGGTCTCGGACATGGTCTTGTCGGCCACCGCCTTGCCGTGGTCGCCCTTGCCGGCCTTCGCCGCCCCCGCCTTTCCGGTCACCTTTCCGGTCTTGCCGGCGACGGCCTTCGCCCCGGAGGCCGCCTTGCCGGAGGCCGCCCTGGCCTCGGAAGTGGCCTTGCCCGCAGCGGCCTTGTCCGCGGGCCGGGCGACCGGAGCGGTCTGCTCCGGGCCCCGGAGGGCGCGCGTGACGGTCCCGCCGGCCTTGCCGCCGACCTCGCCCGCCGCGCTTCCGACGTGCTGCGAGGCGGCGTCCGCGAGGCTGCCGACCGCGGCGGTGTCGAGCGCGCTCAGCCCACCCAGCTTGGGGGCCTGCGTCAGGGACAGGTCCGCTGCACTCGCGGCGCCGGCGGCACCGACCACGGGAGCGGCGCCCGCTGCGACCAGCAGCGCGGTCCGGGCGATCCGACGCGTGAGGGGGAGGGACATGATGCTCCTTTGACGGAGGGACATTTGGCGTGGATGTCCGGCAGTCGGACGCAGTGAATACCGCGTGAGAAGCGGGAAGGTTGCGGTGCGTCAAGGTAAAGAATTGGCAATGCGTCGCATAATCCGTTTCGGATGTGAGTGGGTGTCGATGAATGTCGACGGACCCGCTCTGACCCGCCGTCACCAGTGGTGATCTGCCGCGTTATCGGGCGATGGCGATACGAACTTCCGGCCCGGAGTCCTCGTCGGTGGTATGCCAGCCGGCCCTCAAATTCCCGGCGGTCCATGCATGGTTGCCATAAGAAACGCGTTCGATGCGCAACTCGTCCGAGTGGGCCACCGCCCAATAGGCCAATTCCCAGCCGTTACGCTCCGCCCCGCCGCGGGCCCGGGTCGCCCCGGTCGACACCCGCACCATATGCGTGGCCGCGGCGCGCCCGCCGCCCTGGCCGGCCGGCCGTACCGCCGCCGCCACCTCGGCGCCGAACTCCCGCTTCAACTCCGCCCGGACCCGCGCCGGATCGCCCGGAACCCCGTCGTCCGGCGGGCCGGGGCAGGAGAAGGCGGCCGCCGAACGCCCCGTCAGCGCACCGGTCAACACCACGGCCTCGGTCTCGTGCTTCGCGTACGCCTGCGGGTAACCGCTGTACTGCACCCGCTGGGCGGCCACCGTGAGCGGGAGCCGCGAATAGCCGGGCACCTTCACCAGGTGGTCGTAGAACCGCCCCGTGGCGTAGACCGGATCCTGGATCTGCCGCGCGGTGCCCCAGCCCTGCGAGGGCCGTTGCTGGAAGAGCCCCAGCGAATCCCGGTCGCCATGGCGGATGTTGCGCAGCCCCGACTCCTGAAGCGCGGTGGCCAGCGCGATGGTGACGGCCCGCTCCGGCAGCCCCCGGGAGGCGGCCACCGCCTCGATCGTGGCCGCGTTGCCTGCCTGTTCGGGGGTGAGCGCCAGATACTCGCCCTCCGCCCGTACGAAGCAGCGGGGTGGGCCCCAGCCGCCGGTCGCGATGTGCACCGCCACATATCCGATCAGGGCCAGCAGTACGGCGCAGGCGATCGCGGCACGTGTCCGACGGGCGCGGCTGGCGAGGACGGGCAGGGGCACGGCGCACACGTTACTTGAGGGCCGCCCGGCCCCGGACCGACATGTGTCAAGAGGCACGTCACCGGCCCGGGAGGCCCCGCCACCACGGCTCTGCCCGGCCACTGC
>NZ_MUNE01000924.1 GCF_002154605.1 Streptomyces milbemycinicus | reverse complement strand
GCCGCGGCGACCGCCGCGCCCAGCATGCGCTGGCGGCGGCGGCCGGTCCGGTCGGTGGCGGGACGTACTCGGGGGGCAGCAGGCATCAAGGCTTCAGCTCTTCCGGAGGGGACAGGGGCAACACGGCGGCGCGATATGGGGTCGCGGCCGCGAATTTCCATGCCTCAGAGCCTAGGAAGCCGCCCTGGCCTGCAGCTTCGTACGCTTAGCCGAAATCCGAGTACATCAGTCGGCCGAATTCCTCCTCATCCAATTGAGGTATTCCGGGCCGCTTGGACGGTAAAGGCCGCGGTGTGGACCTGGCCCTGGTGCTTGAAGTCCAGAAACAGCCGGTACGCGCCCGGGCTCGGTGCCGTCGCCATGAAGGAGATCTCGGGGCCTGGCTCCGTCCTGCCGTCTCCGGGCTCGCCGCCGGGGTGGACGTGCAGATAGGCGAGGTCGCCGGAGCGCAGGGCGACCAGGTGGCCGTAGGCGCCGAGGTAAGTCTGGAGGTCCCGCACCGGCTTGCCGTCCTTGGTGACGGTCAGCATCAGCTCGCTGCTCTTGCCCGGGGTCAGGCCGCCGGCCAGCTCGACCTGGTACCCGTCGACGCGGGCCGTGGTGTCGCTCGCGGGCAGCTTCGTCGGCTCGTACGCTCCGGGCACGGCCAGGTCGGTGCCGAGGGTGAGCCCTTCCCCGTCCTTGGGCGTGAAGTCTGCGAATACCCGGTACGGGCCGGTCTCGGGCAGAGCCGCGGACGTGGACCAGGTGCCGTCGGCCGCCCGGGTCGGGTGCAGATGGCGGAAGGTCGCCAGGTCACGTGAGGCGACGATCAGGTGCAGTTCCTTGTCGTGCTCGCGGTCGTACGCGGTGAGCGGGCGTCCGGTCGCCTCCCGCACGATGGCGAAGCGCAGCTCGGCGCGCTTGCCTGGCTGGAGCCGCGGGGTCTTCAGGTCGAGGGTGTAGCCCCCTTCGGATATCTGCAGGCCTCCGGGCGGGGAGAGCTCATGGCCTCCGTCGTGGCCTTGCTCATCTCCTCCGCCGTGCTCACTCCCCTCACCCCGCGCGCTATCCGTATGCCCCTGGTGAGCCGCGCTCGCCGGCTCGGGCGAGATCTCGCCGACGCCGCTGCCCACGCCGTACGCGGTGCCGAAGGTGGCGGCGAGCACGGCGGCGAATGCGGCGATCCGCAGTCCGGTGTTCATGACACATCCCTTGTCTCCTGGCCGCCGGTCCTGCGGCCTTCGTACCCACGCGGCGGAGCCGCATATCGATAC
>NZ_MUNE01000923.1:353-711 GCF_002154605.1 Streptomyces milbemycinicus | reverse complement strand
CCCGCCCCCCACCGGCCCGCCCGTGCTGCAGGAGGGCGACAGCGGCTCCGAGGTGGTCGAGCTCCAGAAGCGGCTGGGCCAGCTGCTGCTCTACCTGGGGTCGTCGGACGGCGAGTACGACGACGGCGTACGGAACGCGGTCACCAGTTTCCAGAACACCTACGGGGTGGAGGGCGACCCGAAGGGGGTCTACGGGCCCAATACGCGCCGTGCACTGGAGTCGCGAACCGACGAACCGTAAAACGCGAGCCGTAAAACGCGACCCATAAGGACACGAAGCGTAAAAACGCGAGCCGTAAAGACACGAGCCATAAAAACCCGGCGAAGGCCCGGCTACGACCCGGCGAAGGTCCGGCGG
>NZ_MUNE01000923.1:0-286 GCF_002154605.1 Streptomyces milbemycinicus | reverse complement strand
ACCGCCCCGTTCACCGCCCGCGCCCTTCTCCTCGACATGGACGGCACCCTCGTGAACTCCGACGCCGTGGTGGAGCGCTGCTGGCGCCGCTGGGCCGCCGAGCACGGGCTCGACGCGGACAGCATGCTCAAGGTCGTACACGGGCGGCAGGGGCACGCCACCATGGCGGTGCTGCTCCCCGACCGGCCCGTCGAGGAGAACCTGGAGGACAACCGGCGGATGCTGGAGTGGGAGACCTCGGACGTCGACGGCGTCGTGGCCATCCCCGGCGCCCCCGCCTTCCTGG
>NZ_MUNE01000922.1 GCF_002154605.1 Streptomyces milbemycinicus | reverse complement strand
GCCCAACGGCGCGGGCAAGACGACCACCTTGTCGATGGTGACCGGGCTGCTGCGGCCCGACTCCGGCACGGTCGAGGTCGGCGGGCACGACGTATGGCGGGACCCGGTCGCGGTGAAGGCCCGGATCGGGGTGCTGCCCGAGGGGCTGCGGCTGTTCGAGCGGCTGTCGGGCCGCGAACTCCTCGACTACACCGGGCGGCTGCGCGGACTGCCCGCCGACGATGTCCACAAGCGCGCCACCCAGCTACTGGACGTGCTCGACCTCGCGGGAGCACAGCACAAGCTGGTCGTCGACTACTCGACCGGGATGCGGAAGAAGATCGGCCTGGCCGCCGCGCTCCTCCACAATCCGGACGTCCTCTTCCTGGACGAGCCCTTCGAGGGCGTGGACCCGGTGTCCGCTCAGACGATCCGCGGGGTGCTGGAGCGCTACACCCGCTCCGGCGCCACCGTCGTCTTCTCCAGCCATGTCATGGAGCTGGTGGAGTCGCTGTGCGACTGGGTCGCGGTGCTGGCCTCCGGGCGCATCCGGGCCCACGGCCCGCTGGCGGAGGTACGGGGCGCGGCGCCGTCGCTGCAGGACGCCTTCCTGGAGCTGGTCGGC
>NZ_MUNE01000921.1 GCF_002154605.1 Streptomyces milbemycinicus | reverse complement strand
CCCGCCGTGACCGCCGCGAGGGCCTGGTCCCGGGTGTGGTGTACGGCCACGGCGCCGAGCCGGTCCACGTCAACCTGCCGGGCCACGACCTGATGCTCGCGCTCAAGACCCCGAACGTGCTGCTCGGCCTCGACATCGAGGGCAAGAAGGAGCTCGTCATCCCCAAGGCGATCCAGCGTGACGCCATCAAGGGCTTCCTCAAGCACGTGGACCTGCTCCTGGTGAAGCGCGGCGAGAAGGTCACCGTCGAGGTGCGGGTTCAGACCGAGGGTGAGCTGGCCCCCGGCGGCAACCTGCTGGAGCACCTGCTGAACGCGCTGCCGGTGGAGACCGAGGCCACCCACATCCCGGAGTCGGTCACCGTCTCCATCGCGGGCCTGGACGCCGGTCACTCCATCCTGGCCAAGGACATCACCCTGCCGGCCGGCACCACCCTGGCCGTGGAGGAGGACACCGTCGTGCTGCAGGTCGTCGGCGCCCAGGCAGAGGCCCCGGCCGAGGGTGAGGCCGAGGGCGAGGAGGCGTAAACCAACGCC
>NZ_MUNE01000920.1 GCF_002154605.1 Streptomyces milbemycinicus | reverse complement strand
ACAATGAGAGGATGATCACGTCTCCCGCGTAGTACGCGCACCCCGCGCACCCGGAGCACGACTCACCGCCCCAGCACCCTCCCCGCACCCCACGGCGGCCGGAGCCGAGCCCGTACGTGGATCTGTCCCGCGCCGAGTGGAGCGCACTGCGGGACAAGACCCCGCTGCCACTCACCGCCGAGGAGGTCGAGCAGCTGCGCGGCCTCGGCGACGTCATCGACCTCGACGAGGTACGGGACGTCTACCTCCCGCTCTCCCGGCTGCTGAATCTGTACGTGGCCGCCACGGGCAGTCTGCGCGGCGCGCTCAACACCTTCCTCGGCGACACCAAGAAGGGCAACGGCACCCAGCCCGGTACGCCCTTCGTGATTGGTGTGGCGGGCAGCGTCGCGGTCGGCAAGTCCACCACCGCCCGGCTGCTCCAGGCGCTGCTGGCCCGCTGGCCCGAGCACCCGCGCGTCGAGCTGATCACCACCGACGGCTTTCTGCACCCCAACGCCGAGCTTCACCGGCGCGGTCTGATGTCCCGCAAGGGCTTCCCCGAGTCGTACGACCGCAGGGCCCTGACCCGGTTCGTCGCGGATGTGAAAGCGGGCAAGGAGGAGGTCTCGGCGCCCGTCTACTCCCACCTCATCTACGACATCGTGCCGGGCGAACGGCTGACCGTACGCCGCCCCGACATCCTGATCGTCGAGGGGCTGAACGTGCTCCAGCCCGCGCTGCCCGGCAAGGACGGCCTCACCCGCGTCGGCCTCGCGGACTTCTTCGACTTCAGCGTGTACGTGGACGCCCGCGCCGAGGACATCGAGCGCTGGTACCTGGGCCGCTTCCGCAAGCTGCGCGAGACGGCCTTCCAGGACCCGTCCTCGTACTTCCGCAAGTACACCCAGGTCTCCGAGGAGGAGGCGCTGGACTACGCCCGGATGATGTGGCGCACCATCAACAGGCCCAATCTGCAGCAGAACGTGGCGCCCACCCGCGGCCGCGCCACGCTGGTGCTCCGCAAGGGCCCGGACCACAAGGTCCAGCGGCTGTCGCTGCGCAAACTCTGAGACCCGAACGGGGGCATGACCGTGCTGCATCTGCGGCTGATCGTCCCGGCCGACCGAACCGACGAGGTGGTGCGCACCGTGGAGCACACGGTGGGCACCACCCACCTCGTGGTGCTGCCGGGCGTCGCGCGCAACCCGGCAGGGGACGTGGTGCTGGTCGATGTGGCGCGCGAGGCGGGCGACGCCCTGCTGGGCGAGTTGCGCGCGCTGGGCCTGGACACCTACGGCTCGATCGCCGTCGAGAACATCGATCTGTCGCTGTCCAAGCGCGCCGACAAGGCGGAGGAGGAGGCGCCGGGCGAGGGCGCGGACGCCGTCCTGTGGGAGCACCTGACCGAGGCCACGCACGAGGAGTCCACGCTCTCCGTCACCTTCCTGGCCTTCCTCGCCATCGCCACGATGATCGCGGCCTGTGGTGTGGTGCTGGACAACGCGATCCTGATCGTGGGCGCGATGGCGGTCGGCCCGGAGTTCGGCCCGCTGGCCGGGCTGTCCACCTCGCTGGTCCAGCGGGCCCCGCGGCTCGCGGCGCGCTCGCTGATCGCGCTGGTCGTGGGGTTCGCGGTGGCGATGGTGCTGACGACGGGCTTCGGCGTGCTCATGGACGCCTTCGGGCTGTTCCACAAGGATCAGCTGGCACGGCCGCGGCCGAACACCGACTTCATCTGGAAGCCGGACATGTTCTCCTTCGTTGTGGCCCTGCTCGCCGGGGTCGCCGGAACGCTCTCGCTGACCTCGGCGAAGTCCGGGGCGCTGGTCGGCGTGGCGATCTCCGTCACCACAGTGCCGGCCGCGGCCAACGCGGCGGTGGCGCTCGGCTACGGCGAGATCGACCAGATGTGGGGCTCGACGCAGCAGCTGCTGCTGAACCTGGCCGGGATCGTGGTCGCGGGCACGCTCACGCTGCTGGCCCAGAAGTACCTCTGGGCCAAGCAACGCGAGCGGACGCTCGGGCGCTAGCCCAGCGCGGACTTCACCGCGTCCGCAAGGCGCTCCGCGACCGACTGGGCCTGGTCGATGTCCGCGGCCTCGACCATCACGCGCACCAGGGGCTCGGTCCCGGACGGCCGCAGCAGCACCCGCCCGGTCTCGCCCAGCTCGCGCTCCGCGTCCGTCACCGCCGCGGCCAGCTCGGCGCTGGAGGCGACCCGGGACTTGTCCACGTCCCGGACGTTGATCAGCACCTGGGGCAGCCGCTCCATGACGGCCGCGAGGTCGGCCAGCGTACGGCCGGTAGCGGCGACCCGGGCGGCCAGCAGCAGCCCGGTCAGAGTGCCGTCGCCGGTGGTGGCGTGGTCGAGCACGATGACATGGCCGGACTGCTCGCCGCCCAGGGCGTAGCCGTGCTCCTTCATCTCCTCCAGCACATAGCGGTCGCCGACCGCCGTCTGGACCAGCTCGACGCCCTCGCGCCGCATGGCGAGTTTGAAGCCGAGGTTGGACATCACGGTGCCGACGACCGTGTTCTCCCGCAGGCCGCCCGCCTCGCGCAGGGCGAGCGCGATCACCGCGAGGATCTGGTCGCCGTCGACCTCCTCGCCCGCCGCGTCCACGGCCAGGCAGCGGTCGGCGTCCCCGTCGTGCGCGATGCCCAGGTCGGCCCGGTGCTCGACGACGGCGGCCTGGAGCCGGTCCAGGTGGGTGGAGCCGTAGCCGTCGTTGATGTTGAGCCCGTCCGGCTCGGTGCCGATGGTGATGACCTCGGCGCCGGCCCGGGTGAACGCCTCGGGGGAGACCCGGGCGGCCGCGCCGTGCGCCCCGTCGATGACGACCTTCAGCCCGTCCAGCCGGTTGGGCAGGACGCCGACGAGATGGGCGATGTACTGGTCGAAGCCCTCCCCGTACTCGCGCACCCGGCCGACGCCCGCGCCGGTCGGCCGGTCCCACGGCTCGCCGGAGGCGTGCGCGCGGTAGGTGGTCTCGATCCGGTCCTCCAGCTCGTCCGCGAGCTTGTGGCCGCCGCGGGCGAAGAACTTGATGCCGTTGTCGGGCATCGCGTTGTGGCTGGCGGACAGCATCACGCCCAGGTCCGCGCCCCGCACACCGGTCAGATACGCCACCGCGGGCGTCGGCAGCACGCCCACCCGCAGTACGTCCACGCCCGCACTGGCAAGACCGGCCACCACGGCGGCCTCCAGGAACTCCCCGGACGCGCGCGGATCCCTCCCGACCACCGCCACCGGCCGGTGGCCTTCGAAGGTTCCCGCTTCGGCGAGCACATGCGCCGCAGCAACCGACAGACCGAGCGCCATCTCAGCCGTCAGGTCGGCGTTGGCGACACCGCGCACACCGTCCGTACCGAAGAGTCGTCCCACTGGTGTCCTCCGAGATTACGAGCTGGGGGGCGGAAGCTTGCTTGTAGGTATACGCCCCCTGGTGCCAATAGCCGAACGCCCCGGCGGCACGGGTGGTGCCGCCGGGGCGTTCGAACAAGCGAGCGAAGCCGCCGTATGGGCAGCGCAGCCGCGCGATTAGCGCTTGCTGTACTGCGGCGCCTTACGGGCCTTCTTCAGACCGGCCTTCTTACGCTCGGTGGCGCGGTCGTCACGGGTCAGGAAGCCGGCCTTCTTCAGCGGGCCGCGGTTGTTGTCCACGTCCGCCTCGTTCAGCGCGCGGGCGATGCCCAGGCGCAGCGCACCGGCCTGACCGGAGACGCCGCCACCCGAGATGCGGGCGACAACGTCGTAGCGGTCGTCCAGCTCGAGCACCTTGAAGGGCTCGTTGACTTCCTGCTGGTGCACCTTGTTGGGGAAGTACTCCTCAAGGGTGCGACCGTTGATCTTCCACTGGCCGCTGCCCGGCACGATGCGGACGCGGGCGATGGCGTTCTTCCGGCGCCCGGTGCCGGCGGCCGGCTGCGGCTCGCCGAAGCGGGACGCGAGCGACTCGGAGGTGTACTCCGACTCGATCGTCTCCACGCTCTCGGTGGTGTACTCCTCGACATCGAGGGGGGTCTCGGCGGTGGTCTCGGCCACGATGCTCCTCAGATTCTCTTCGTCTTAGGGGGTGGCCGGGACTACTGCGCGACCTGGGTGATCTCGAACGGGACCGGCTGCTGAGCGCCGTGCGGGTGCTGGTCACCCGCGTAGACCTTCAGCTTCGAGAGCATCTGACGGCCCAGGGTGTTCTTGGGGAGCATGCCCTTGATGGCCTTCTCGACGGCCTTCTCCGGGCTCTTGGCCAGCAGCTCGTCGTAGCGGATGGAACGCAGACCACCCGGGTAGCCGGAGTGGCGGTACGCCATCTTCTGGGTCCGCTTGTTGCCGGAGAGGTGCACCTTGTCGGCGTTGATGATGATGACGAAGTCACCAGTGTCGACATGCGGCGCGTACACCGGCTTGTGCTTGCCCCGGAGAAGGGTGGCGGCCTGAGAGGCCAGGCGGCCCAGAACGACGTCGGTGGCGTCGATGACGTGCCACTGACGCTGGACGTCGCCGGGCTTGGGGCTGTACGTACGCACGGTCGTAGCCTTCGCTTCTTCAGTGAGTGTGGTCCTGACAAGGCCACCCGGACGATCACGACAGCCTTGGCCGCACATCGGTGACGCAAACCGAGTGCCTGCCGCTGGTCATCGGCCCGGTGGACCGGCGTAACGGCCTCTCACGTGAGAACGAGCAAGCCAATACGCATAACGAACTGGCAGAATACCGGCCCGCCCCCGTACGGGTCAAAACACCCTCCCGCCGCGCCCGGCTCACCGCTTGCGCGCCACTCGCCCCTCGTCCCAGACCGGCTCCGGCGCCTCCCGCGCCACCCCGTCCGCCCCGAAGACCAGGAAGCGGTCGAAGGACCGGGCAAACCACCGGTCGTGCGTGACCGCCAGCACCGTCCCCTCATACCGCTCAAGACCCTCCTGCAGCGCCTCCGCACTCTCCAGGTCCAGGTTGTCCGTCGGCTCATCCAGCAGCAGCGCGGTGGCCCCCGCGAGCTCCAGCAGCAAGATCTGGAAGCGGGCCTGCTGCCCGCCGGACAGCTTGTCGAAGCGCTGGTCGCCCTGGCGCTCCAGCTCATAGCGGCGCAGCGCGCTCATCGCGCCGCCCCGGTCCTTGGCGTGCTCGGTCCACAGGATGTCGACGAGGGGACGCCCGTCCAGCTCGGGGTGGGCATGGGTCTGCGCGAAGTGTCCGGGCACCACCCGCGCCCCCAGCTTCCACGCGCCCGTATGCGCGACCCCGTCGCCCGCCAGCAGCCGCAGGAAGTGCGACTTCCCCGAGCCGTTGCTGCCGAGCACGGCCACCCGCTCGCCGTAGAAGACCTCCAGGTCGAACGGTTTCATCAGCCCGGTGAGCTCCAGCCCCTGGCAGGTCACCGCGCGCACCCCGGTCCGGCCGCCCTTCAGCCGCATCCGGATGTCCTGCTCACGCGGCGGCTCCTGCGGCGGGCCCGCCTCCTCGAACTTCCGCAGCCGGGTCTTCGCTGCCTGGTAGCGGCTGGCCATGTCCGAGTTGTACGCCGCCTTCTGCTTGAAGGTGAGCATTAGCTGCCGGAGCTTGGCGTGCTCCTCGTCCCAGCGCCGCCGCAGCTCCTCGAAGCGGGCGAAGCGCTCCTTGCGGGCCTGGTGGTACGTGCCGAAGCCGCCGCCGTGCACCCAGACGTCGCTGCCCGCCGGGCCCGGCTCCACGCTGATGATCTTCTCGGCGGAGCGCGCCAGCAGCTCCCGGTCGTGGGAGACGAACAGCACCGTCTTCTTGGTCTCCCGCAGCCGCTCCTCCAGCCAGCGCTTGCCGGGGACGTCCAGATAGTTGTCCGGCTCGTCCAGCAGCAGCACCTCGTCGGCGCCGCGCAGCAGCGACTCCAGCACCAGCCGCTTCTGCTCACCGCCCGACAGCGTCCGCACCTGGCGCCACTGCGCCCGCTCGTACGGGACACCGAGCGCGGCCATGGTGCACATGTCCCACACCGTCTCGGCCTCGTACCCGCCCGCCTCGGCCCAGTCGCTGAGCGCCTGCGCGTAACTCATCTGCGCGGGCTCATCATCCTTGGTCATGATCGCGTACTCGGCCGCGTCCACCGCCCCGGCGGCCTTCCGGATCCCCGGCCGCGCGACCGACACCAGCAGGTCCCGCACCGTCCGGTCGTCCCGTACGGACCCCACGAACTGCGGCATCACCCCGAGCCCGCCGCTGACCGTCACCGCTCCGCCGTGCGGCTTCAGCTCCCCCGCGATCAGCCTCAGCAGCGTGGTCTTCCCCGCGCCGTTGGCCCCCACCAGCGCGACCGCGGCGCCCTCGCCGACCCGGAACGACACATCCCCGAGCAGCACCCGCCCGTCCGGGAGGTAGTACTCGAGATGGCCCGCCTCCACATGTCCCATGCACCGGATTGTGACCTCTGGTGGTGTACCGGACCAACCGGTTTAGCACCTGACCGGATTAAGATGCGCGCCATGAGCTTTGGGCAAGGGGGGCCTTACGGGCCCGGGGGAAGCTTCGGGCCCGTAAGGCCCCCCTT
>NZ_MUNE01000092.1 GCF_002154605.1 Streptomyces milbemycinicus | reverse complement strand
GCCACTTCCGGCGGGCGGCGACGCTGACCGACCGCGATCCGTACCGCGAGATCGGCAACTATCTCAAGACCCACCGCGGCCGGGACGAGCGGATCTTCCGTACGCTCTCGTACTTCGACGGGGTCCACTTCGCCGCCCGCCGGAAGTGGCACAGGAAGGGCACATCGGGGGCGATCGCGACCAGGTCGGGCACCAGACCGCCCACGGCGAGCGTGATGCCCCCGCCCTGGCTGGAGCCGGTGACCGCGGTACGGGCCGGGTCGGTGAGCGGATGGGAGCGGGCCGCCTCCACCGCGCGCACGGCGTCGGTGAAGACCCGCCGGTAGTAGTAGTCCTCGGGGTTTTCGATGCCCCGGGTCATGAACCCCGGGAACGCGGGCCCGGAGCCGACCGGATCCGGGGTGTCGCCGGCGGCCCAGCCGCTGCCCTGGCCGCGGGTGTCCATCACCAGGTGGGCGAAGCCCGCGGTCGGCCACAGCAGATGGGTGTGCGCGAGCCCGCGTCCGCCGCCGTAGCCGATGTACTCGACCACGACCGGCAGCGGCTCCCGGGCCCCGGCCGGATGCAGAAACCAGCCCTTGACCGGGTGGCCGCCGAACCCCGCGAAGGTGACGTCGTACACCGCCACACCGGTGAGCGCCGTGGCGACCGGCTCGAAGGTGGCGTTCAGATCGTGCTCACGGGCCTCGGCGAGGGTCTTCTCCCAGAACCGGTCGAAGTCCTCGGGCTCGGGGACGCGCGGCCGGTAGTCGCGCAACTCGTCGAGCGGAAGGTCGAACAGGGCCATGGACAGGCAGCTCCCTTCATGCCGTTGCGAAGGAAACCATCGCGCGACAGCCCCTGACAAGGGGGTGGGGAGCACGGGGTAGGGAGCACGGGGCAGGGAGCCGTACGGCCCGGTTGGCCCGGTCAGATGGGCAGCAGCGCCCCGGCGCGCTTGACGGTGCGGATGACCGGGGCCGTCTCCAGGGAGCGGATCGCGTCCAGCGACGCGATCCGCTCGGTGAGATAGCGCGCGAGGTGCTGGGCGTCCCGGCAGTTGACGGCGCCGAGGAGATTGGTCGGGCCGGTGGTCATGGCCACCAGCGACACCTCGGGGTGTTCGGCCAGCGCGGACGCCACCTCGGCCAGCCGCGACGGGCGCACCGACATCCACAGCCGCGCCTCGGCGCGGAAGCCGAGCGCGGCGGGCGGTATGTCGACCAGGAAGGCGAGCACCCCGGCGCGGCGCAGCGCGGTCTGCTCCGGGGTCAGCCGGGCGGGGCCCGCCCAGCTGTCGGGCAGGGCGGAGTGGCCGAGCAGCAGATGGGCGGAGATGGCCGTGATCCGGCCGGTACGGGGCAGCCGGTGCAGCAGCAGCGCGTCGCTCTCGTCGCTGGAGCAGGTCTGGGCGCTGCACGAGATCTCGGTGCCGCCCGAGAGCAGATGGACATACGAGGTGTCGGGGCGGGCGGCCAGCGCCCGCGCGATGGCGCCCGCCGCGTCCGGGGTGCACCGCAGACGGATGGTCCAGGCGTTGTAGCCGAGCCGGCCGCCGTTGAGGGCGCCCACCACGCGCAGCACCCCGGCGGAGCGCAGCCGGCGGTAGCGGCGGGCAGCGGTGTTCTCGGAGACGCCGAGGGCTTCGCCGAGGGTGCGCAGTGGCGCCCGGCCATCGATCTGGAGGGCGTGGACCAGGCCCCGGTCGATGTCGTCGAGGGTGACGGTATCCGTGTTCATCGGCCGTCAGCATGCCAGTTTGCACCCCATTCGAGCCCTCTGAGGGGGGCCTTCGCCTCTAAGCTGACGTCAGGTACTCGCTACAAGTGCTCGCTCGTGAAAGGAAGCATGTGAACACGAAGGCCGAAACGTTCGAGTTTCAGGTCGAGGCGCGCCAGCTCCTGCAGTTGATGATCCACTCCATCTACTCCAACAAGGACGTCTTTCTGCGGGAGCTCATCTCCAACGCGTCCGACGCCTTGGACAAACTGCGGCTGGAATCGCTCCGTGGCACCGACCTGCACGCGGACACGTCCGATCTCCACATCGAGCTCGAGGTGGACCAGGAGCGCCGCACGCTGACCGTGCGTGACAACGGCATCGGCATGTCGCACGACGATGTGGTGCAACTGATCGGCACCATAGCCAAGTCCGGCACCGCCGAGTTCCTTCGCGAGCTGAAGGACGCGAAGGAGGAGTCGAAGGACGCCGCGGCCTCGCAGGACCTCATCGGACAGTTCGGCGTCGGCTTCTACTCCGGCTTCATGGTGGCCGACCAGGTCACGCTGGTGACCCGGCACGCGACCGAGAGCCAGGGCACCCGCTGGGAGTCCACGGGCGAGGGCACGTACACCATCGAGGCGGTCGACGAGGCGCCGCAGGGCACCTCCGTCACCCTGCGGCTGAAGCCGGAGGACACCGAGGACCACCTCTACGACTACGCCTCCTCGCGGAAGCTCAAGGAGATCGTCAAGCGATACTCCGACTTCATCACCTGGCCCATCCGCATGACCGCCGAGTCGACGAACACGGCCACGGCCACGGCCACGGATGCGGAGAAGGACGGGGAGGGCGAGGCCGAAGCCGAGGCCGAGACTCCGCCCGAGCCCGAGGTCGAGACGCTGAACTCGATGAAGGCGCTGTGGGCCCGCTCGCGTGACGAGGTCACCGACGAGGAGTACCACGAGTTCTACAAGCACATCAGCCACGACTGGACCAACCCGCTCGAGACCATCCGCATGCAGGCGGAGGGGACCTTCGAGTACCAGGCGCTGCTGTTCATCCCGTCCCAGGCCCCGCTGGACCTGTTCATGCGGGAGCGCAAGCGCGGTGTGCAGCTCTACGTCAAGCGCGTGTTCATCATGGACGACTGCGAAGAGCTCATGCCGGAGTATCTGCGCTTCGTCAAGGGTGTCGTCGACGCGCAGGACCTGTCGCTGAACGTGTCCCGCGAGACCCTTCAGCAGGACCGCCAGATCCAGCTGATGCGCCGGCGCCTGGTCAAGAAGGTGCTGTCGACGGTCAAGGACATGATGTCCGCCAACGCCGAGGGCTACGCGACGTTCTGGCGGGAGTTCGGCCGCGCCGTCAAGGAAGGGCTCCTCGACGACTTCGAGAACCGCGACGCGATCCTGGAGATCTCCTCGTTCGCCTCGACCCATGACGCGGAGCAGCCCACCAGCCTGCGGCAGTACCTGGACCGCATGAAGGAGGGGCAGCAGCACATCTACTACGTGACGGGCGAATCGCGCTCGATCATCGAGAGCTCGCCCCATATGGAGGCCTTCCAGGCCAAGGGCTACGAGGTGCTGCTGCTCACCGATCCGATCGACGAGATGTGGGTCGGGTCCGTGCCGGAGTTCGACGGCAAGCAGTTCCAGTCGATCGCCAAGGGCGAGGTCGATCTCGACACCGAGGAGGAGAAGAAGGAGGGCGAGGCCGAGCGCGAGCAGCGGCAGAAGGACTTCGCCGAGCTGCTGTCCTGGATGACGACGACCCTGAGCGAGCAGGTGAAGGAGGTGCGGCTGTCCTCCCGGCTCACCACCTCGCCCGCGTGCGTCGTGGGCGACACCCACGACGTCACCCCGGCGCTGGAGAACATGTTCCGCGCCATGGGCCAGGACATGCCCCAGGTCAAACGCATCCTCGAGCTCAATCCCACGCACCCGCTGGTGACCGGCCTGCGTGAGGCCCACGGCGCGGACGGGAGCGCGGACGGGCTGGCGGAGACGGCCGAGCTCATCCACGGTATGGCGCTGCTCGCCGAGGGCGGCGAACTGGGCGACCCGGCGCGCTTCATCAAGCTGATGGCCGACCGGCTGCAGCGCACGCTGTAGCGCGGACACCGTACGGGGGGAGGGCCGACAGCCGGCCCTCCCCTCGTACGCGTCACTCCTCCGCTGCCGCGACCGTTTCCAGAATCTGCTCCCCGTACTTGGCCAGCTTGTTCTCGCCGACGCCGCTGACCGCGCCGAGCTCCGCCAGGGTGCTGGGCGACAGCGTGGCGATCTGGCGCAGCGTGGCGTCGTGGAAGATCACATACGCCGGGACGCCCTGCTCCTTGGCGGTGGCCCCGCGCCAGGCGCGCAGCCGCTCGAACAGCGGCACCGCCTCCGGCGGCAGGTCCACCGGGGCGGCGGCGCGGCCGGACTTGGTGCCCGCCGACGACGAGGACTTCGCGGCCCGTGGCGCACGCTCCGGCTCGCGCCGCAGCATCACCTGGCGCTGCCCGCCCAGCACCTCGCCGCTGCCCTCGGAGAGCACCAGCGTGCCGTAGTCGCCCTCCACGGCGATCAGCCCCTGGGCGAGCAACTGGCGCACCACGCCCCGCCATTCGGCCTCGCGCAGCTCCGCGCCGATCCCGAACACGGACAGCGCGTCATGGTCGAACTGGATCACCTTGGCGGTCTTCTTGCCGAGCAGGATGTCGACCACCTGGCCGGCGCCGAACTTCTGGTTCCGCTCCCGCTTGAGCCGTACGACGGTCGACAGCAGCTTCTGCGCGGGGACGGTGCCGTCCCAGGACTCCGCGGGCGTCAGACACGTATCGCAGTTGCCGCATGCGGTGCTCTGCTGACCGAAGTAGGCCAGCAGCCCCACCCGGCGGCACTCGACCGTCTCGCACAGCGCCAGCATCGCGTCGAGGTGGCTGCCGAGGCGGCGGCGGTGGGCCGCGTCGCCCTCCGAGCCGTCGATCATCTTGCGCTGCTGGACGACGTCCTGGAGGCCATAGGCCAGCCAGGCGGTGGAGGGCAGCCCGTCCCGCCCGGCCCGGCCCGTCTCCTGGTAGTAGCCCTCGACCGACTTGGGCAGATCGAGATGGGCGACGAACCGTACGTCGGGCTTGTCGATGCCCATGCCGAACGCGATCGTGGCGACCACGACCAGCCCGTCCTCCCGCAGAAACCGCGCCTGGTTCTCGGCCCGGATCCGGGCGTCGAGACCCGCGTGGTACGGCAGCGCCTCGATCCCGTTCTTCACCAGGAACTCGGCGGTCTTCTCGACCGAGGCACGCGACAGGCAGTAGATGATGCCCGCGTGCCCCTGGTGCTCGGTGCGCAGCAGCTCCAGCAGCTGCCGCTTGGGGTCGTTCTTGGGCGCGATGCGGTACTGGATGTTCGGCCGGTCGAAGCTCGCCACGAAGTGGCGGGCGTCCTGCAGCTTGAGCCGGGAGGCGATCTCGGAGTGGGTGGCCTCGGTGGCGGTCGCGGTCAGCGCGATACGCGGCACATCGGGCCAGCGCTCGTGCAGCTCGGACAGCGCCAGATAGTCGGGGCGGAAGTCGTGCCCCCACTGGGCCACACAGTGCGCCTCGTCGATGGCGAACAGCGAGATCGAGCCCCGGCCCAGCAGCGAGAGCGTCGACTCCACCCGCAGCCGCTCCGGCGCGAGGTACAGCAGGTCCAGCTCGCCCGCGAGGAATTCCGCCTCGACCAGCCGCCGCTCGTCCAGGTCCTGGGTGGAGTTGAGGAACCCGGCCCGTACGCCGAGCGCCCGCAACGCGTCGACCTGGTCCTGCATCAGTGCGATGAGCGGTGAGACGACGACGCCGACGCCGCGGCGGACGAGCGCGGGGATCTGGTAGCACAGCGATTTGCCGCCGCCGGTCGGCATCAGAACCAGGGCGTCGCCCCCGGCCACGACATGGTCGATGATCTCTTGCTGATCGCCCCGGAACGCGTCATAGCCGAAGACCCGGCGCAGCACGCGCAGCGCGTCGCTCATATCGCCCGGGTCCGGATCTCTGGTGTCCAGACTGCTGGGGGGCGAGTCGCTGATGGCACCGTTCGTGAGGGGATCGTTTTCGGGGAGAGGCACCCGGCGAGTCTAGTCGGCCGAAAGGGTGGATCGGGCCGCGTGACGACCGCCGGTGCGCGCCGGTTGGGGATGGCTGTGAGTGGGCAGTGTGGCCGTGAGGCGGACGGACTCGTCATGCCCGCGTCAATGACCGCGCGGCGTAGCCGCATATCGATACAGCCCTTACCCCACGAGGAGGCCGATCGTGAGATCCAGCAAGGCTCTGCGCGCATTACCCGCCGTCGCGGTGGCGGTGCTCGCCCTGGCGGGCGGCCAGGCGGTGGCGGCGCCCGCGTCCGGGTCGGCGCAGCAGCAGGTCATCGCCGCGAGAGTGCTGACGTATGACTCGTCCCAGGCCGCTGAGTTCAAGGACGCCGTCACCAAGGGCGCCGCGATCTGGAACGACAGCGTGGCGAACGTGGAGCTCAAGCCGGTCGCCTCGGGGCAGCGGGCGAACATCCGTATCATCGCGGACAACGGCTGGCCGCGTACCGCCACGACCAGCCTGGGCAGCGGCACGATCTACTTCGGGCGGCAGGCCGTCGACGAGGGCTACAACACCGTGCGGATCTCGTCCCACGAGCTCGGCCACATCCTTGGTCTGCCCGATATGAAGCCCGGCCCCTGCTCCAGCCTGATGTCCGGCTCCACGGCCGGTACCTCGTGCACCAACCCCAACCCGAACGCGGCCGAAAGGGCGGAGGTCGAGGACAACTTCGCCGGCGCGCTCGCCTCCTCGGCGGCCACGCGCGACCTGCTGTTCGTGGACTGACGCACCACGCGTGTTCGTGGACTGACCCACCACGCGGGCCGGGAGCACCCCTCCCGGCCCGCAAGCCGGCTAGACCTCGGTGGCCGGCGGGGGACCCGTCGTCCCGCGGACGACGAGGCTCGGGGACACCGTCATCAGCACGGACCGCGTACGGCCCTCGATACGCTCCAGCAGCAGCCGCGCCGCCGTCGTGCCCATCAGCCCGCCCGCCTGGTCGACGCTGGTGAGCCGGACCGGGGCGAGCGCGGCCACGGCGGTGTTGTTGTAGCCGGCCAGCGAGAAGTCCTCGGGGATCCGCAGCCCCAGTTCGCGCGCGGCGCGGAAGACGCCCATGGCGGCCACGTCCGCCCCTCCGAAGACGGCGGTCGGCCGGTCCGCCGAGGCCAGCAGCTCCATCCCGGCCCGGTAGCCGCCCTCCTCGGAGAAGGCGGTCATGGCGACCCGCGCCAGGTCCTGGAGCCCGTGCCGCCGCATCGCCTCGTGATAGCCGCGGCGCTGGACCCGTTCGGGGGTGCCCGACCAGCCGCTGCCCCGGTTGCCGGGGGTGGAGGTCAGGGCGATCCGGCGGTGGCCGAGCCGGACCAGGTGGTCGATCACCAGGCCCGCGCCGAGGGCGTCGGCGTCGACGACCGAGTCGTGTTCCTCCGCCACGTCATGGTGGCCGATCACCACCGTGGGCACGGTGGCCGCCGTGCGCAGCACCTCGGTACGCGGAAAGCCGGGGCCGATGAGGATCAGCCCGTCCATCTGCCGGTCCACCAGGGCCCGGGCCAGTCTGGTCTGGTCCTCCTCGCCGAACCCGGCCGCGCCGATCAGCACCTGGTAGTCGCCGCCCCGCAGTTCGGTGTTGACGCCCTCGAGGATGTCGGCGAAGAAGGCGTTGCGGATGTTGTCCAGCAGCACGCCGATCGTGTACGTACGGCCCCGCATCCCGCGGGCGGCCGCATGCGGGCGGTAGTCGAGCTCGGCCATGGCCGCGCGCACCCGTTCGCGCATCTCGGGGCTCACACCGTAGGCGTTGCGCAGCACCTTGGACACGGCTGATGTCGAGACCCCGGCGTGCAGCGCGACATCCGTGATCGTGACGCGGCGCTTGCCGCTCGTGGGGGCCATGGGTCTCTCCTTCCGGTTGGCTCGCGTCTCACCAAGGCCGGTGTTCTGGTGAAACGGTCCTGTGAAACGGTCTACAGAACGCCACTGTACGCCGTCGAAGAGGGCGTGACGTCGATGGCCGTCCGCAGCGCTTTTCGCATCGTTACCTGCCCGTGACTTGACCCTCGGGTCGTCCTCGCCTCACCTTTGAGTCGTTTCAATTCGGAGAACGTTCTACACACGTACTCTCCGAGTCGGGACTCCGGAGCATGTCAAAGAAGACGGGAGCCACCGGATGACCATGGATCAATCCGCCCAAGCCACCTCGGCCGAGGCCGAGGGCACCGTCAGCCGTCAGCAGTGGAAGTGGTCGGTCCTGGCCGGCATGGCCTCGTATCTGGACGCGGGGTCGATCGTGGCGCTGGGCGCGGGCCTGGCGCTCTTCCAGGACGAACTCGGCCTCAGCGACTCGGGTCTCACCGGCGTCGGCGCGCTCGCGGCCATCGGGCCCAACGCCATCGGCGCGGCCGTCGGGGCCTTCATCGGCGGCCGGCTCGGCGACAAGCTCGGCCGCAAGCGGATCTACCAGTGGGATCTGCTGGTCTACGCGGCCGCGATCCTGTGCATCGCGTTCGCCGTCAACCCGGCGATGCTGTTCATCGGCACCTTCGTGGTGGGCGTGGCGGTGGGCGCCGACGTGCCGACCTCGCTGGCCCTGGTGGGGGAGTTCTCACCGGCCAGGGCCCGGGGCAAGCTGCTCGGGTTCACCCAGGTCGCCTGGAACGTCGGGCCGATGATCGTGCTCCTGCTCGCGCTCGCGCTCTCCTCGCTGGATCTGCTGGGCATCCGCATCGTCTTCCTCCATCTGTTCGTGGTCGCGCTGATCACCTGGGCGCTGCGCAGAGGGATGACCGAGTCGGCGGTGTGGAAGGCCGCGGCGAACAAGGCGGGCGACGCGGCCAAGGGGACGGCCGCCGCGGCGGCCGGGGTGCGGGAGCTGTTCCGCGGGGCGCATCTGAAGGCGCTGCTGTGGACCGGAAGCTTCTACCTCTTCTGGAACCTGGCCGCGGGCACCGCGGGCCTGTTCACCCCGTACATGGTCAAGAACCTGGGCGCGGGGGGCCAGGGGACGAGCGTGGCGCTGTCCTGCGCCGGGTTCGGTGTCGGCATCGCCGCGACCGTCCTGGTGTTCATGCCGCTGACCGACCGCGACCACCGCACCCGCCGGCTGCTGTGGGCCATCGGAGCGGTGATGCAGATCGCCGCCTACGCGCTCTTCCTGTGGTTCCCCTTCACCGTCCCGACGATCCTCCTCAACACCTTCCTGTTCGGCGTGGGGGCCGCGCTGGCCGGTGAGGCGGTCTACAAGACGTTCAGCCAGGAGCTCTTCCCGACCATGCTGCGCGGCACCGCCCAGGGCTTCACCTTCGGCACGGCGCGCACCTGCCTGGGCATCTGGAGCTACTTCGTGCCCCACCTCGCCGACTCGGGCATCTCCACCATCGCGGCCCTGCTGACCGTGTTCCTCGTCATCAGCGGCGGCATCGGCTACTTCTTCATGCCGGACACGGCCGGGAAGTCCCTGGACCGCATCGAGGCCGAGCGCCGGGCGGCGGCGTGACGCGGTCCGCTGACGAACTGCTCTCCCGGTTCACCGACCCCGCACCCGAATACGGGCCGCTGCCCATCTGGTGGTGGAGCGGCGCGAAGGTGACCCGGGAGCGGCTGCGCCGGCAGATGGCGGAGCTGACCTCCCAGGGCATCCGGCAGGCCGTGGTGATGTGCCTCGCGCCGACCGGCCCGACCTTCGGCTCGCTGGCGGACGACCCGCCGTATCTGAGCGAGGAGTGGCTGCGGCTGCTCGACGGGGCCTGCGCGGACGCCGACGAGCTGGGGTTCAGCCTGTGGATGTACGACCAGATCGGGTTCTCCGGCGCCAACTTCCAGGGGCAGCTGACCGCCCGTAACCCCGAGTTCGCCGGGCTCGCCCTCTACCGCACGAGCGTGCCGGCGGAGGGTGACGAGACGGTGGTGCGCCCGCCGACCGGCCACACCGCGCTCGCCGCGTACGCCGTGCCCGCCGCCGTCCCCGCCCGGGACGGCGGCGCCGCGGCCGGGCGGGTCGCGGTGCCGCTGCGCGGCGGCGCGGCCCGCTGGAGCGGCGGCCCCGCCGAGATCACCCTGGTGCACAGCGGGGTCAGTGGCTTCGACTACTTCGGCGAGGCCGCCTGCGCGGCGCTGCTCGACCGGGTGCACGGCACCCTGGAGCGACACGTCGGAAAGTGGTTCGGCCGCGCCATCGGCGGCTTCTTCCAGGACGAACTGCCCGCCATGCCCACCTGGGGCCGCGACTTCGCGGCGACCTTCGCCGAGGTGTACGGCTACGACCTGGTGCCCGAGCTGTGGGCGCTGTGGGAGGGCGAGGACCCGCACGCCGCGCGGGTGCGCCGCGACTACCAGGAACACCGCGCCCGGCTGGGCCGCCGGGCCTTCTTCGACCCGCAGGAGGCGTTCTTCGCCCGGCACGGCCTGGTCTGCGGTTTCGACCAGCCCTCACCGGCCCGTGAGGGGGACCCGGTGGGCGGTGTCCGGGTGTACGGCGACTACCAGGGCACCCACGCCGGATACGGGGCGCCGGGCAGCGACCACTGGGGCGACGCCAAGGCGCACAGTTCGATGGCGCACGCCTTCGGCCATCGGCGCACCTGGATCGAGGCGTTCCACTCCTCCGGCTGGGGCGGCACGCTCGAGGAGACCTACGACTGGCTCGCGCCCTTCCTGCGCCGCGGCGCCACCCTGTACGACCCGCACGCCGTCTACTACAGCACCGTCGGCGGCTGGTGGGAGTGGGCGCCGCCGTCCACCTGCTGGCGCCAGCCGTACTGGTCCTCGTACCACGTGTTCGCCACCGCCGTGGCGAGGCTGTGCTCCGTGCTGACCGAGGGCACCCATGTGTGCGACACGGTCCTGCTGTCGCCGACCACGACCGCCCAGGCGTATCTCACGCTGGACGGTCCGCTGGCCCCGGCGACGGAGGCGGGGCGGCTCTACCACGAGCTGAACGGCGTCAACTGCTGGTTCGCCGAGCGCCGTGGGGTGCTGGAGCGCGCGGGCCTCGATCACGACACCTTCGACGAGAACACCCTCGCCGGAGGCGAGGTGACCGCCGATGAGGCGGGCCCCGCCCTGGTCATCGGCCAGGAGCGGTACCGCACCGTGGTGCTGCCCGGGCCGTCGGCCCTGCACGCCGCGGCGGCCCGTACGCTCGTCCGCTTCGCGGCGGCGGGCGGCCGGGTGGTGTGCGTGGCCCGGGCGCCCGGACTGTTCCCCGGCGGCCCCCGCACCGACGGTGCCGAGGCCGGTCGGCTGTTCGCCGACGCCGTCGCGCGGGGCCTGGTCACGGTCGTCGAGAGCGCTGAACAGGTGCCCGCCGCGGTGGCCCGGGGCCCGGTACGGGTCGACGCCGACGCGCCGTATCTGCTCCGCCGCCACGGCGACGCCCTGGTGCTGGCCCTGGTCGCGCACGACGACCACAGCGGCACCAAGGCGCCGATCGTCGCCTTCCCCATGGGCGACTGGCCCACGGACGGCTTCTCCTGGGAGCGGTACTGGGAGCAACTGCGGACGGAGGGCTACGACTTCGTGCCCGCCGACGGCCGCACGGCCCGGGTACGCCTGGAAGGCCCGGACCGGCCGCGCGCCCAGCGCTGGGACCCGGGCACCGGCGCCCGCACCGAACTGGCCGTGACCCGGGCGCCGGACGGGGCCTGGCTCCTCGAGGTGCCGTTCGAGGACGGGGCGGTGGCGCTGGTGGTGCTCGCCGAGGAACTGCCCGCCCCGAC
>NZ_MUNE01000919.1 GCF_002154605.1 Streptomyces milbemycinicus | reverse complement strand
GGGTGAGGGTGTGGCGGCCCGCGATGTCGCCCGGGGAGCCCGGGGAGTCCGGGGAGCCCGGCTGGATGGTGATGAGCTCGACGCCGCCCGTATCGAGCGCGACGGCCAGCTCGTCGGTGCCGTCGCCGTCGGTGTCGGCGGCCGCCAGGCCGCCCGCCATGTTCGCGATCTTGATGGGCGCGTCCTTGAGGGTCTTCTTCGTGTAGACGCTCAGCGTGTGGTCCACGTCCGGCGCCTCCGTCTCGTAGCCCGGCTCGTTGTTACGGGTGCCGCTGTCGCCGACCGCCACATCCCGCAGGCCGTCCCCGTCGAAGTCGCCGAAGGCGATCGCGTTGCCCTCGCGCAGCGGGTGGCCGGTGCGGGCGAGGCCGGCCGGGCCCGCGGCCAGGAGTACGGAGGCGGACTGGTCGTCGTCGTTCATGGCGTGCACCACCAGGTCGGTGGGCCGGTCGCCGTCGATGGTGTCGGCGAACAGCTCGCTGATGTCGCCGCCGCTGTCGAGCGGGCTCTGGTACGGCACCGTCCTGGCGGCCCTGCCGTCCCGGCCGAACGGCCCGTAGAGCAGGAGGAAGGACTTGCGGTCCGCGCGCACCATCGCCAGGTCGTGGTGGCCGTCCCCGTCGAAGTCGCCCACCGTCGGCCGCCCCAGGTGATGTACGGGACGGTCCCTACGGTGGTGTGGAGGCGGTCGGACTCGGCCTCGCTGAGCCGTTCGCAGACCGGGGTGACCAGGTCGGCGTAGCCATCGCCGTCGAGGTCGGCCGTGGCGATTCTGGTCGTGTCCACGGGCGGCACGTCCGCGCCGCGGGCGGGCAGGCCGAGGTCATCGAGGGTGAGCACGGTGCGGGTGGCGGGGTTGACGCCGCGGGACGAGCCGTGGACGAAGGCGAGCCGGGTGGGCTGGGCCTCCTTCTTGTTCCCGACGAGCGGGAGCGCGAGCTCGGGGTAGCCGTCGCCGTTGAGGTCGTCGGGCAACTTGCTGCCCTTGCCCCGGGGGATGGGCGCGGTCGCGGTGGGGGTGATGACCGGGGCGCCGGAGCGGGAGCCACCGGGCGCCGTGGTCCGCTCGTCCCCCTTCTGGCCCTTGTCTCTGGGACCGTCGTCGCCGGAGCTGCCGCATGCGGTGAGCAGCGCCGCCAAAGTCGCCGCGGCGCAGGCCAGCGCCCGGGGGCGGCGGCGGGCGGTCGGGGTCCTTCGGCTGCGGGGGTGCATGGG
>NZ_MUNE01000918.1 GCF_002154605.1 Streptomyces milbemycinicus | reverse complement strand
CGCGGGCGGCGCTCGCCCCGCCCGCGTCCTCGATGGCGCGGCGCACGGCGGCGTACGGCGGGGCGGTGAACTCGTCGATCCCGTAGGCGTCGAAGGCCGGGGAGACCAGCTCCGGGCGCTGCAGGGCGAGCTTCAGCAGCTCGCGCTCGACGCGGTGGGCGGGGCTGCGGAGGTTCAGCGCGGGGCCGCGCGGGGGCTGCGGCGCGCCGTCGGGGCCGCCCCCCGGCCCCGCGGCGCGCCCTGCACCGGGGCCGGAGCCTTGGCCGGGGCCGGAGCCTTGGCCGGGGCCGCCGTAGCCCCCGCCCGGGCCGCCGCCGCGGCGGGCGCCGCCCTGCTGTGGGCCGCCGCCGCGCTGGCCGCGCTCGCGGGCCCACTGGGCGAGCTGCGCGACCCGGCGGACGACGAACTGGGTGTCGAGGATGCCGAGCAGCCCCGCGAGATGGACCGCGGACTCATGCTGGATCGATCTGTTCTTGATCCCGGCGACGACCGGCGCGGCCTCCTCGAGCGCCGCGGCCCGCCCCACCGCCGTATCCAGGTTGTGCCGGGCGAGTATGTGCCGGATCGCGAACTCGAAAAGCTGCGTACGGCTGTCCACCAGCTCCTTGACGGCGCCATCGCCCTCGGCGAGGCGCAGCTCGCACGGGTCCATCCCGCCGGGCGTGACCGCGATATACGTCTCGGCGGCGAACTTCTGGTCGTCCTCAAAGGCCCGCAGCGCCGCCTTCTGGCCCGCCGCGTCGCCGTCGAAGGTGAAGACCACCTCGGCGCTCGAGTTGTCCATCAGCAGCCGCCGGAGGATCTTGATGTGGTCGCCGCCGAAGGCCGTACCGCAGGTGGCGATGGCGGTGGTCACCCCGGCGAGATGGCAGGCCATGACGTCCGTATAGCCCTCGACGACGACGGCCCGGCTGGTCTTGGCGATCTCCTTCTTGGCGAGGTCGATCCCGTACAGCACATGCGACTTCTTGTAGAGCGGCGTCTCGGGGGTGTTCAGATACTTCGGGCCGTTGTCGTCGTCGCGCAGCTTGCGCGCGCCGAAGCCGACGACCTCGCCGGTGATATCGCGGATGGGCCACATCAGACGGCCGCGGAAGCGGTCGATGGGGTTACGGCGGCTCTCCTGGGCGAGGCCGGAGAGGATCAGCTCCTTGTCGGTGAAGCCGCGGCCGCGCAGAAAGCGGACGAGGTGGTCCCAGCCGGCCGGGCTGTAGCCGACGCCGAAGTGCTGGGCGGCGGCCTGGTCGAAGCCGCGCTCGGCGAGGAATCTGCGGCCGATCTCCGCCTCGGGGCTGTCCAGCTGCTCCACATAGAACTGGGCGGCCGCCTTATGGGCCTCCACCAGGCGGGTGCGCTCGCCCTGCTGCCGGCCGGGGGTCGCGCTGCCCTGCTCGTAGCGCAGGGTGATACCGGCCTGGGAGGCGAGGCGCTCGATGGTCTCGGCGAAGGAGAGGTGGTCGATCTTCATGATGAAGTCGACCGTGTCGCCGCCCTCCTGGCAGCCAAAACAGTAGAAAAGCCCCTTGCTGGGGCTGACCTGGAAGGACGGGGACTTCTCGTCATGGAAGGGGCACAGGCCCTTGAGATTGCCACCGCCGGCGTTGCGCAGCTGGAGGTACTCGGACACAACGGCGTCGATCGGGACCGCGTCCCGCACCGCCTTCACGTCGTCATCGTTGATCCTGCCTGCCACGCGTGAATTCTACGGCCGGGCTCCGACATCGCCGGAGCCCAGCCGGGCCCGCGCCCAGCAGCGCGCGAGCGGTCTGCGGGGTTCCGCCTACGGAAGCAGGGACTCCAGCGGGACGGACGGGTTCGCCAGGTCGTTGGCATCGAGGCGGACGCCGCTGCGGATGAGGCGCTGGATGGGCTCTACGACATCCCATACGTTCACATTCATCCCCGCCAGCAGGCGGCCCTCGCTCAGCCAGAAGGCGATGAACTGCCGCTTGCCGACGTCGCCGCGGCACACCACCTGGTCGTACGAGCCGGGCGGCGCGTAGCCGGAGTACTCCAGGCCGACGTCGTACTGGTCGGAGAAGAAGTAGGGCACGCGGTCGTACGCCACGTCCTGCCCGAGCATCGCGCGGGCCGCGGCCGGGCCGCCGTTCAGCGCGTTGGCCCAGTGCTCGACGCGCACCCGTCCGCCCGGCGGCTCGACGCCGCCCGGGAAGGCGAGCGGGGCCGCGGCCACATCGCCCGCCGCGAAGATGTCCGGGTCGCTGGTGCGCAGCGAGGCGTCCACCACGATGCCGCCGCCCGCCGCGCGATCCGCCACCTCCAGACCGGACGCCTCGGCGAGTGCGGTGCGCGGGGCGGCGCCGATCGCGGCCAGCACGTCGTGGGCGGGGTGCTCCTCCCCGTCGTCGGTGCAGGCCGCCAGCACCACACCGTCCTGCCCGGTGATCTCGGTGAGCCGGGCGCCGAAGTGGAAGCGGACGCCGTGCTCCTGGTGCAGATCGGCGAAGAGGGTGCCGAGCTCGGGGCCGACGACGCGATGGAGCGGGGTGGGCTCGGGCTCGACGATCGTCACCTCGGCGCCGTACCCGCGCGCGGCCGGGACAACGGGCAGCTGGTCATCGCGGGGGCGGGCTGGATCGGTCTGGAGGTGGCGGCGGCCGCGCGCGGGTACGGCGCCGAGGT
>NZ_MUNE01000917.1 GCF_002154605.1 Streptomyces milbemycinicus | reverse complement strand
CGGGGCCGCGGCCCCGGGGGTGCCCGGGGTTTCCGGTGCGGACGGTGCCGGGGCGCGGGCGTCGGTGCGGGCGCTGTCGGTGCCGTCTACATCCGCGTCGGGGGACTCCGCTGCGCGGGTGTTCGTCGCGCCGGTCGCCCCGCAGACGTCCGAGCCGCCCGTCTTGCTCGCTCCGCAGCCGACCGCGCTACCCGCGCCTCCCGCCGCGCTCGCCCCGCAGGCGCCCGCCCCGCTCGCTCCGCAGGCGGCCGTGTTGCCTCCCGAGTTGCCGCCGTTGAGCGTGGTGGAGTTCGCGCCGGACTGGACGGGCCCGTCCGGGGACGGGCAGCGGGCCATCAGGGCACTGGCGCTCAAGGTGGTGTCTGCCGGTATGCGGAACCGGAAGGTGGGCGCGGCGCTGCCGCGGATTGTCATCACCGGGTACGGTGCCGATGTCGCTGGTGGTGGCGAGTGGCGGGCGCGGGCTGCGTACGCGGTGTTCATGGGCCATCTGAAGCAGGTGCTGGACATCCTTCAGGTGTTGTCCGAGGGGGAGGAGCGGCTGGCCGCGGAGGACTTCCCGTTCTACGTGCAGTGGGCTCCCGGGGAACCCTCGGACGAGATGGTCGCGCTTTCCGGTGTGCCGCGTGAGGTGCTGGGGCGGCAGGCGACGGTCGGGTTCGCCCTCTCTCCGGACGCGGCGGCGGCGGAGCGGCTGGAGGCTCTGCACAAGCGGGACCGGGCGCTGCGGGGCGATCCGTTCGATGTGGATGTGGTGGCTCGTCGGGTGCTGCACCTGCCGGAGGGTGCGCCGGTGGACCAGTCGGTGCGTGCGCGGCTGCTCGGGCTGGTGGTGGAGGCCGAGGCGGCCGGGCGGGCGGGGAGCCTGGCGGCGCTGCGCGCGTTCCACCTCGAGAGGCTGGGGGCGACCGGGCCGGCCCAGAGCGGCTACTTCACGGTGGATGGACACCGGGTGCCGGGTATCAACTGGCTGGGACCGGACGTCATGGGGGACATGGATGGCCTGGAGCTGGACACGGACTGGAGCGATGTCCTTACGCCGCAGGCGGATGGTTCCCTGGCCCTCGGCGGCGGCCCCGGGCGGCAGACGCCGTGGCCGAAGGGGACGCGGCCGTATGTCGTCGGGGCCGACTGGCGGGACGGGAAGGTGGTGGTGCGGCTGCCGGACGGTTCGACGGTGGATGTGGACGTCGAGGAGTTCATCGAGCTGGTGGCGGCGGACATCGCGCGGGCGGGTCTGCCGTCGGGCACCCCGATTGTGCTGGCCATTCCCTTCCTGGGCCGCCATAGTGCGCTGTTGCAGAAGCTCGCGGACCGCACTGGCCTGGTGGTGCGGGCGCACAGCGGTGAGGTGAAGGTCAGCCCGCGGCCTGACGAGAAGGGCGATATCGGCAAGGTCGGCATCGACACGGTCACTGGACGGCCGGGAGTCCCCACGGGCGACTGGGTTCCGCTCCGGCCGGGTCAGGGGCCCGTTCTCGATGACAGCGTGCCCGACTGGTTCCACGAAGTGGTGATGTGGCCGGTCGTCAGCGAGGCGATCGAAGAACAGGTCGGTTACGCCTCGTTCGAGCCCGGCGAGTACGCGAAGGACTTCGAGGAGCCGAGCCGCCACGCGGACCGGATAACGACGTTCACCCACTACCACAGCGCCTTGAACGCCCATGCCCTGGAGCAGGAGCTGCCGCGTCCGGGTCCCGAGGGCAGTCCGTTCCCCGAGAGCGATGCGTACCGCATCACCCTGCATGGCTTGCCGGGCTACGTGATTCTGACGCTGTGGGACGGGAACGACGTGGTCGAACGCTTCCTCGGCGAAGGTGATGCGGTGGCGTGGGTGACGTGGCTGGTGTCCCGGCTGCCCAAGGACCGCTGGCTGGACATCTCCTGCTGCTGGATCGGGTCGCCCAAGGACAGCAACAGCAGGGGTCCCGCCCTCAGGGGCACCTTCGCCCCCGAGGTGTTCGTGGCCGATCCGCTGCGGCAGGTCTCTCTGGCGCAGCGCATCATGAACGCGACGCGACGCTGGGCGCGTGTCTCCTACGGCCCGCAGGGGCTGGGAAAGGTGGACGGCAAGTACGTGCGGTCCCTGTTCGTCGATCCCCAGGGGCGGCTGCGGGAGTTCGCCCCGGGCCGGCCGGAGCCGGAGGGCGCGGAGCTGGACCGGCTCGCGGTGGTGGCCGGGCTGCACTCGGGGGTCGGCGCGGTGCCGGCGGCGGTGCGGGAGCGGACGCTGATTGCGTTGCGGGCGCTGAAGTTGATGTTCGGGGTCCATGTGGAAGACCGTGCCGACTTCGGGGACCTGCTGCGCGGGGTGGCGGCGGTGGACTCGATGTGGCTGGCCGACCCGGACTTCCGGCGGGCGGGTCCGCTGATGCTGGATCTGCTGCGGCAGGTGATCGCGGCTCGTCCGGAGGCCGCGTCCGGGGTGGACCAGGACGTCGCTCGCCGGGTGTTGGCCGCGGCGGCGACGGCGTGGGAGACACGGCCCCGCGGCCCGCAGGGGAAGCGCGTGGAGTTGCCGTTGCGGGAGTTCGTGGACCTGCCGGTGGTGCGGGAGGCCGCCGAGTGGCTGGACGGGGATGAAGCGAAGGCCGAGGCCGTCACCGTCCTGAAGCTGTCCGGCCGCCGTCCGATGGTTGAGGCGGAGCGGTCGCGGATGCTCTGGGCGCGGGTCAAGACCATGGAACTGCTGAGCACAACCGAGATGGAGCTGGACGACCTCGCCCGGCAGGTGCTCCACATGGACCCGCCCTTCGACGTGGACGAGTCGAACCTCAACAAGCTGCGGGCCGCGCTCACCCACGCGTTCGCCGTGGGGCGGGACGCGTTCGACACGGACGTGGCGGCCACGTTCAACCTGGAGGTGCACGGGGCGTTCGATGACACCGCCACCGGCATGGACACGGTCCTGGACGGGGCCAAGGGGAGCGCTCGTGACTTCACGGGGGAGCCGCGCCCGCAGTCGAGGGTGAACCTGGCGCAGGTCATTACGTCCGGCGGTCTGGTGGACGCGCCATGGCGGAACCGGAATCCGAACCAGCAGGCGGCCGCGAAGGTCCCCCACCTGGTGCGCGCCGAACTGGATCCGCAGGACCCGGACACCATCCTGATGGCCATCGGAGGCCGTGACTTCCGGGGGCCGATCAGTGAGTTCCTGGAGATGGTGGCGAGGGACCCCACCCTGATAGCCAAGGAAAGGGGCACCGAGGTCGTCTTTTCGCACGCCGGGCTGGGTACCGCCGCCGACGAGGTGGCGTGGATGCTGGCGCAGCGGCTGGGCTGTCCCGTGTGGTGGATCGACGCCCCGACGAACCTGTCCGGCAAGGACGGCCAGGGCAATCCGGTGCTCACCGTGGCCGTCCTTGCCGGACAGG
>NZ_MUNE01000916.1:2883-3081 GCF_002154605.1 Streptomyces milbemycinicus | reverse complement strand
TACGGCCGCCCGCCGTCGATCTCCCGGGGGCGATAGGGGGTGGGGCGGGCGGCCGTATCAGGGGCGCTTGAAGCGGTTCGGGTTGTTGTGTTCGCGATGGCGGGGGCACTGGCACGGTGGCCATGCCTGTCCGAGTCCGTAGGCGTCGCTCTTCTCCCCGACGAGGACGGTCACCATCGCGCGCCGTGCGGTGACGAT
>NZ_MUNE01000916.1:0-2872 GCF_002154605.1 Streptomyces milbemycinicus | reverse complement strand
GCGTCTACACCGTCGCGCGCGACGGTGTAGACGCGCATCGTCATCTTCGGCCGTTCGCCCCGGGCGGGTCGGTTGTCGGTGTTCACGCGGCTCCCTTTCCCGTGACCGGTGCGAGGAGCTGGAGCACGGTGCGCAGGCTCCGCTTCACCGCGCCCAGGTGGTAGGCAAGTTCTTCCGGCGCGGCGGTGGCGAGTTCGAGGGATTCAGCCCCTGCCAGGGGCTGTCCGGCCACGATGACCACCGCGCTTTCCAGGCCCTCGCGGGTGGGCTTGCCGGCCGTGATGCACGCAGGGCACAGGCCCGAGTGCGGGTCGGCGGGGTCATGGGGCCCGAAGCCCCCGGGGGTGGCGCACAGAGCGCACCCGGGCCCCGGGGAGGGGGCAGGCGTGGTTCGGGTGTTGGCGGTCACCGGGCGACCGCCATGCTGTGCTGTCGGGGGCCCGTGTCCCGGGCCTCGGGCCGCGAGAGGGCCGTACTCGGCGCGGGAGGCACCGTCCCGGCCCGATGACGGCCACGTTTCGTCTTGGACCCGGAGGGTCCGAGACGAAACTTGCACCCGCCCGAGCCGAATGCCGCGAGACGGCGCACAGGCGCGGGCGAAGCGAAGCGCAGCCAACCCGCAGCGCACCTGCCGCAGATGCGGTGGGCTACGGCACCTACGACGATCCCCGCCGCACCAGTTCGGTCGGCAGCACCAACTGTGGCCGCTTCGATGTGCGCTCACCCTGGGACTCGATCTCCTCCAGCAGCACCCGGACCATGGCTCGCCCCATCTTCTCCGTGGTCTGCCGGACGCTCGCAGCGCCTGCCGGGCCTGGGCCCTGGGATGGGCCCGGGGAGGTGGCGGATGGCTCAGGGGGCCACGCCCGGCCGCCGCCGGGGCAGTTCGGCGTGCCGCACCGCGTCGGAGGCCAGGGCCATGGCCGCGCCCAGGCCGGCGAAGGCGCCGCAGCTGATGAACACCGGGGCGGCGCCCCAGACTCCGATGGCGGCGCCGACCAGCGGATAGCTGAGGGGCGCGAGGCCGACCATGGTGAGCATGACGACGGAGGTGACCCGGCCGAGATAGGCCGGGTCCGCCGCGGTCTGGATGAGGGCGTTGTCCAGGCTGCCGAAGACGCCCGCGTTCAGCCCGACGACCGCGGCCAGTACCGCGGCGAGCCACAGGGTGGGCACCAGCGCGATGGTGGCCGCGCCCGCGCAGCCGACGAGCAGCGTCCCGGCCATCATGAGGCCGGCACGGGGCAGCCAGCCGACGATGGCGAGCAGCGCGGCGCTGGCCACGGCTCCTGCGCTGAAGCTGCTGACGATCCAGCCGTAGCCGGAGGGGCCCCAGCCGCGTTCGGCGTTGAGGAGCACCATGCCGACGTTGAGGGTGCCGGTGAGCCCGAGTTCGCAGACGGCGCCGGCGGCGACGAGCGGGCCGATGAGGCGGTGGCGGCGGATGTAGCGCAGGCCGTCGAGCAGGTCCTGTCGCGCGGTGCCCGGCTCCGGCCGCTCGGCGTCGGGCGTCACGAGGGACCGTATCCGTATCGTCAGCAGCAGCGGCAGGGACAGCGCGAAGAGCAGGCCGGCGACGGTGAAGGCGGCCGCGGGTCCACCGAGTCCCATGGCCAGGCCGCCGATCGGCGGGCCCGCGATCTGGCCGAGGCGCATCGACAGCGAGCGCATGCCGGTGACCCGGGCCAGCTGGTCAGGGCTGGTGATCCGGGGTGGGAGGGCACCGACGGCGGGTACGAACAGCGCGTCGACGGCGCCGAAGACGAGCGCCACCGCGACCAGGATCCACAGGGCCGGCGCCGTCAGCGCGATGCCGGCGGCCACGGCCAGGATGAGGAGACAGCGCAGCGCGTCGCTGCCGAGAATCACCCGGCGGGGGTCGAACCGGTCGGCCACCACGCCCCCGGCGAGCATGAGTAACGCCCGTGGGAGCGCCCCAGAGGCCATGACGAGGCCGACTTCGGTAGGGCCGGCGGCCTTCTGGGCGGACCAGCCCAGGGCGACGAAGTACACGCTGTCGCCGACGAGGGAGACGGTGTACGCGGTGAGCCAGCGCAGCACGTTGCCGTCGCGGTGGGCCGGTGTGGTGGCGTGTTCGGGCGGGGCTGTATCTGTGGTGGCCATGGTGGGCTCCTGGGCTCCTGGGCTTTTGGGCTCCGGTAAGTCGCGGATACGGCTGTGTCAGGGCCGGAAGGGGAAGCCGTAGAGGTGCACGGACACGTGCTCGCGGTCCTCGGTGTCGCCTGCCGCCTTGGCGGCGTTGCCGCGCTCCCGCCAGCGCCGGGCCAGCGCCTCGAGTTCGTCGCTCATCTCGGCGAGTTCGGCCGGGGTGAGGTCGAGCAGCCACTCGGATGTGAAGGACGCGTCGGTCCACGCCTTGCCCCAGGCGGACTTCTGGTCGAGATACGCGCGGTACTGGGCGATGCGGGTGTCGAAGATGCCGCGGGTCACGGCGCTGACCGCGGCGGCGCCCTCGGGCGTGTCCGCGAAGTCCGAGTCGCGGAAGCCCCAGCCCTCCTCGGACGCCACCTGCCACCACCGCTCGCGGCCGTCGGTGCCCTGGCCGCTCGCCTGGGTCACAAACCCGTGCTCGGACAGCTTCCGCAGGTGGTAGCTGACCAGCGACGGCGTTTCGTCGACATGCTCGGCGAGCTGAGAGGCGGTCGCGGTGCCCGCGGCGTACAGCAGCCGGTAGAGCTGCATCCGCAGCGGGTTCATGAACGCCCGCAGCCGTGACAGCTCGGTGATCCGCTCGGGCTTGTGCTTCGGTCGCATGCCCTCACCGTAGATATGAAGCGAAAACTTCGCAATAACCGCTTCAGAGTTGGGGGGCGGATGCTGGGGGGCGACGCGCCCTGGTCGGGGTGGGCGT
>NZ_MUNE01000915.1 GCF_002154605.1 Streptomyces milbemycinicus | reverse complement strand
CGGCGGCGGTACGGCGGGCGGTCCGGGAGGCAGCGGAGGTACGGCGGGCGGACGGGGAGGCAGCGGAGGAACAGCCGGAGGGGCGGGCAACGGCGGACGCGCCCCGGCTGCATCCTCGGATCCGCCAGGCGCAGCGGACCCTCCGGCTCCACCGGTCGCACCGGGCAGCGCCGGCGGAACGACGGATGGAGGCTGCTGTCCCTCCTGCGGCTCCCGCTTCCCGGAACTGGCCCCCAGATGTTGCTCGTCCACGCTGCTCCCTTGACGACTTCTGACAATCACCGTGGCTAAACGGCGCGGACGAACTGCATTTCGACTGACGCGAGGAAGGGTCGGACGCCGACGCATTGCCAGCCCACTGCCTCGATGGCGGAGACGAGTTCGTCCACGGCGCCGCGAATCTTTCTCATGGAGGGGTTGGCGCGCGTATTGATGTCGATGACGGCCTCGAATGTGAAATCGCCCCGATTGAGAGCGAACCTGGCGTCGGAGACGACCTTGTTCACATGCCGTCTTTTCATCCCAGCCATGGACCCCACGCTTCCAGCGGTACTCAGTCGTGTCTTGCAAACCATCGCCGCAGACGCTGCAATGCAGATGAAATTTCGATGATGCGGGGGGCGGAGGCTTCGAGGTGGACGGGGGAACGCCTCAGGGGCGACCACAGCGGCGGCGACAGCGCGCACCGCAGCCGCAGCGGCTTCGGATCGCGGTGCTCGGGCCCGTCCAGGCCTGGCGGGATGGTACGCCGCTGGAGCTGGGGCCGGTGCGGCGGCAGGCCGTACTGAGCGTGCTGGTGCTGCGGCCGGGCGTATTGGTGAGCCATGAGCAGTTGCTGGACGGGGTGTGGGGGTCAAGCCCGCCGAAGTCCGGCCGCCGGGTGCTTCCGAGCTATGTCTACCCGCTGCGGAAGGCGCTCGACGCGGCGGGCGGGCATGAGCCGTCGGTCATCCGCAGCGGCGGGGGCGGATACCGCTTCGTCGCCGACGGGGTCCGGCTCGATGTGGCCGAGCTGGCCGAACGGGCCGACGAGGCACAGCGCGCGAAGGCATCCGGCGATCTGACCACCGCCGCGGCCCGGTTCTCGCAGGCACTCGCCCTGTTCCGGGGCGAGCCTCTGGCCGGGCTGCCGGGCTCGTTCGCACAGGCAGAGCGGCGGCGGCTGGCGGAGCGTCAGCGCAAGCTCCAGCTGGAGCGGCTGGAGTGCCTGGTGCTGCTGGACCGTTCCGGCGAAGCCCTGGACGACCTCGCCGCGCTGTCCGCCTCCGATCCGTACGACGAGTCGCTGCTGGCGCTGCGTATGCGCGCGCTGTACGGCAGC
>NZ_MUNE01000914.1 GCF_002154605.1 Streptomyces milbemycinicus | reverse complement strand
ATGGCCATCCGGTGCTTGCGGTGGTGCGTGGTTCGGCGGTGAATCAGGATGGTGCGTCGAATGGTTTGACCGCGCCGAACGGGCCTTCCCAGCAGCGGGTGATTCGGCAGGCGTTGGCGAACGCGCGGCTTTCCGCCGCCGAGGTGGATGCGGTGGAGGCGCATGGCACGGGAACGACGCTGGGTGATCCGATCGAGGCGCAGGCGCTGCTGGCAACGTACGGTCAGGACCGGCCGGAGGGCCGGCCGCTGTGGCTGGGCTCGCTGAAGTCCAACATCGGCCACACCCAAGCGGCGTCCGGTGTCGCGGGTGTGATCAAAATGGTGCTGGCGATGCGGCACGGGACCTTGCCCCGGACACTGCACGTGGACGAGCCCTCACCGAACGTGGACTGGTCGGCGGGCGCGGTCGAGCTGCTGACCGAGCAGCGGGCCTGGCCGGAGAGTGGCCATCCGCGGCGGGCGGGTGTGTCCTCGTTCGGCGTGAGCGGGACCAACGCACACGTGATCATCGAGCAGGCGCCGGATGAAGTTCAGCAGGCGCCCGATGAGGTTGAGCCGGAGTCGGCGGAGCCGGGGGTGGCTCCCGCCGTCGTTCCGTGGGTGGTCTCGGGCCGTGGTGTGGACGCGCTGCGGGAGCAGGCGGCTCGGTTGCTGTCGCACGTCGAGAGCGACGACGAGCTGTCGCCGGTGGATGTCGCTTGGTCGCTGGTGTCCGGGCGTGCGGAGTTCGAGCATCGTGCGGTGGTGATCGGTGAGGGCCGGGACGTACTCGTGTCCGGGCTGCGCGCGCTGGCGCGGGGCGAGACCGCCGCGGGCGTCATCGGGACGCCCGCCTCGGGCGTGGGCCCCGCGGGCGGGAGGCCTGTGTTCGTCTTCCCGGGCCAGGGTTCGCAGTGGGCCGGGATGGCGGTTGAGTTGCTGGACTGCGCACCGGTGTTCGCTGAGCGGTTCGCCGAGTGTGGGCAGGCGTTGGCCGAGTTCGTCGACTGGGATCTTGAGGCGGTGGTGCGGCAGGCGTCGGGTGCTGCGTCGTTGGAGCGGGTGGATGTGGTGCAGCCGGTGTCGTTTGCGGTGATGGTGTCGTTGGCTGAGTTGTGGCGTTCGTTTGGTGTTGAGCCGGTGGCGGTGGTCGGTCACTCGCAGGGTGAGATTGCGGCTGCGTGTGTGGCCGGGGCGTTGTCTTTGCGGGATGCGGCGAGGGTGGTGGCGCTTCGTTCGCAGGCGATTGCCGAGGGTCTTGCTGGGTTGGGCGGGATGATGTCGGTGGGGTTGCCGTTGGCTGAGGTGGAGTCTCGGCTTGAGCGGTTCGGGGGGTTGGTTGAGGTTGCGGCGTTGAATGGTCCGGCGTCGGTGGTGGTGGCGGGTGATCCGGGTGCGCTTGATGAGTTGTTGGCCGAGTGTCAGGCGAGGGAAGTGCGGGCGCGCAGGGTTCCGGTGGATTATGCGTCGCACACGTCGCATGTCGAGCGTATCGAGGGGAAGCTGGCCGGGCTGCTGGCGGGCCTCGAACCGCAGCCGTCCCGGATCCCGATGTACTCCACGGTGGACCGGGGCTGGCTCGGCGACACGCTCGTCGATGCCCACTACTGGTACCGGAACCTGCGGCAGACCGTGCACTTCGAGTCGGCCGTCGAGGCGCTTGTGGCCCAGGAATACGGGGCGTTTGTTGAGGTCAGCGCGCACCCCGTGCTCACCATGAGCATCCAGGAGGCCCTGGAGGGCGAGCCGGGCCCGGACCCCGTGGTCACCGGCACCCTCCGGCGTGACGAGGGCGGGCTCAACCGCTTCCTCGCCTCGCTCGCCGAGGCGTACGTCCAGGGTGTGCCGGTGGACTGGGCGGCGGCGTTCGCCGACACCGGTGCTTCTCGTGTCGAGCTGCCCACGTATGCCTTCCAGCGCAAGCGCTACTGGCTGGACGTCGCGTCGATATCGATGGTGGCCGGTGGCTTCCAGGGACGTACGGAGAGCCTGGACGGTAGCTTCTGGGCAGCCGTGGAGCGCGGCGATGTGGAGTCGCTGGCCACGGCGCTGGCGGTCGAGGGCACCGAGGAGCAGTCCTCGCTGACCTCCCTGCTGCCCGCCCTGTCCTCCTGGCACCGGCAGCGCCGTACGCAGTCGACGCTCGACGCCTGGCGCTACCGGGTCATCTGGAAGCCATGGGCCGCCGAGCGGACCTCGACCGCAGCGCTGAGCGGCAGGTGGCTGCTGATCACGCCGGCAGGAGAGGCGGATACCGACTGGGTGGCCGCAGCCTCACGAGCGCTCGTCGCGTGCGGCGCCAAGGTCGCCCGCGTGGAGTGGGATACCACCGAACACGACCGCGTCCAGTCGGCCGTGCGGCTGCGCGAGGCCCTTGCGAACGCCGCGGCCCACGGTGAGGAGGTCAGTGGCGTACTGTCGCTGCTCGGGCTCGACGAGACCCCGCATCCGACGCACTCAGCGCTCTCCCGTGGTCTCGCCGGCACGCTGCTGTTGGTGCAGGCGCTGGGCGACGCCGGGCTGGACGCGCGACTGTGGCTCGCCACGCAGAACGCGGTGGCCACCGGGCGTAAGGACGAAGGAGCCATCAGCCCGGCCCAGGCCCAACTGTGGGGCCTCGGAAGGGTTGTTGGGCTGGAACACCCCGAGCGCTGGGGCGGCCTGGTCGACTTCCCCGAAGCGAGTGCGCCGTACGCCGCAGAGCGACTTGGCGACGTACTGGCCGGTGCCTCGACACACTCCGAGGACCAACTCGCGGTGCGCGCGGCAGGGGTGTTCGTACGGCGACTGGTTCCCGACCCACGTGGTGACATTCGTCCTGTGCGCGAGTGGAACCCGCACGGTACGGTCTTGATCACAGGGGGCACCGGTGCGCTCGGCCGGCAAGTCGCCCGCTGGCTCGCACACTCGGGTGCGCAGCACCTCGTCCTGACCAGTCGACGCGGCGCGCAGACACCGGGAGCCGCCGAGCTGGAGAAAGAACTGACGGGGGTCGGTGTGCGTGTGACGGTGGCCGCATGCGATGTCGCGGATCGTGCTGCGCTCGCACGGCTGCTGGACGGGTTGCGGGCCGAAGGCTCACCCGTACGGTCGGTGGTGCATGCTGCGGGCGTGGTGGAGTCCGCACGGATCGACGAGACCGACGTGGCGTCGTTCGCGGATGCCGCGGAGGCCAAGGTCGCGGGTGCGGTCAACTTGGACGAGCTGTTGGCGCAGGACGAGCTCGACGCGTTCGTGCTCTTCTCCTCGAACGCGGGGGTCTGGGGCAGCGGTGCTCAGGGCGCTTACGCCGCGGCCAACGCCCACTTGGACGCGCTGGCGCTGCGCCGCCGTGCCCGTGGCCAGGCGGCGACCGCCGTGGCCTGGGGCGCGTGGGCGGGAGGCGGCATGGCCGCGGATCCCGAGGCAGAGCAGCAACTGCGGAGGCGTGGCGTGCTCGCGATGGAGCCGGAACTCGCCATCGCGGCGCTGCAGCAGACGTTGGACCACGATGAGGCGAACTCGGTGGTGGCGGATGTGGACTGGGCACGGTTCGTGCCCGGTTTCACGGCGGCGCGGCGACGGCCGTTGCTCGACGAACTGCCCGCGGTCCAGGAGATTCTGCGGGCCGAGGACAGGGACGTGGAGCAGGTGGACAGCGACTCCACCCCGTCGCTCGCCCGGCAGCTCGCCGGGCTGACGGAGGCCGAGCGCAACCGCACCCTCCTGGACCTGGTGCGTTCCCACGCCGCCGCCGTGCTGGGACACGCGGGCCACGAATCGGTCGGTGCCGGCCAGGCGTTCAAGGAGCTCGGCTTTGACTCTCTGACCGCCGTGGAACTCCGCAACCGGCTCCAGTCCGCCACCGGACTGCGCCTCCCCGCCGCGTTGGTCTTCGACTACCCCACGCCCACGGATCTCTCCGACTACCTCCGCGACCAGCTGGTCGGCTCCGAAGCGGCCTCTGAAGAGTCCGCGTTGACGGAGCTCGACAAGCTGGAGGCCGCGATCTCCGCCTCCATGGCTCTCACGGAAAGGGAGGAACTCCGCTCCGAGGTCACCACCCGGCTACAGGTCCTGCTTTCGAAGTTGAGCGAGATGCAGGGGGAATCGAGTGACGCGCCGGATACGCGAGACCAGATCGCATCGGCATCGGATGACGATCTGTTCGACTTCATTAATCAAGAGTTCGGCAAGTCCTGAGCGACTTGGTAAGAGCGTCCGGCGACTAACCGAAACTGACGAGGTCTGACATGGCGAACGAAGAGAAGCTCCGCGAATACCTCAAATGGGTTACCGCTGACCTGCACGAGACGCGTAAGCGCCTTCAGGAGCGGGAAGCGGGAGCGCAGGAGCCCATCGCGATCACCGCCATGAGCTGCAGGTACCCGGGCGGTGTGGCAGATCCGGAGGGCTTGTGGAAACTGCTGTCGAGCGCCGGTGACGCCATCTCTGGATTTCCCGAGGGCCGGGGCTGGAACCTCGACGAGCTGTACGGGACCGGCCCGGGCCGCCCGGGTCCCGATAGGGCAGGCACCAGCTACGCGCGAGAAGGCGGATTCGTCTACGACGCCGACCGGTTCGACCCGGCCTTCTTCGGGATATCGCCGCGTGAGGCTCTGGCCATGGACCCACAGCAGCGGCTGTTGCTCGAGACGACGTGGGAGGTAATCGAGCGCGCTGGAATCAACCCGGCCTCGATGAAGGGCAGTAAAGCCGGTGTCTTCGTCGGCGGCACCCCCTCCGGCTACGGCTCCGGACTCAGTGCTGTCCCCGAGGATGTCCAGGGCCATCTGCTGACCGGCAGCTCCGGCGCCGTACTCTCCGGGCGGCTTTCTTATTTCCTCGGCATCGAGGGGCCGGCGGTGACGGTCGACACGGCGTGCTCGTCGTCATTGGTCGCGCTGCACCAGGCCGTGCAGGCGCTCCGACAGGGCGAGTGCTCTTTGGCCCTCGCCGGTGGCGTCACGGTGATGTCGACCCCGGTGGCCTTCGTGGAGTTCAGCCGTCAGCGGGGGCTCGCGGCTGACGGCCGCTGCAAGTCGTTCGCCGAGTCCGCGGATGGCACCGGCTGGGGCGAGGGCGCGGGGATGCTCCTCTTGGAGCGGTTGTCGGACGCGCAGCGGAATGGGCGTCCGGTGCTTGCGGTGGTTCGTGGTTCGGCGGTGAATCAGGACGGTGCGTCGAATGGTTTGACGGCGCCCAATGGTCCGTCGCAGCAGCGCGTGATCCGCCAGGCCCTGACGAATGCCCGCTTGTCCGCCACCGATGTGGACGCGGTCGAGGCGCACGGCACGGGGACGACGTTGGGTGACCCGATTGAGGCCGACGCCCTCCTCGCCACCTACGGGAAAGAGCGGCTCGAGGAGCGCCCGCTGTGGCTGGGCTCGCTCAAGTCCAACATCGGTCACACACAGGCCGCTTCGGGCGTGGCCGGTGTGATCAAGATGGTGCTGGCGATGCGCCATGGCGTGCTTCCGCCGACCCTGCACGTGGATCAGCCGACGCGGAAGGTGGACTGGTCCGACGGTACGGTCAGGCTGCTTACGGAAGAGCAGCGGTGGCCAGAAACGGGGAATCCGCGGCGGGCGGCTGTGTCGGCGTTCGGCGTGAGCGGGACGAATGCGCATGTGATTCTGGAGGAGGCGCCCGGGGCTGGGGTGGAGCCCGGGGAGTCGGCGGAGCCGGTGGGCTCTGTTGTGATGCCGGTGGTGCCGTGGGTGGTGTC
>NZ_MUNE01000913.1 GCF_002154605.1 Streptomyces milbemycinicus | reverse complement strand
GCCCACGGCGCCACCACCGGCCTGCCGGTGGTGGCGCTCGTCGGCATGCCGGGTGTCGGCAAGACGGCCACCGCCGTCCACTTTGCTCACGCGGTCCGCGTCCGCTACCCCGACGGGCAGCTGTACGTACCGCTGGGCGGATCGCAGCCCACCCCGGCGACCGCGGCGGAGGCGATGGAGCACATCCTGCGGGGGATCGGCGTGGCGCCGCGCGACATCCCCACCACACTGGGCGGGCGGATGGCGCTGTTCCGCACCTGGAGCTCCGACCGCCGGGTGCTAGTGATGCTGGACGACGCCGACTCGCCACAGCAGGTCGAACCGCTGCTCCCGGGCGGCCCCGGCTGCGCCGTGCTGATCACCGCCCGCTCCCTGCTGTACGGGCTGCGCGGGGCGCGGACCGTGGCGCTCGGCTGCCTGTCCGCCGCGGAGGGCGGGCAGCTGCTCACCCGGCTGATCGGACGGGAGCGGACGGATGCCGAGCCCGAGGCCGTCGCGGATGTGGTGCGGCTGGCGGACGGGCTGCCTCTGGCCATCACCTTCCTCGGCGAGCGGCTGATGGCGTTGCGGCCGGTCAGTATCGCCTGCGTACTGGCGAAGATACGATCCGCCAAGGGGCAGCACCGGCTCTCCGAACTGTCGGCGCTGGGGCTCGACCTGTACGACCGGCTGGACAGCTGCTTCCGCAAGCTCGACGAGAACACCCAGGAGGCCTTTCTGCGGCTGGCCCTGATACCGCACCGGCTGTTCACCGCCGGGCAGGGCGCCCGGGCGCTGGGCACCGACATCACCACGGCCGATGTGGTGCTGATGCGGCTGGTCGACGCCTCACTGGTGGAGGTCGCGGAGCAGCGGGCGGCGGGCGGGCGGCGCTATCGCTTCCGCGAACCGGTCCGCGAATACGCGCTGGAGAAGATGGCGGTGACCCGTACGGCGCCGTCGGTGCGCCATTTCATGGGCTTCTGAGCCCTGCCCCGAAAGGCCGCGGGCGGTGCGTTCACCTGCCCACCCCGTCCCCGCCCCGGC
>NZ_MUNE01000912.1 GCF_002154605.1 Streptomyces milbemycinicus | reverse complement strand
ACGGTGCACCGGTGCACCGTGACGGTGGTCCGGCGCGGTGGGTGGAGCTGGGGGCCCGATCCACGCGGCCTGGTCCGCCAGGTGGTCGATGCCCTGCCCGAGTTGCTGGCCGACCACTTCGCCGAGCGGCTGGCGGGAGACGGGCCGGACGTGGAGATCACCGAGCCGCTTACCGTCACCGTCCGGCCGGGCCGGCCCGGAGGGCCCGGCCGGCCCGCGGGCGGCGGGCCGGCCGTCGAGGTGCACTTCGCGCCGGTGCCGGTGGTGGAACTGCCCGCCGACGCGTCCGGCGCCGACGCCATGTCCCTCGAGGAGTCCTTCGCGGCGGCGCCGGACCCGTGGACCGTCCCGAGCGCCGCCGTGCTCTTCGCCGAACTCGCGGAGCGCGGGGAACTGGACGCGCTGCTGGCACTGTTGCCGGACGAGTCGGTGCGGGCGTATCTGCGCGCCGTGCTCGGCGTCGACGACACGGCGGCCCCGGCCGCACGGCTGCTCGCCGAACTCGTCGGGCGCGCCCTCGCGGCGGCCCCTCCGCCCGCCGACCCGCACGGCCTGGCCGCCGCCCGGTCCCGGCCCGTCGAGGCACTGCCCCAGCGGCTGCGCGCCGCGGTCGCGGGCGCCGAAGCGGCGGACCTGCCCCGGCTGCTCGCCGACTACCTGGCGTCGGCGGACCGCGAGGAGACGGTACGGCTGGCGCGGTCCCTGGGCCCTGGCGGCCCGTACGACCACACCGCGGATCAGCCGCCGGGGGAGACGCGTACCACCGACGAGGTGCGTACGGCCAACCCGGTGCGCACCACCGGCGAGGTACGGGTGTGGTCGGCGCTGCCCTTCCTGCTCGCCGGGCCACTGGCACGCATCGGATACCTCGACGCCATCGGCCCCGCACTGGCCGGAGTCGAACTGGCCGACCAGGCACCGCTGTTCGCGGCGGCCCTGGGCTACAAAGTGCTGGGCGTGACCGCACGTGGCTGGCGCCGCGCCGACCGGGACAGCGAGGCCGCGGCCGCCTTCGCCGGCCTCCAGCCACCCGTCGCCGAGGAGCGGCTGGCCGCCTTCGCCCGCCAGGTGCGCCCCGCGCTCCCGGTCCTCGACGGCGTACTGGCGCTGTCGGTGTGCCGCGGCCACGACCCCGCCCATCCGCTCCTGATCACGGGGACGGACCATGGGCTGTTCCTTGTCGACGCCCACGGCATGTTCCCGATCGCCTGGGCCGCGCAAGCCGCCGGGCTGCTGCCGTACTGGCAGGCGTGCGGGCACCCGCCCGTACTGCTCTGCGACGGCCCCCTGCCCCCCGGCACCCTGCGCGAACTGGCCGCGGCCGGCGTGCTGTTCCTGACCGGCGTACGGCCGCTGCGCGGCGATCCGGTGGCGCGGCTGCCCTGGCGCACACCGCTGTGGACCGCCGAGGGCACGGCCCCGGACGTACGCCTCGCCGCGGAACTCCCCGCCCACGCACAGCGGTTCGCGGACCTGGCCGCCGCGCTGGTCGGCGAGCGCCGGGCGGTACCACTGGCGCCCGACGGCGGCCTGGAGCGTACGGTCACCCTGGCCGCAACCCTCGGTCTGGCCACCATCGCCTGGACGCTCTGGCGCGACCGCGAGACCCCGGATCCGCTGTCGGCCCTGAGCCGCTTCGCCGACCTGGAGGCCACGGTGCGATACGAGCCCGCGGCCGTCCGGGTACGCGTCCCGATGGGCCGGCGCCACGCGGACCTGCTGCGCGGCGGTCTGCTCGCCGATGTGCCCGACGTGGTCTGGCTGAACGGCCGGACCCTGACCTTCTCGGCCGGGTGAGAGCCATGGGCGAACCAGCGGTCGAGCATCTGCGGATCAGGCTGGCGGACCTGCACCAAGCCCTCAGAGCCGCCGTCGAGCGCCAGGCCAGGCTCGCCGCCCGGCTCACCCGGCCGGACCTCACGCCGTACTGCGTGACCGACGAACAGGTCGATGTGCTGCTCGGCGAGGTGCACGCCTTCACCGACACCATGGCCGAGCCGTACGAGCCCCGACCGACGGAGCCGGAAGCCGAACGGGACCTGAGGCGGCGCGCGTCCGCCGAGGGCACGACCCTGCCCCTGGACGCGCTCGCCACCCGCTTCGGCCTGACCCGCGCCGAACAGGACGCGCTGCTCATGGCCGCGGCGGTCGAACTGGACCGCGGCTACGAACGGATCTACGCCTACATCGTGGACAACCTGAACCGGCGGCTGCCGAGCGTGGAACTGCTGGTGAGCGTGGGCGCGCACGGCTCGGCGGCCCGCCTCGCGCTGCGCCGCGCCCTCGGCCCGGCCGGGCCGCTGCGCCGGTACGGTCTGCTGCGCGCGCACGGCGAGGCCGCGGTCGGGCTCGCCCAGGAGCTGGTCCTCGGCCCCGGGGTGCTGGACTTCCTGCTGGGCTGGGGCAGCGACGTCGGCCTGCTGGGCCACGACCCCGGCGAGGTCGCGCCGCCGGAGCCGCGCGTACTGTCCCCGTATCTGTCCTCTGACCGGCTCATCCGGCTGGGCCGTGCGCTGGGCTCCGGTGACATCGACCTGGCCGGGTTGTGGGGCTGCCCGCCCGACGGCCAGCTCGACGCCGTACAGGCGCTGGCCCGTGCCGCGGGAGCGCCGCTGCGGACCCTGACCGCCGATCCCGAGGCCGACCCCCAGGCCGATCTGCGGACGGCCGCCGCGCTGGGCGCCGTGCTGTGGATCCCCACCGACGATCTGCACGGCGAGCCACAGCGGCACCGCGCCGCCGCGCTGTCCGCCGCACTGCCGCGCTCGCGGGTGCCGGTGTGCCTGACCGGTCTGAAGCCCTGGCGCCCTGCGGGCCTGCTCGCCTCCCGCGCGTACGCCGAACTCACCGTCCCCGTCCCCGGTTTCACCGACCGCCGGGCGATGTGGTCGGCCGCGCTCCCGGACCTGGACACAACCCTCCTCGAAGACCTCGCCGTCCGGTACCGCATGAGCGGCGGCGAACTGCGCGCCGTCGCCCGGGTCGCCGACGCCGGAGCACGCCTGGCCGGCAACGGACACCCGCAGCCGGTCGCCGACCACGTCGAACCCGCCATCGCCACCGTCACCCGCGGTCGCAGCGGCAGCGCCGTCCACTCGATCCTGCCCCGGCGCACCGCCGACGACCTGGTCCTGCCCAAAGTCCAGTTCCGCCAGATCCTGGAGATCGCCTCCGCCTTCCGCGCCTGGCCCCGGATCGCCGAAAGCTGGGGCTTCGCCCGCCGTGCCGGACACGGCGGGGTCAAGGCGCTCTTCACCGGGGAACCCGGAACCGGCAAGACCATGTCCGCCGAGATCGTCGCCGGCATGCTCGGCCTGGAACTGCTCAAGGTGGACCTCGCCCAGGTCGTCTCCAAATGGGTGGGGGAGACGGAGAAGAACATGGAGACCGCGTTCCGGCAGGCCGAGGAGAGCCACGCGGTGCTGCTCTTCGACGAGGCCGATGCCCTGTTCGGCAAGCGCGGCGAGGTGAAGCACGGCACCGACCGGTACGCCAACCTGGAAGTCGGCTATCTGCTGCAGCGCCTGGAGACCAGCGACGGCCTGGTGATCCTGACCAGCAACCTCAAGGACAACATCGACCCGGCGTTCACCCGGCGCTTCCACTTCGTCGTCCACTTCCCCCGCCCGGCCGCCGCCGAACGCCGCAGACTGTGGCGCCTCGCCTTCCCCGAACAGGCCCCGCTGGCTTCCGACGTGGACCTCGACGCCCTGGCCCGCCTGGACATGACCGGCGCCGCCATCACCTCCGCGGCCCGCACTGCCGCCCTCGCCGCGGCGGACGGCGACAGCGCTACCATCGGAATGCGCCACATCGTCCGCGGCGTAGCCCGGCAGTTCCAGCGCGAGGCCCGCCTCCTCCGCCCGACCGAACTAGGCTCGCACGCCCAACTGCTCGACGACGGAACCCCGGGGTGACCCAGATGCTGCCCACCGAACCCCCGCTCTCCCTCCACCGGCTGGTGGCTCCCGTCCCACCGGCGCGCACCCAGGAAACGGCGATGGCCACCCGTCAGGTGCCGGCTCCGGCGCCGGTGCCGGTGAGCAACGCGACGATGGCCCACAGCATGCACGCGCTGGCCAAGATGTCACCGCCCGCTGCCCAGGACCAGCTCGGCAACGCAGCCACAACCAAAGCGGCCGCGCAGGCGGCCCCGGCTGTACGGCTGTTCTTCGTGCCGGTGAAGTCGCCTTGGGAGGACGCCCCGACTCGGTGAGACCGCAGCTGGCCAGACCCCGGCGCGACACAACGCCCGCCGGGTGAGGGCGGCGCCTCCACGGGCCGAGCCCCGCTCACCGCGCCTCGCGTGCCGCCACCTTGCGCCGCAGCTCCTCGACCCGCTCGACCAATTCCCGTGCAGCCCCCACAAGCTCCTCCTCGGCGCCGACGTCCCAGTCGCGCATCTGACGCTCCGTCTCGCGCAGTTCCTCCAAGTGGAGTTCCTCCAGCACCGTCATCAGGGATTCGCCTCGCCGCTTCACCTTGTCGCGACGAGTGGACTTCTCCCGCAGCCTGAAGACGGTCGGCCGACCTGCGGCGAGCTCGGAGAGCCGGTAGCAGAGCACCTCCTTGTTCTCCCAGGGTGGGCTGTTCGTGCCGAGCGTGTAGCCGAGGGGCAGGAGATCGGGGTCGAGCGCGAGGAGCTTTCGCTCCGTCCCGGTGGGTGGATCCGGGGCGGCCACAGGGCCGCCCCGGGTCGGCGGGACGGCCAGCCACCACGGCTGATGGGTACACACGAGCAGTAGGTCGAGACGCCATAGGTCGGCCTCGGCGAGTACCAGGAACTCCGTCGGCAGGTCGACCCCGTAGCACTCGCGCATGACCTCCGGCACGGACAGGCCGTTCTCGTACAGGGCGTGCGCCAGACGGGCCATCGAGGCGTAGTCCGCGCGAGACGCCTCCGCCCGCAGCTGCCGGAGCGCGGACTCGTCCACTTACCTTTTCCCCGCTTTCTTGTGCTTCGCCGCTTCCGCGTTTTTCTTGGCCTCGGCCTGTGCCTCCTTCAGCAGGAGGGACAGCTTCCGCCAGACGCTCTTGAGTTCCTCTGCCGTCAATGCGGTGATGATCTCGCGCGTCATGGCTTCCGCCCTGACCAGGATGTCGTGCAGCCTTTGATCCCCGGACTTGCGGTCTGCCTTCGGCGGGATCTTCTCTCCGAGGTATTCCCGGACCGATTTTTCCATGGCGTCGATGGCTTTCTGGATTTTCGGGTCGCCCACCTTCAGGTCCGGGTTGTCGACCATCATTTTGACGACGGCCTCCACATGAGAGAAGACTGTCATCTGCACGAAGTTCTTGGCCGGGAGGCCCAATCCTTGATTCGCCAGGAAGAGCTCGTTGGCCAGTACTTGCGCGTTCGCCATCGACTGCGACTGCAGCATGATCGCGTACGCCACGTGGCGTTTGCTGCGCGCGCCTGGCCCGCGCA
>NZ_MUNE01000911.1 GCF_002154605.1 Streptomyces milbemycinicus | reverse complement strand
ATGCCTACGCTCCGGCGGCCCCTCCCGCGGGCCTCCCGGACCAGCCCCGGGCCGCCGGAGCGTAGGCATGGACAGCGGACCCGTCGAACAGCAACTCCGGGCCGCCGCCGAGACCCGCCTCGGCGACCGCCCGCTCGTGCAGCAGCGCGAACGACGCGTCCTCGACCGCGCCCCTCAGAGCCGCGGCGAACGCCCGGCTGTAGAGCGGCGCCGCGGTCAGCCGCTTGGGCGGAGCGGGCACGAGGGAGCCGTAAAGGGTGAGCCCGGCCGTCAGCAGCCGCCCGGCCAGGGCGGGGTCGGACGACAGCCGCGGCCACGCCGTCTCGTCGGCCACCAGATCGACGAGCACCGTGGAACTGCCCGCCGGCCGCCGCGCGAGCTCAGCCGCCAGCCAGTGCCACGGCAGCGCGGTGTAGCGGGCGGTCCTCGGGGTCGTACGGGCCAGCGCGAAGTGCGGCAGCCGCTGCTTGGCGTCGAAGGTGAGCTGGCCGGCCAGATAGATCAGCACCGGCCCCTCGTGGGCGGCCGCGGTCCGCAGATGCGTCAACACCGTCTGCGGATCGGCCGGATCCAGCAGCTGTACGACGCTCGCCCCGCCCGCGGTCCCCAGTAACGCGGCGGGCGGTACGGCCGCGAGCTGGTGCAGTGCCCCGGCCGCGTCCATCAGCCGCTGTCTGCCACTCGGGGCTGCGGCGACGAGCAGTGCGTAACCGACCCCGCCCGTCGCCCTCGCGTCCTTGTCCCCCCTGTCGTTCACCATGTCAGCACCGTATCCGGAACCACCCACGACGGGTGATGGTGTGGCTCACGCGGCATTCGGGCGTGTTGGACTCGTTTCAGCGGCTGAGGCCCTGGTAACGGCCCACGGCCAGCGGGAAGAAGACCACGAGCAGCGCCAGCAGCCAGCAGACGGCGAGCAGTTGGGCGTAGTCCGCGGACCAGGAACCGCCGCCCATCCGCGGACCAGGAACCGCCGCCCTGACCCGGGCGCCCGGCCACCACGGCGAGGTGGATGCCGAGCCACAGCATGGCGAAGCGCAGCAGGAGCAGCAGCCCGACCGCGGCCACCGCTTCCCCGGCGCCGCCGTGCCAGCGCCAGCCCATCGCGAACCCGGTCCCGATGAGGATCAGCAGACCCAGCGCCGACTGGAGCATGTCCAGGACGCTGCGGCCGACCAGCACCGCCGAGGGGGGCGATCGGCATAGACCGGAAGCGGTCGATGACGCCCTTGTCGAGGTCCTGGGTGACGGCGATCATCGTGGACTCGAGGCCGAACGCCATGGCCAGCGTCAGCATGCCCGGCACCAGGTACTCCTTGTAGTCGCCGCCGCCCGAGACGCTCATACCGCCGCCGAGGAAGTAGGCGAACATCAGCAGCACCATCACCGGGAAGACCAGGCCGACCACCAACTGGGCGGGCTGCCGCGCCCAGTGGGCGATGCCACGCCGGGTCATGGTCCATGAGTCGGTGGCCGCCCGGCCGAGCCTGCGCCGCATGCCCCCGCTGTACTGGTTGACCGGTCTGCCGCCCGCTCAGGCCCTCGTCGAGAGCCGCGTGCTGGCCGAGGGGCCCGATGCGGTAGCGGACCTCATCGGGGTGGCGTCGCACATCGAATCCGGCGACCTCCGCCCGCCCGCCGTCGTAGCGCAGCAGTGTGGACAGGATTGACTACTGCAAGGCGGGAAAAGTGCCCTCGATCCGGGGGCTAGTCAAACTTGATTAGCGGCCGTCCCGCTCAGCCTCGATATCGCCCTCGCCGCTCTGCGGCGCGCCTGGCCCCTCGGCGCCGACCGCACTCTCCACGCTGTCCATCAGTACGTCGACCGAGCGCTTCCCCTCACCGGCCATCACATACGCCCCGCCCTCAAGCCGCTCGATGAGCCCGCGCGTCCACTGCGCCCCGCTGTCGGCCGAGTGCACCCAGAGCTTCATGGTCTCGCCGATATGGCCCCATGCGTCGGGGGTGGCCTCCGGAGGCGTCCAGTGCGCGGTGACCGCGGCCCGCCACTCCTCCAGGGCCGCGACCCGCTCCTTCAGCAGGGAGATCGCCTCGGCACGCGGAAGGTCGACAATGAAGCCGACCCCGGCCGTCAGCTCGTCGATCTTCTGGTCATGGCGCACCAGCGACTCGCGGAGCAACCGGAAGTACTCCTCCTCCCCCGCGTCGGTCAGCTCGTACTCGGTGCGCGGCGGTCCGCCGACCGTGCTCGGCGCGACGTCATGAGCGACCATCAGACCTTGTTTGGCCATCTGCTTGAGCGCGTGGTAGATCGATCCGGGCTTGGCGTTGGACCACTCGTGGGCGCCCCAGAACTCCAGGTCGTTACGGACCTGGTAGCCATGGGCCCGCCCGTGCTGGCGCACCGCCCCCAGCACCAGCAGCCGGATCGCTGACATCGCCCGTCTTCTCTCCCTCCCGGACCCCTCCGAGGGCCCGCCGCTGTCCAGGCTAGACGGCCCCCTCCCGGCCATGGTCGGCCCCATGCCGCCGGTAGCGGACCCGCTCACCCGCCACAGCCCAGACCCCGCAGCTACGCCCGGAGGAACGTCAGGACCGCGAGGACGCGGCGGTGGGTGTCCTCGCCCGGGGGCAGATCGAGCTTGCCCAGGATGTTGCCGATGTGCTTGCCCACCGCGGCCTCGGAGACGACCAATTCACGGGCGATGGCCGCGTTGGACTTGCCCTCGGCCACCAGGGCCAGCACCTCCCGCTCACGCGAGGTGAGGCGGTCCAGGGGGTCGCGCCGGCGGCGGAACAGCTGGCGCACGACCTCCGGGTCGACGACCGTGCCGCCGTCGGCCACCTGGCGCAGCGCGTCCATGAACTCCTCGACCTGCCCGACCCGGTCCTTGAGCAGA
>NZ_MUNE01000910.1 GCF_002154605.1 Streptomyces milbemycinicus | reverse complement strand
GGTCGGGACGACTGTGCGGACGCTGCTTGCTCGACTTCCCTCCTCCACTCGGACGCCTTGGACTGGCGGGCCGTATCGCAAACTCCGGAGTGTGTCCGGTCGGTGCGACAGCTTGGCAAGCCCAAAAGGGAGGCGCTGTTTGTGGACAGATCGGCGGCAGGCCTTGACCAGAGGGCCCCACATTCCTAGCTTGTGGCGGCAGAGCATCCGGAAATTCTTCGAAAATTTCCAGGTTGTTGCTGTCCCCCGGCACGTACGCTCCGCGGTTCATCGAGGTCACCTCACCCCCGCCCCCAAAGGAGGCCCTCTTATGTGGTTTCGCCACCCGTCCCCGGTCCGTCTGAGACGCTTACTCTCCGTCCTTGCGCCCTTGCTGCTCATGGCTACCTTCCTCGGTGCCCAGCCCGCCGGCGCGGCGACCGTAGACCTCAACGCCTCGTATGTGCTGGTCAACCGCAACAGCGGCAAGGCCCTGGATGTCTACAACATGGCGACCAACGACGGCGCCCGCATCACCCAGTGGACGAGGAACGATCAGAACCAGCAGCAGTGGCAGTTCGTCGATTCCGGGGGCGGCTACTACCGCATCAAGTCCCGCCACTCCGACAAGGTCCTGGACATCCACAACTCGTCCACCGCGAACGGCGGCTCGATCGTCCAGTGGGCCGACCTGAACGGCACCAACCAGCAGTGGCGGCTGGCCGACAGCTCGGATGGCTACGTGAGGTTCATTTCGCGCCACAGCAACAAGGCCCTCGAAGTACAAGGTGCCTCCACCGCCGACAACGCGAACGTCGTCCAGTACGACGACTGGGGCGGCACCAACCAGCAGTGGCAGCTCGTCAAGGTCGGCGGCGGCAACCCCGGCCCGTGCGATCTTCCATCGACATACCGCTGGACATCAACGGGCGCGCTGGCGCAGCCCAAGCCGGGGTGGGTCTCGCTCAAGGACTTCACCGTCGTCCCCTACAACGGCAGGCAACTCGTCTATGCGACGACGCACGACACGGGGACGAGATGGGGTTCGATGAACTTCGGCCTGTTCACCAATTGGTCGGAGATGGCCTCGGCCAGTCAGAACACCATGTCGGCTTCCACCGTCGCGCCCACGCTCTTCTACTTCGCGCCGAAGAACATCTGGGTGCTCGCCTACCAGTGGGGTGGGACCGCCTTCTCCTACCGGACGTCGAGCGACCCCACCAACCCGAATGGCTGGTCATCCCAGCAGGTGCTCTTCTCCGGAAGCATCTCCGGCTCCGGAACAGGACCCATCGATCAGACGCTCATCGGTGACGGGACGAACATGTACCTGTTCTTCGCCGGTGACAACGGCAAGATCTACCGGGCCAGTATGCCGATCGGGAACTTCCCGGGCAGCTTCGGCACAACCTCGACAGTGATCATGAGCGATACGACGAACAACCTGTTCGAAGCCCCGCAGGTCTACAAGCTGCAGGGCCAGAACCGCTACCTCATGATCGTCGAGGCGATCGGCTCGCAGGGCCGCTACTTCCGCTCGTTCACGGCCACCAGTCTGAACGGCTCATGGACACCCCAGGCCGCGACCGAGAGCAATCCTTTCGCCGGCAAGGCCAACAGTGGCGCCACCTGGACCAACGACATCAGCCATGGCGAACTGATCCGCACCAGCCCCGATCAGACCATGACCGTCGATCCCTGCAATCTGCAGTTGCTCTACCAGGGGCGCAGCCCCAACTCCGGCGGCGACTACGGCCTCCTGCCCTACCGTCCGGGTCTGCTGACACTGCAGCGCTGACGGCGTGACACGAGTCCGGCTCCGGTATGGAGCCGGCGTGGCGGGCTCGGCGGAAGGCCGAGCCCGCCCAGGTCACGCGACAACGTCAGCGCCCATACGGCGACGGAGCGCGGGGTCTGGCAACGCTCACCAGCCCGTGGACCATCCCGTAACGCGGTGCCGCCGCCGGTGGCGCTTGCTGACGGTCCAGGCGCACCTGGTCGCCTGGTGCGCTGCTGACCAGCTCTTACGTAGAGATGCTTCCGTCTGATGGAAGCCGCCTTGCGCGGCAACCACACCCGTCAGGACCCTGATTCCAACCACGGCACGCGGGGCGACGGCGCCCAGCCGACAGGGACGGGAACCCCATGCCACACATGACCGCCATCGCCAGGAACCAGTGGTTCATGGAACGTACCGGCGCGGCAGGCTACCTACAGGAAGGGCTGTCCGCACGCGAGTTGGTGGCCATGCGAGCCCGACGGACCGTGAAGCGGGCCGCGTGTCCGGCGTGCGGGACACTATTGGCTCGTGTGCACAGCCGGTACGCATTTTGATGCGTCCAGGGCGTCCCGGCGCCGTCCACCGGCTTCCGACTGCGCTCCATCCTCGGCAGGACGCCCTCTATCGCCGGGTATCGTCCAGCGCGTCTGCCGTCCACGTGCCCAGTGGGCCGATGAGCCCACCGCACCGGCATCAGTCCTCGTCCCGCGTCAGCCGCAGCGAGATCGAGTTGATGCAGTAACGCTGGTCGGTCGGGGTCGGGTAGCCCTCGCCCGCGAAGACATGGCCGAGGTGGGAGCCGCAGCGGGCGCAGCGGACCTCGGTGCGGACCATGCCGAGCGAGCGGTCCTCGATCAGTTCGACGGCGGAGGACTCGGCCGGGTCGTAGAAGGACGGCCAGCCGCAGTGGCTCTCGAACTTGGTGTCGGAGCGGAACAGCTCGGCCCCGCAGGCCCGGCAGGAGTAGACGCCGGCCGTCTTGGTGTCGGTGTACTCACCGGTGAAGGCGCGCTCGGTGCCGGCCTCGCGGAGGACGTGGTACTCCTGCGGGGTCAGCTCCTCGCGCCACTGCTCTTCCGGCTTGTCGATCTCGTACGACATGGACTTACTCTCCTAGCTCTCCGCGCTGTCGAGGCTCCGCAGCCGGGCGAGGATCTCCGGACCGAGGTCGGTGACATCGCCCGCGCCCATGGTGAGAACAAGGTCACCGGGCTTGGCCATTCCAGCGATGAGCTCGGGGACCGCGGTCCGGTCGTGCTCGGCGACGACGTCGGCGCCGTGGCGGGCGGCGGCGTCGATGATCAGGGCGCTGGTGATGCCGGGGACCGGGTCTTCGCGGGCGGGGTAGATGTCCAGGACGACGCTGGCGTCGGCGAGGGCGAGCGCCTGGCCCATCTCGACGCCCAGCTCGCGGGTGCGGCTGAAGAGGTGCGGCTGGAAGACGACCAGCACCCGGCCGTCGCCCGCGCCGCCGCGGATCGCCTCGAGGTCGGCGGAGATCTCGGTGGGGTGGTGTGCGTACGAGTCGATGACCTGCACCCCGGCGGCGACGCCCTTGAGCTGGAGGCGGCGCCTGACGCCGGTGTACGAGCCGAGGGCGGGGGCCAGCTCGCGGGCG
>NZ_MUNE01000091.1 GCF_002154605.1 Streptomyces milbemycinicus | reverse complement strand
GGCCTGCACGGGGCGGGGTTGGGGGCGTTCGGCCATGACGCGGAGCAGTTCGGTGGCCGTGAACGTGCCGAGTGCGAAGGTGTCGCGGGTGAGCGCGGTGAGGGTGGGGCGCGCCATGGTGGTGAGGACGGAGTCGTCGAAGGACACGACGGACACCTCGTCGGGCACGGGGATGCCCATCTCGGTGGCCACGCCGAGTCCGGCGACCGCCATCACGTCGTTGTCGTAGACGACCGCCGTGTAGCGGGGGCGGGCTTCGAGCAGTCGGCGGGTCGCCGACGCGCCCTGGGCGTCGGAGTAGTCGGTGGAGATGGACGTCACCTCGATGCCCGCGGAGTCGCGTACTTCGTCGATGGCCCGCAGCCGGCGCTGGGTGTGCTGGTAGGACACGGTGCCGCTGACGTGGCCGATGCGCCGGTGTCCGAGGCCGACCAGATGGTCCAGGATGCTGACCGTCGCGGCGTGGTCGTCCACCCAGACGCTGGTCAGCGGCATGGGGTTGCCGTGGCTTCCCAGTACCACCGCGGGGATGCCGAGATCGGCGACGAGTTGTGGCCGTACGTCGTCGACCGCGAGGTCGAGCAGGACGAGCCCGTCGACGCGGTTCTCGGCCGCCCAGCGCCGATAGACCGCCATCTGGGTCTCGGTGTCCTCGACGATGAGCAACTGGGTGGCGATCCCCCGATTGGACAGACAGGACTGGAGCCCGGAGAGGAACTGGGCGAAGAACGGCTCGACGCCGAGGGTGCGCGCGGGGCGGGCGATGACGATGCCGACCACGTCGTTTGTCGCGCCCTTGAGCGCCCGAGCGGCCAGGTGCGGACGCCAGTTGAGTTCGTCCGCGACATCGAGGATGCGCTTGCGGGTCGCATCGCTCAGACCGGGGCGTCCGTTGACCGCGATGGACACGGCCGCGACGGAGACGCCCGCGAGCCGTGCGATATCGGTGCTGCGCAGCCGGGGCGGCGGCTCCCCGGTGGGCGTGCGGCCGGGGGAGGCCGAGTCCGCCTCCGCTCCTGACGAGGCGTTGTTCTTCGGTGACATCGACCCTCCATCGTGGCGCACATGGACTTTACACAAACGTGACAACGCGCTGCGGTGACCGCCGAACTGAAACGTATTAGTCTGCGGCCACTCGCGCTACTACTAAAACGTATTAGATGGCCTGTCGCTCCTCCTCCGCGGAGAGAACCACGCATGCACAATCACTTCAGCAGGACACTCGAGCGGCTCGACCGCGTGCGTCGGGAACGCATCCTTCCCCAGGTCCACCGCCGCCTGGGGGGCGTAGAGATCGAGGCATGGGCGGTCGGGGACGACGGCGAGCCGGTGAGCCCCCGTCATGCGCTCGGGCTGACGCCGGAACCCCAGCGCGGCCGTCCCGACTACCGCCCCTTCGCCCTGGGCGACGCATGGGGACCGGCGTGGTCCACGACCTGGTTCCGTATCCGCGGCAAGGTCGAGCCCCGAACCCCCGGACCCATCGACCTCCTGCTCGACCTGGGCTGGTTCGACCACTCCGTCGGCGGTCACTGCGAGGGCCTGGTCTTCACGCCGGACGGCACCATCGTCAAGGGGCTGCACCCACGGCAGACGGCCATCCGGCTCAGGGAACTCCGCGAGTCGGAAGGGGCAGCCGGCACCGGACTGCTCGACTCCGACGGCCGCTTCGAGCTCTACGTGGAGGCCGCGGCGAACCCGCTCCTGCTGGGGCTGCCGCCCTTCGTCGTGACCGAGCACGGTGAGAAGGGTGCGCAGGAGCCGTTCGAGCAGTTCCGGTTACGGCGTGCGGAGACCGCCGAGTTCTCGCCGGAGGTGTACGCGCTCCTGTCCGACCTCGACGTGCTCGGCGGCCTGGCCGCCGAACTCACCGAGGACGAGCCGCGCCACTGGCGGCTGCTCCGCGGAATCGAGCACGCTCTGGACGTTTACGACGAGGCGGACGCAGAAGCGAGCGCCCACCGGGCGCGCGCCGTCCTGGCGCCGCTCCTGGCCGCGCCCGCGCACTCCTCCGCGCACCGCATCACCGCGGTGGGACATGCGCATATGGACTCGGCGTGGCTGTGGCCGCTGCGCGAGACGGTGCGCAAACTCGCCAGGACCGTCTCCAACGCCCTCGCCCTGCTGGACGCGCATCCCGATCTCGTCTACACCATGTCGGCGGCGCAGCACTTCGCCTGGCTCGAAGAGCACTACCCCGAACTCTTCGCGCGGGTACGGGACCACGTCGAGCGCGGGCGGCTGGTGCCGGTCGGCGGGATGTGGGTGGAGCCGGACGGAGTCATCCCCACCGGCGAGTCGCTGGTCCGCCAACTGACCTACGGCAAGCGCTACTTCCTCGACCGCTTCGGCATCGAGGCGCGGGAGGTGTGGCTGCCGGACTCCTTCGGCTACTCGGGCGCGCTGCCGCAGTTGGCACGCCGGGCCGGGGCCCGCTGGTTCCTGACCCAGAAGATCTCCTGGAACGACACCACGACCTTCCCCCACCACTCCTTCTGGTGGGAGGGCATCGACGGCACCCGGATCTTCACCCACTTCCCACCCGCCGAGACCTATGCCGCCGAGGTCACCGCCCGCGAACTGCGCCACGCGGTCACCACCTTCAAGGACAAGGCGATCGCCTCCCACTCGCTGTTGCCCTACGGCTATGGCGACGGCGGGGGCGGCCCCACCCGGGAGATGGCCGAACGGCTGCGCCGCTTCGCCGACCTGGAAGGCGCGCCACGTGTCAAGTCCCGGACTCCGGCGGAGTTCTTCGAGGACGCCGAGGCGGAGCTGCGCGAGGTCGAGTCGGTCGCGCCGCCGCTGGCACCCGTCCACCGTGGGGAGCTCTACCTCGAGCTGCACCGGGGCACCCTGACCTCCCAGGTGGCGATGAAGCGGCACAACCGGGCTTGCGAATCACTGCTCCGGGCGGCCGAGTATCTGAGCGCGGCGGCCACGGTCCTGCGCGGGGCGCCCTATCCGAAGGACCGCCTCGACGAAATCTGGCGCGGCGTGCTTCTGCACCAGTTCCACGACATCCTGCCGGGCACCTCGATCAGCTGGGTGCACCGCGAGGCCCGCGACACCTACCGGGCGACCGAGGCCCGCCTGCGCGAGCTCATCGACGAGGCGGCCAAGGCCCTGGGCACTGCGACGGACGAGAAGACGCACGGGCGGACGGCCAAGCAGACGGCAGGGTTGCTCCCTCCGTTCGTATCGGCAGGCACCGCCGACACCGAAAGGGAGCCGGACCCCGTCCGGATCGCCGACGGGGAAGCCGGTGCGACTGTCCTGGACGACGGCCTGCTGCGGGTCGTCATCGACGCCGACGGCCACATCACCTCGCTCGTAGACCTGCGTGGCGGCCGTGAGGTGGTGCCGCCCGGCGGGCGCGCGGGCGTACTGCAGCTGTTCCGCGACGAGCCGGTGCGGTGGGACGCATGGGACGTGGACCGGCACACCCTGTGGCACTTCCAGGTGATCGACGACGTCACCAGCCGTACGGTGGTCCGGGACGGACCCGACGCCGGTGTCGAGGTCGTCCGGCGGTTCGGCGCGTCGACCGTCACGCTGACGATGTGGCTGAGGGCGGGCACCGGGCGGTTCGAGACGGAGTGCGAGGCCGACTGGCAGGAGCGTGAGCGCCTGCTCAAGGTCGCTCTGCCGGTCCATGTCATGGCGCGCACGGCCCGGTACGAGACGCAGTACGGCTACGTCGAGCGGCCGCTGCTGGTGAACACCGGGGCACAGGACGCGATGTTCGAGGCCGCCATGCACCGCTACATCCAGGTGGCCGACGGCGACTACGGGCTGGCGATCCTCAACGACACCATGTACGGCGCCGACGCACGCGCCGACCGCGATTCCACCGTCGTCCGGCTGTCGCTGCTGCGCGGCAGCCGCTTCCCCGACCCGGACGCCGACGTGGGCCGCCACCACTTCCGCTGGGCGCTGCTGCCCGGTGCGGATGTGCCCGCCGCGGTGGAGGCCGCGTCCTTGTTCAACGCACCCGACATCGCGGCGCTCCCACCACGAGAACCCCTGGTGGCCATCGAGCCGCTGACGGGTCACGCCATTGTCGACTGGGTCAAACTCGCCGACGACGGCTCCGGCGACCTCATCGTGCGGGTCTACGAGACGCAGGGCGGCCGGGCGCGAGCCTTGCTCCGTCCCTGTGCCGGGCTCGCCGCGGACGCCGTCGTATGGGAGACCGACCTGCTGGAACGCGAGCTCCCGACCGAACAACCCGTCGAGGACACCGCCGAGGACCACCTGTCCACGGCCCTGCCCCGGACGTCGGCCGGCGCGCGCCGCCCCGCCGATGGCGCGGCCCTGGAACTCGGCCCCTTCCAGGTGGCGACCCTGCGCATCGCCCCCTGACCCGAAGGCGCCACCACCCCACCCCATGTGAGGAGAAGACCAATGAAGTCAGCGGGAAGACGGGCCGCGCTCACCGCGGGACTGGCCCTCGGATCGTTGCTGCTGTCCGCCTGTGTCACCGGCGGTGGCGGTGGCGGCGACACATCGACGAAGGCACCCGGCGGCAAGGTGTCCGGCAAGATCACCTTCCAGACCTGGAATCTGAAGAACGACAAGTTCACCTCTTACTTCAACGGCCTCATCGCCGCGTTCGAGAAGGCCCACCCGGGCACCGACATCAAGTGGGTGGACCAGCCCGCCGAGGGCTACCAGGACAAGCTGTCGGCGGACGCCGCGGCCGGGTCCCTCCCCGACGTGGTCGACATGGGGCCGGAGGCCGCCTACACCCTGGCGCAGGCGGGTGTCCTGCTCGACCTGGGCAAGGCCGACCCGAAGGCCAAGGGCAAGTACCTGGACAAGGCGTGGGAGGCCATGACGTTCGACGGCCTGGGCGGCGGCACGTACGGCTACCCGTGGTATCTGAACACCGGGCCGTCCTTTTTCAACAAGGCCCTGTTCAAGAAGTGCGGGCTGAACCCCGACAAGCTGCCCGTCACCTACGCCGAGCTCTTCGACCAGGCCGAAACCATGGCCGAGAAGTGCTCGGACACGATGATGATCGCCAGAATGCCCGCCATCGAGACCTTCGGCGAGTACGGCGTGCCGCTCATGGACGGGCGCGGCGAGAAGTTCACCTACAACGACGCCAAGGGCGTGGAGTACGTCGAGCGGTTCCGCAAGCTGTACGCCAAGAAGGGGATGGACGAGGAGGCGCTGAACAACCTGCAGACCAAGGAGGTCGAGGAGTTCAAGGCGGGCCGCCTGGCCTATCTGCCCGGCAGCTCGTACACACTGGACGATCTGAAGGCCACCGCGCCCGAGGTCTACAAGAACCTGGGCATCGGGCCCCGGATCAACAACAGCGCGCCCAACATGTACATCGAGTCCCTGGTCGTCAACGCGGGCAGCAAGAACCAGTCCCTGGCGCTGGCCTTCGCCAAGTATGTGACGGACTCGACCAACCAGCTCGCCTTCGCCAAGAAGGCGTCGGTCTTCCCCTCGTCGGCCGGGACGCTGGACGACGCGTACTTCACGAAGGACGACGGGGACCCGGCCACCAAGGTGCGGCTGGAGAGCACCGCCCAGGTGAAGAAGGCCGTCGTGTGGTGGCCGCCGGCGTTCTCCGGGGCGGCCGACAGCCAGACGCTGCGCGAGCAGATAGCGCAGGCGCTGCTGGGCAAGAAGTCGGTGAAGAAGGCGCTGGACGACTCCGTCAAGTACTCCAACGAGCGCCTGGACGCGAACAAGTGACCATCGAAGCCCGGCCCGGGACCCCCCTCAAGCGAGGCGGCGGCCGCCCGTCTCGCCGCGGGGGGACCGTCCTGGCCACGCACCGCTGGATCCTGACCCCGTGGCTGTTTCTGCTGCCCGGGCTGACCGTCATCGTGCTCATGGTCATGGTGCCGTTCGCGAACACCCTGGGGCTGGCCTTCACGGACTCGACCCTGCTGCGGCAGGGGCAGTACGTCGGCTGGGAGAACTTCCACCGGATGTTCGCCGACGAGCGCTTCACCACCGCCCTGCTGAACTCCACGCTCTACACCGTATGCGTGGTGCCCTGCATGGTGGTACTCCCGCTCATCCTCGCCACGCTGGTGAGCGGCGCGGGACGGCTTTCGGGTTTCTTCCGCACCACCATGTATCTGCCCGTCGTCATGTCGCCCGTGGTCGTCGGGCTGATCTGGACGAACATGCTCGACAAACGGGGTCTGGTCAACGCGCTGTTCGACACGCTCCACCTGGTCACCGAGCCCGTACCCTTCCTCAGCGACCGGTGGCTGCTGCTCTTCAGCGCGATGTTCGTCACCGTGTGGACCGGCCTGGGCTACTACATGGTCATCTACCTCGCGGCCCTGGCCAATATCGACCAGAGCCTGTACGACGCGGCGGCGATGGACGGCGCCGGTGTGGTGCGCACCTTCCTCAATGTCACGGTCCCCGGGGTGCGTTCGACGATGACGCTCATCGCCGTGCTGTCCTCCGTGGCGGCCTTCCGCGTGTTCGGCGAGATCTACGTCCTCACCGGCGGCACCGGGGGAGTGGGCGGCGGCGATCTGACCATGACCATGCTGATCCAGCGGGAAGGCACCGGGCTGCAGGCGCGCACCGGGTACGCGGGCGCGATCAGTCTCTTCATGTTCGTGGTCCTCGGCGCGCTGCTGCTCGTACAACTCGCCGTGCAGCGCAGGCAGAGGAGTTCCTGATGGCTCAGCTCTCTCCCCGCACGCGCACCGCGGCCGCCCGGCGGCGCAGGGCCCGGCCGGGCTCCGTGGCGCGCTATCTCATCCTCGTACTCATGGCCGTGCTCCTCGCCGGACCGCTGGTGTGGCAGCTCTCGCTGTCCCTCAAAGGCTCCGGTGAACCCCTGTACACCCGGCCGCCCGCGGTGATCCCCGAACACCCCACGCTCGACCACTTCGCCACGGTGCTCGACCGCGTTCCGGTGCCGCGCTATCTGCTGAACTCGCTGACGGTGGCGGCCATGGCCGTGGTTGGCAACGTTGTCGGCGCCACCTGCGCCGGCTACGCCCTGGGCAAGCTGCGGTTCCGCGGCAGGGGCCTGGCCACCGCGGTCTGCGTGGCCGCCCTGCTGGTCCCGTCCGAGACCGTGCTGATCGCCCAGTTCCTCACGGTCAGGACCGCCGGGCTGGTGAACACGCTGTTCGGGGTCGCCCTGCCGACCCTGGTGGCGGCGCTGAACGTACTCCTCATGCGCAACGCGTTCCGCAACCTTCCCGCGGAGTTCGAAGAGGCCGCCATCGTCGATGGCGCCAACGCCTGGCAGCGGTTCATCCGGGTCTCCGTGCCGCAGGTCAAGGGCGTGATCACGGTGGTGGCGATCTTCGCCTTCGTCGGCTCGTGGAACGACTTCCTCTGGCCCCTGATCGTCCTGTCGGACGAACAGAACTACACCCTCACCGTCGGCCTGAACCGGCTGCGCGGCACCTTCTACGACGACCCGCGCCTGATCGCGGCCGGCACCATCATCGCCCTGCTTCCCATCGTGGCGTTCTTCGCCGTCTTGCAGCGCTACTTCTTCCGCGGGCTGGAAGCCGGCGGCCTGAAAGGTTGACATGCTGAGGTTTGGAGTCAACTACACGCCTTCCCAGGACTGGTTCTACTCCTGGCTGGCCCCGGACCGGGAGGCTACCCGCCGCGATATGAAGGCCCTGGCCGGCCTGGGCATCGACCACGTACGCATCCTGCCGCTGTGGCCCGTGGTGCAGCCGAACCGGACCCTGATCCGCCGCCGCGCCCTGCGGGACATCCGCGAGGTCGTGGAGATCGCCGGTGACGCCGGACTCGACGCCAGTGTCGATGTTCTCCAAGGACATCTGTCCGGTTTCGACTTCGTGCCGAGCTGGCTGGCGAACTGGCACCGGCGCAGCATGTTCAGCGACCCCGACGCCATCGCCGCCCAGGCCCTGCTGGTCGAGGCGTTCGACGAGCAGCTGCACGATCTGCCCAACTTCCTGGGGCTGACCCTGGGCAACGAGGTCAACCAGTTCACCTCGGCGGTGCACCCCAACCGGATGCCCGCCACCACCCCCCAGGTGACGTCCTGGCTCGACGCCCTGCACGGCAACGGGCCGCGCGACCCCCGCCACTTCAGGCTCAACGCCGAATACGACGCCGTCTGGTACGCCGACGGCCACCCCTTCGTCCCGGCCCACTCCAGCCGGTACGGCCAGATGAGCGTGGTGCACTCGTGGATCTTCAACGGGACGGCGCAGGGCTACGGCGCCATGTCCCATCAGAGCGTCCACCACGCCGCCTACCTCATCGAGCTCTCCCGCGCCTTCGCCACCGACCCCGCCCGCCCGGTGTGGCTCCAGGAGGTCGGAGCCCCGCTGAACCACCTCACCGAGGACCAGGCGCCCGACTTCTGCGAAGGGACGGTACGGGCCGCGGCCGACAGCGAGGCGCTGTGGGGCATCACCTGGTGGTGTTCACACGATGTGTCACGCCGACTCGGGGACTTCCCCGATCTCGAGCACAGCCTCGGTCTGATCGACGCCGACGGCGCGGTGAAGCCGATCGGACGGCGCTTCGCCGCACTCGCCGAAGAACTCCGTGACCGACCCCGCCCCTCACCTCGGCGCGAGGCCGTCGTGATCCCGGTCGACGACGAGGACGTCCCCGTCTCCCGAGCCGAACTCGCCCCGGGCGGAGGCGTGTTCGAGACCTGGATGGACCGTGCCCGCGCCGGAGCGCGCCCCGCCCTGGCCACGTCCGCATCCGCCGCGGACCCGGCCGCACTGAGCGTCCGCGGCATCGAATCCCTCATCCCTGCCAAGCCCACCGGGCGCACCTTCTACAGCTCGGTCAGCGACGCGGAAGTACTCAACCGGGCACACACCCAGGCCGAACGCCCCCTTTGACGACAGACCCTAGGGAAAGCGAGGAAATGGCATGGCACGACAACGCGACACCACAAGACGGGCCTCGGTCCGTGCACGCACCGGTGCCCTGGCCGCGGCACTGGCCCTGACCCTGGGCGCCGGCACCGCCGTGGCCAGCGACACCCTGCCCTGGACGGGAGAGAGCGCCGTCGGCGCCAACCAGCCCTACCAGCACGGCTACTCCTCCACCGACCTGCTGCGCTGGAACCCCGCCGACGACACCGACGCCGAACTGCTGCGCGCCAAGGTGCCGCTGCAGACCCGGATAGCCCCCGATGCCACCACCCAGCGCAACCCGGCCCTGCCCGCCGACACCCAACAGCTCACCCTCGCGGGCGACTACGGCAACGCGTTCTTCGAGAGCCACCCGTACACCAACGAGTTCAGCCAGTACCTCTTCAACTACTGGCAGTACTCCGATGTGTACGCGTCCTGGCACGGCATGCCCACCGAGGGCGTGCCCGTGAACTACTACGACCCCAACCTCGACTGGAAGGAGAAGTGGTTCGAGTTCGGGGCGGTCAACCTGCCCAACCCCGGCTACACCAACGCCGCCCACGCGAACGGCGTACGGTCGCTGGGCTGCATCTTCTTCTCCCCGAACGACCGGGGCGACCAGACGTACTCCGAACTGCTCGTCCGGGACACGGCCGGCAACTTCCCCGCCGCCGCGAAGCTCGTCGAGGTCGCCAAGTACTACGGCTTCGACGGCTACTTCTTCAACCAGGAGGACGCGGTCGCCGCGGCCGACATCCCCACCTTCAAGCGCTTCCTCAAGCAGCTGCGCGACGGCGGCCTGTATGTGCAGTGGTACGACTCCATCGACAACGCCACGGGCCGGGTTTCGTACCAGAACGAGTTCAACTCGGTCAACGCTCCGTTCGTCCGGGACAAGGCCGAGGGCGATGTGTCCGACTCGGTCTTCCTCAACTACTGGTGGGACAAGTCCAAGCTCACCCGGTCGAAGACGTACGCGGAGAGCCTTGGCCTCAACCCCCGCAAGAGCGTCTTCGCCGGCGTAGAGGCGGGCATGTACCAGTTCGACCAGCCGTACAACCTCGACAACAACCTCGGCACCGACGGCGCGCCCATGAACGCCATCGCCACGCTCGGCGCCGACTTCGTCTCCTCCGACTACGCGAACAAGACCGACGACAAGGCCCAGTCGGCGGTGTTCGACCGGGAACGCCGCTGGTGGACCGGCTCGTCCCAGGGGTCCACCACACCTGAGGGCAGCTGGAAGGGCATCTCGAAGTACGTCGCCGAGCGCTCGGTCATCAAGGGCGGCACCTTCGCGACTTCGTTCAACACCGGACACGGCCTGTCGACCTGGAGTGACGGCAAGCTCTCCAACGACGCCGAATGGGGCAACATCAACCTCCAGGACATCCCGGTGACCTGGCAGTGGTGGATCGACGCCGCGAGCTCGCCCCTCAAGGCCGACTTCGACTACGGCCCCAAGTACACGCCCGCCGGCCGCTTCTCCTACCAGAAGATCGGGGCCTACAACGGGGGCAGCTCGCTGGTGCTCAGCGGCAGGCTCGACAGCGACAACACCGTACGCCTCTACAAGACCGACCTGAGTGTCAAGGCGGGGTCGTCCCTCTCCCTGACCTACAACAAGCCCTCGGCGGATGACGACTCGCAGCTTCGGCTCGCACTGGTGCTGGCGTCCGACCCGAGCAAGGTGGTGCAGGTGCCGCTGTCGGGCTCCGGTAAGCGCACCGACGGCTGGACCACCGTGTCCGCCGACCTGTCGAAGTACGCCGGTGAGCACATCGCGTCCCTTGGCCTCGTCGTTGCCGCAGGCGCACAGCCGATCGAGAACTACCAGGTCAACCTGGGCGCCCTGGCCCTGCACGACGGAGTCGACCGCACCCCGGCCAAGCCCGAGAAACTGCGCATCGACCAGTTGCTGCCCAACAGCGATGAGCTGTTCCTGTCCTGGCAGCGAAGCGACTACGACACGGTCCGCCGCTACGACGTCTACCTCGACGACACCTACCTCGGTGGCATCTACGACGACGTCTACTACGTCAAGCGGTTCACCGCCACATCAGGGACGATCAAGCTCGTCGCGGTCGGCCCCGACGGATCCCGGAGCAAACCCGCGACCGTGTCCTTCGATCTGTCCTCGGCCCCGGCCGACGTGACCGCCAAGGCAAGCTCCGACGGGACGCTGAAGGCGACATGGTCCCCGAGGCAGACCGGCCGGCCGCTCACGGTGGAGGTCCGCAGCCTCGACACCGCCAACCCCTTCACCAAGAAGGTCACGGTGCCGGGTCAGCAGACGAGCACGACCCTGACCGGCGTCCCCGTCAGCGGGGACGAATACCTCCTCACCGCAGAGACCGAGAACGGCACGGACGGCACGGCCACCGGCGTACGTGGCACCTTCGCCGACACCGAGATCAGCCCCTACCCCGCCACCGCCGTGAAGATCTCGGGGAACACCTTCACCTTCTCCCGCCCGACCCTTCCGGACTGGCACACGCTGACCGTCCTGGAGGACGGGCAGCCGAAGTCGTTCGCCACGACCTACGGGTCGGGCAGCAAACCGTATATCGTCCGCGGCCGCACCACCCGCCCGGCGATGACGGTGACCATGGCCGGCTCCACCAGCAAGGTCGTCGCCGTGCTGGAGGACTACGCAGGGAACAAGGTCACGACGGTGCTGCGCGGCAACTAGACCGCGTCGCGAGGACACCGCGCCCGGCACGACATGTGCCGGGCGCTCCCTCATTCCTGGTGGCCGGCCGTCGCGAGGGTGCCCTCGATGAGGTCGCGCAGCTGGGAGCGGGCGGTGATGCCCAGCTTGGGGAAGCTGCGGTAGAGGTGCGAGCTGACCGTGCGCGGGGAGAGAAAGAGCCTTTCGCCGATTTCGCGGTTGGTCATTCCGCGGGCGGCGAGCCTGATGATCTGCCGCTGTTGTGGTGAGAGCTCGGCGAGCGCGTCGGGGGCCGTGTCCATGATGTCCAGGCCCGCGGCGCGCGCTTCGGCTCGGGCGCGCTCGATCCAGGGGCGCGCGCCCAGCCGCCGGAAGGTTTCCAGGGCCTCGGTGAGCGGCCCGCGCGCCTCGGCGATGCGCCGCCGGCGCCGCAGCCACTCGGCGAGGTCCAGCAGGGTCTGGGCGCGTTCGAAGGGCCAGTGTGCCGGCGCCGGGTCCGCGAGCGCCGCCCGGAAGTGCGGCTCGGCTTCCTCGGGAGTGGCCAGCAGACCACGGGCTCGGCTGAGCAGCGCCCGCAGCCGGGGCGAGGCGCCGTCCCCGAGGGCGTGTGCACAGCGCTCGACGATCGCGGCGGCCTCCTCCCGACGGCCGCCGCGCACAGCGGCGGCGGCCAGATCCGCGAGGGCCGGATAGGAGGCGTGGTAGTGCACGGGCCCGCCATCCGCGGTGAACACCAGGCGCAGTTGGTCGTACGCGGTCTCGTACGCGCCTTCGGCGGCCGCCGCGGCACCGAGCGCACGACGGGCGTACACACCGACGGAACGGCTCTCCAGCGGGTCGATCAGGGCGAGCGCGTCCTCGGCCCGGGCGCGGGCCGCCTCCGTGTCACCCTGGTAGGCGAGCACGGTGGCGTCCACGGCGGTCGCGCACGCCACGGCGTGGTCGAGACCGGTCGCCGAGCCGACCGCGATGGTGCGGGCGCAGGCCTCCCGGGCCTGATCCCATCGCCCTTGTTCCACATAGGTCCAGGCCGCCGCGCCGCCCAGACCCTCCGGCAGCGGTCCTTGCAGCTTCCAGCGGTCGAATGCCTCGTCGAAGGCTCGGACGGCCTGTGGGGTCTCGTCCACGAGCCACGCCGCGATCCCGAGCGTGGTGATCCGTTCGGGCCGGTGTTCCGCCTCCGCGGCCAACCGCGGGAGGAGCGAGATGAGTTCGGCCCGGTGGCCGAGGGGATCCGACACGGCCCGCACCCAGGTGCGCAGGCCCGCGTGTGACGGGTCCTCGGGAAGGCGGCGCAGGATGTCCAGGATGCGGTGCCGCTGGGTGTCCTCTCCGGCGTAGAAACGGACCACGGCGGCGCCGGCGAGGAGGTCAAGCGCGGTGTCGGGGCACGAGAGCGCCAACTGCTCGGCGGCCTGCGCCAGCCGGGAGAACACCACGGTGTGGCGTACGGTCAGCACCGCCAGCCGTCCGACCTGTACGGTCGCGGCGGCCAGCAGCGACGCGTCGTCGGTACGCGCGCGGGCCGCGGCGGCCAGTTCCTCGACCCAGGTGAGGTCGCCGGTGAACACGGCCGTGGCGGTGGCCTCGACAAGCAGCCGGGCGCCGTCCTCGCGCCTCGGTGCGAGCTCCGCGGCGCGTTGCAGCGCCTTGGCCGCCGTCGCATAGCCGCCGCGGCGGCGGGCCCGGTCGGCGGTCCGCTCCAGCTCCGCCGATACGGCGGCGTCCGGGCGCGGGCAGGCGGCGGCGAGATGCCAGGCGCGCCGATCGGGTTCGTCCCGCAGCATCCCGGCGAGGGCGAGGTGGGCCTCGCGCCGGGCGTCGAACGACGCGGCGTGATACGCGGCGGACCGGATCAGCGGATGGCGGAACCGTACGTCCCGACCGGTCCGCCGGACCAGCCCGGCCCGCTCGGCGGGCAGCCATGCGTCGTCCTCGACGCGCGGCAGCCCGGCCGAGACGGCGATCGCGGAGTCGACGGTGTCCATGGCGGCCAGGAGCAGCAGGGCACGCGCGGTGGCGGCGGGGAGGCCGGCCAGCCGGGTGGCGAAGATCCGCTCCAGATGATCGGTGAGCGGCAGCGGACCCGCGGACGGCGGCTCGGCGGCCGTGTCGAATGCGGTGGCCGCCCTGGTCAGCTCGGCCAGCGCCAGCGGATTGCCGCCGGCCTGGTCGAGGATCCGCGCCCTGGTCCGGCCGGTGGGGCTGTGCGGCTGGAGGTCCAGCAGCCGGTTGGCCGCGGCGTCGTCCAGCGGCCCGAGGGCGAGTGTCGGTACGTGCCCGTCGAACCCGGGGAGGTGTTCTCCGACACGGGCGCCGATCAGCATCGTGACCGGTTCACCCGCCAGCCGTCGGGCGGCGAAGGACAGCGCGTCCACGGAGGCACGGTCGAACCACTGAGCGTCGTCCAGCACCACGAGGACGGGACGCCGGTCGCCCAGACCTGAGAGCAGGCTCAGAACGGCGATCCCGAGCAGCATGAGGTCGGGCGCCGCCGTGGCCGGCCCCGCGCCGAAGGCGTCGTACAGCGCCGCGCGCTGCCGCTCCGGCAGCCCCTCCATCTCGGCCGCTACGGGCCGCAGCAGCTGGTGCAGTGCGGAGAACGCGAGGCTCGACTCCGACTCGCTCCCGTCGGCGCGCAACACGCGGGCGCCGCTCGCCTCGGCCCGGCGCGCCGCGGAGTCCAGCAGTGTGCTCTTCCCCGTGCCCACGTCGCCGACGAGCAGCAGAACCGGGTCGGCCGGTGCCGGGTCCACCGCGCGAAACAGGCGTGCCAGCTCCGCGTCCCGGCCGACGATCGGCTTCCCCGCCTCCGGCTGCGGTCCGGTGACCGCACCGGGGCCGCCTGCGTGCTCGTCCACGGAGTCTCCAGGGAATATGGCTCTTCGATCGGAGCCGCCGTGCCTTGGCCCCACCCAGGCTACAAGCCGCCGGGCCCAGTGTGCGGGCCGTGCGCGCAGGTGCAGTCACGTGACGGATACCGCGCGCGCCGAGGCCGCTCGTAGGAAAGCACGAAGGAAGTCTGGGAAGCCGGTGCCCTCTGGCTGACCCCGCATTTTCTGGATGCCGAGACCAATATCGTGAATTCCGCGCTCCAGACCTGGCTGCCGCGCAGCGAGGGCAGGACCATCCTCGTCGACACCGGCGCCGGAACACCTATTTGGACGGGCGGAACTGGGTCCCCACCTTTCCCAATGCCACCTATCTGATGCCGCTGCTCGGCCGCCAGATCGACGCCGATCTGCGCCTGGACGCGGCTCCCGGACACACCCCCGGCTCCTCCGTGCTGACCCTCACCTCCGGAACGGACCGCGCGGTGTTCGTCGGCGGCGCATCGACGCCGAGTGGACCCGGCTCGACGACCCCCGCGGCCAGGAGCGGCGGGCCTGGAGCTGACCTGTCGTGGGACGTTCAGCCGCTGACGACCGGCTCACCTGTACGTATACTCCCTGGACTTCCCGCCTCCTCGCCCCGGAGTTGACAGCGTGACGAACGTGCACCACCCCTCGCCGGTCGACGGCCCATCGCCTCTCACCGGCTGCCCGGCGCACCCCGGCGCCGTACGGATGCACACCGAGGAGCTTCAGGCCGACCCGGCGGAGCTGTACCGGCGGTTGCGCCGGGACCATGGCGCGGTGGCGCCGATCCTGCTCGACGGCGACATCCCCGCCTGGCTTGTGCTCGGCTACCGGGAGTTGCACCGTGTCACCTCCGATCCCACGCTCTTCGCCCGTGACTCGCGCCGCTGGCACGCATGGGAGTACATCCCGGCCGACTGGCCGCTGATGCCGTTCGTCGGCTACCGGCCGACCATGCTGTTCGCCGAGGGCGCCGAGCACGAGCGGCGGGCCGAGGCGATGTTCGACGCGCTGGCGTCGGTGGACCAGTTCGAGTTGCGCGCCGAGTCCGAGCGCGTGGCCGACGAGCTGATCGACGTCTTCGCGGGCAGTGGCCGCGCCGAGCTGGTGGCCGACTACGCCAGCCAGGTGCCGATCCGGGTGGTGACCCGGCTGTTCGGCCTGGCCCCGGACACGGCGGTCGCCATCCAGCGCGACACGGTGGAGATGGTCACCGCCAACGACGGCAGCGTGGCCGCGTATCAGCGGGTGCACAACCGCATGGTGACGCTGATGGCCGAGGTTCGGCGCAACCCCGGTATGCCGGGCATCCCGGCGCAGATGGCGGCGCACCGGGCGGCCCTCACCGACGAGGAGATCGTCAACGATCTGATCGGCACGGTGTACGCCAGCCATCAGAGCACGACCGACTGGATCGGCAACGCGCTGGGGCTGATGCTGACGGACGAGCGGTTCGCGGTCACCATGGCCGGCGGGCGGCGCAGCATCGGCCAGGCGCTGAACGAGGTGCTGTGGGAGAACACCCCGGTTCCCGCCTTCATCGGCCGCTGGGCCGCCGAGGACACCATCCTTGGCGGACAGCGCATCAAAAAGGGCGACTGCCTGGTCCTGGGTCTCGCGGCGGCCAACGCGGATCCGAGCGTACGGCCGGACTTCCGGGCCGATGCGTCGGGCAACCAGGCCCATATGTCGTTCAGCCACGGCGAGCACAGCTGCCCGGTGCCGGCCCGGGAGCTGGCCGAGGTGATCTCCATGACGGCGATCGAGGTGCTGCTCGACCGGCTGCCGGATGTGGTGCTGGCCGTGTCGCCCGAGGAGCTTGTGTGGCGGTCCTCCATCTGGCTGCGGGGCATCGCGGCCCTCCCGGTGGAGTTCACCCCCGCTCTGGGCTGACCCGCGCTCTGGGCCGCGGGGCTTCGGGGACACCTTCTTCAAAGGTGTCCGTTAAGACCCCGCCGCCCAGGCGTTGTCGGTATTTCGAACGTTATTCGCAATACCGCCAGTTGGTGCTAGCTTCGTCTTGTCATGTACTGGTTCATCGAGGAGGTGTTCGGTGGATAGTCGCAAGATGACGCGCCGTGCGGTGCTGACCGCGACGGCGGGGATGGCAGCGTTGGGCTCCGGGGTGTTGACGGGGGTCGCCGAGGCGGCGACGGGGGCGACGGCACGTTCGGCCGCCGCCCCGCCGTCCAAGACCGTGCGAGTGTTCTGGCTCAAGCCCACGGATGTGGCATTCGACCAGCGGTACCCCGATGGCATCACCAATGTGATGAAGGAGGCGCAGCGCTACTACCGCCAGGAACTCGGCAAGACCTTCACGCTGAACAACCCGGCGGTCGAGGTGGTCAACGGCGACCACAACCGGGCCTGGTACGAGAACACGCGGAACGGCGACGACCCGTACTGGTGGGTGGTCTTCAACATGCAGCAGGAGCTGCTGCGCAAGTTGGCTCTCAACGCCCCGGACTCGCGCTGGCTGTGCGTCGGTGAGATCAGCGCCGAGGCCCAGGGCGTCTCCGGTGGCGGCGGTGGTGGCGGCTGGGTGATCCTCAGCGGTCACGACGCCGACGGTGCCGCCGGTACCAACGGCAATATGAACCGTTGGTACGGCGGCATGGTGCACGAGCTCGGCCACGCCTTCGGGCTGCCCGACTCCACGTCCACCGACGGCACACCGATGTCCGCGTCGTTCTACGACTACCCGAACTGTCACTTCAGCCAGTCCCAGAAGAACGGGATCCTGAACGGCCCGTACGGCAGTTTCCTGTCCTGAGCCACCGTCGACCGGGAGCCGCTCACGCCGGCCGGTGGTCAGCCGGTCGGCGTCTGCTCCCGCTCCACCCGCGGCTGCCGCGGGTGCGCCTCCTCCCGCAGCCCGAGGCGGGAGTGCAACCGCCGAAGCCCCGGCGGCGCCCACCACGTGGCCCCGCCGCCCAGCCGCATCGCGGCGGGGAGCAGCACACCGCGGATGAGCGTCGCGTCCATCAGGACCGCGAGCGGCAGCCCGACACCGTACGCCTTCACCAGGGAGATGTCCGACGCCGTGAACGCGAGGAAGACGATCGAAATGGCCACCGCCGCGGCGGTCACGATCCGGCCCGTGTGCTCCAGAGCGTGGGTCACGGCCTTCGTCGGGGAACCCGTCAGCTCGTACTCCTCCCGCATACGGGACAGCAGAAACACCTGATAGTCCATGGCCAGACCGAAGGCGAGGCCGAAGAGGATCACCGGGATCGTCGCCGCGATATTGCCGGTCACGGTGAAGCCGCCGAACAGCCCCGCCAGGTGGCCGTCCTGGAACACCCACACCAGCGCGCCGAACGTCGCCGTCAGACTGAGCAGGCTGAGCACCACGGCCAGGAAGGGCAACAGAACGCTTCCGGTGACCAGGAACAGCAGCACCAGCATCGCGAGCAGCAGTGTGCCCAGCGCGTACGGCAGCCACTCCGCCAGAGCGGACGCCGCGTCCTTGTTGGTGGCCGCCATTCCGCCCACCAGGACCTCGAACGGCGCCTCGCTGTCCCTGATCTCGCCGACGATCTGCCCGGCCTCCTCGGGGCTGTCCGACGCCGGCATCACCGAGAAGTAGACGGCGCCCTTGGCGGCGAAGCCCCGTGACTGCAGGTCCGGGGGCGTGACGAGGCCGCCTTCCGCGTAGTTTCCGGTGGAGGTGCGCACCGCGGCGACACCGGGCAGCGACGACAACCGCTTCGCGTACCCCTCGACTGCCTTTCCGTCCGATCCGCCCTTGGGCGCGATCACCACCAGCGCGTTCTGCCCGCTGCCGACGAAGTCCTCCTTGACGGCGGTCGCGACCCGGCGCGCGGACGACGACTCCGGCATCACGCGCTCGTCCGGCATGCCGATGTTGATACCGAGGAACGGCGCGCCGAGCAGCAGCAGAAAGAGCGTGGCCGCCGTGGCGATGGGCAGGGGGCGCCGCATCACCAGTGTCGCCAGGCGGTGCCAGAACCCGTTCGTGGCGGCACCGTTGCCGTCCGCGGCCCCGGCGGCCCGCTTCTTACGGCCGATGACCCGGCCGCGCTCGATGCGGTCACCCAGCATGGCGAGCACCGAGGGGAGCACGAGCAGCGCGGCCGCGCCGGACAGCACCGCGGTCAGCGCGCCCGCGTAGCCCATGGACCGTACGGCAAGAAGCGGGAACCACACCATGGAGCTGGAGGCCACCGCCACCGTGAGCGTCGAGAAGAGCACCGTCCGTCCGGCCGATGTCATCGTCGCCCGCAGCGCCTCCTCGGTCTGCTTCCCGGAGGCCAGTTCCTCCCGGTAGCGGTTGACGAAGAGCAGGCTGTAGTCGATCGCGAGCCCCAGACCCAGCAGGGTCACGACGCTCGCGGAGAGGGATCCGACGGCCGTCACCTCCGCCAGGAGCCACATCAGCCCCATGGAGAGCATCATGGCGACGACGGCGACGATCAGCGGAAGGGCGGCGGCCATCAGACTTCCGAAGACGAAGACCAGGACGACGAGGGTGAGCGGGATGGCGATGATCTCGCCGGTCTGGGCGTCCTTCTGGCCCTGCTCCAGAAACTCGGCCTGGAACTTCGTATTGCCGCCGAACGTCACGTCGAGACCGGCTCGTTCGCCCTCGTAGGCATCGGCCAGCTCGGCCACGCGCTTCTGCGCCGTGGAGTCATCGCCGGTCACCGTGCCGGTGATCAGGGCCGCATCGCCGTGTCTGCTCTTCATCCGGGGCGGCTTGCCCGCCGCCCAATACGAGGTGACGTTCTCGACCCCGGGCTCCTTGCTCAGCTCCTGGGTGAGCTCGCCGGCCGCGGTCCGGGCGGCGGGATCGTCCACACTGCCGTCGACGGTGACGAGCACGGTGAGGTTGGGCTGGCCTTGGCCGAACGTGCCGGAGAGCATCTTGACGGCGCGTCCGGACTCCGAGTGCGGGTCGTCGAACCCGCCGGCGGCCAATTTGCTGAAGAGGGTCGTACTCGCGATTCCTCCGGCCACGGCGAGTACGAGACTCACCACGAGAACCGCCACTCGGCGCCGGATGACCAGTCTGGCCAGCCTGTCAAGCATTTTCCTGTCCCTTTCGAAGCGCGGCATCTGATGCATCACCGACTTCTGGACGGATCGGGGTGCCTCGGATGTGACATCGCGGATGGGGCCCTGGGGACCTTCGGCCGTACCTCAAGAGCCCGCCCGGCGGGGGCTGCCGGGGTAGAGTGCCGTGCCCCTGAGGGTGGTTTGACCGGCCCCGGGGAAGGGGCCGAGCGGCAGATCGGCCTCGACGACCACCGCCAGGCCGCACTTTCTCGCATTTTCAGCCGTAACTGACGCTGCTTAAAGTTGACCCGGAAATCCATGTATGGCAGAACTATGTCAGTTTGAAGTGACGGGGACTGAAAACGGACTATGGGCCACCGTTCATCGGAGGGACGAAGTGGCGTACGTCACAGTGGCTGCTTTCTCCGGTGCAGGCTAAGCTTCCTTCGTTCGGGCATCCCTTTCCATGCGAGTCCGCCGACTGTCGACGAGAAGAAATTCAAGGAACAGTGCGATTCCTGTTTTCCTTCCCCGTGCCAGGACCGCCATGCGTGCTGCCTGGCCATCGACGAACTGGATTTCCCCATGCCAACAGGGATCATCAGCATCGGATCTCATGTACCCGATCACGTGGTCGGAAACGACCAGATAGCCGAATGGGCCGGCGTATCGGAGGAATGGATCCACGAACGCACGGGAATTCGCGAGAGACGTTATGCGAGCGCCGGAACCGCGACCTCGGATCTCGCGGTGCACGCGGTGCGGCAGATCTTCTCCGAACGCGATGGCGCGGCAGAGCTGATCGACGCTCTGATACTGGCCACCTGTACGCCCGATGTGCCCCAGCCGGCGACGGCGGCCATCGTGCAGCACAAGCTCGGGCTGCGCGCCATGCCGGCCTTCGACGTCAACGCGGTATGCAGCGGCTTTCTGTACGGCATGGCCGTCGCCGACGGTCTGCGGTCGGCGTCGCCGGATACCGAACATGTGCTGGTGGTGGGCGCCGATATGTTCTCCACCATCATGGACCGCAGCGACCGGAGCACCGTGAGCCTCTTCGGGGACGGCGCCGGAGCCGTGCTGCTGGGCCCCGTGCCGGAGGGGTACGGGCTGCTGGCCATGCGGACCCTCAGCGATGGCGCGCTCCACCATCTCGTCGGGGTACCGGCCGGCGGCACGGCTCTGCCGCTCGATCGGGCCGCGCTCCAATCCGGGCAGAATTTCCTGAAGATGGACGGGCGTGCGATCCGACAGTATGTGCAGACGACTCTGCCCAAGATCGTGGACCAGGTCCTGGACGACGCCGGTCTGGGCCTGGGGGGAATTGACCGATTCATCTTCCATCAGGCGAACCCCCGCCTGTTGGAGTCCTTCGCCGATATGACGGGAATCGACCGTAAGCGCATGCCGCTCACCGCTCCCCAGCTGGGGAACACCGCGGGCGCCTCCATTCCCGTCACTCTGTGTGCGGCGGACCGGGACCGGCCCCTGGAGCGAGGCGAAAACCTCCTGCTGGCGTCCATCGGCGGCGGTATGAACGCCGCCGCGGCACTGCTGCGCTGGTACTAGTCCGCCCTCGCCGCGGGTCCTTCACGTTCATTCGTCCGCGGTCCTTCTCATTCCTTCGTTCGACCGGTAGCCGGCCCCCAACATCTCACCCGGAGATCGTGACAATGAATTCGTCCGAGCCGCCTTTTCCTTTGACGCGATATCAACTCGACATCTGGGTCTCCGCCGCACAGTCCGAGGAATCACCGCAGTACAACGTCTCATGTCATGAAAAGCTCACCGGGGATGTGAATCTCGGTGTCCTCCGCCAGTGTGCCGAGAAAGTCCTGCGGCGCCATGACGCTCTGCGCCTGCGATTCGACGACCGGGACGGGACCCCCCGTCAGTGGGTCGAACCCCAGCCGCCCGCTGTGGAGACGACCGATCTGTCACGGGAAAGCGATCCGGCGGCGGCCTGCCGCCGCCGGGTGCGCGCATTCCAGCAGCGTCCGATGGAGCTGCGCGATCAGCCGATGGTCCGGGTGGCGATCCTGGTGGAGGGCCCCAGCGTGACGCACCTCCAACTGGTTGCGCACCACCTGGTGCTGGACGGCTGGTCGCTCACCCAGGTGAGCGCCCGGATTCTCGGCGATTACGCGTCGGTGGTGGCGGGCGGAGCCGCCGCGGAGGGCGGCGCGCCGCCGTACCGCTCGTTCGCCGCGAAGGATGCCGCCTACCAGGGATCCGAGGAGAACACCGCGGACCTGGAGGCCCATCGCTCCGCCCTCGCCGGCGCGGTCCCCGCGCTGTTCCCCAGGAGGCCGGCGAGCGCCCCCCGCGCAGGCGCGCGCCACTCCTTCACGCTGGACCGTTCATGGGCGGAACGCGTCCGGAAGGCCCAGCTGCCGCTGTTTCCCTATATCGCCACCATGCTGGGCGCGTATCTGACGCGGGTGCATCGCACCGAGGAGGTGATCCTGGGCGTTCCGGTCCTGAACCGGCCCGATGAATTCATGGACACCGTCGGACATTTCGCGAACACGCTGCCCCTGCTCCTGCCCGCCCACGACGGGAAGCCGCTGCGGGACATCGTCAACCGGACGCGGAGCGCCACCCGCGTGCTGCGCCGACACGAGCGGGTCGCCCTGGGGGACGTCGTACGCTCGTTACCCGAACTCCACGGCGGTAACCGGCAGTTGTTCGACGTGACGTTGTCCTACCTCCGGGCCGGACGCCCGGACCCCGCCCCGGGCATCGGCCTCGAGACGAGCATGGAATCGCCCTGCCATGAGCAGGATGCCCTCTCGGTGGTGGTGCTCGACTTCGACAACGCGCAGGAGATCCGCTTCGACCTGGACTACGCCACGGACGTCTTCGACGACGACTTCCCCATCGAGGCGATGGCCGGGCACCTGAAGTATCTGCTGGAAGAGGGCGTGGACCTGGCGGACGGGCCGGTGTCCGCGGTGCCGATGCTCCCGGCCACGGAGCGGGAGGAGCTGATCCGGCGCGGCCGGGGAGACCGCGTCGCGTATCGGCGGGACGCCACCCTCTGCGGGCTCTTCGAGCGCCAGGTCGCCCGCGGTCCGGAGCGGATCGCCGTGGTGGGCCCCGGCCCGGACGACGCCCTGACCTACGCCGAACTCGACGCGCGGGCCAACCAGGTCGCCCGGGCGCTGCGAGCGGACGGCGTGGGCCCGGGCGACCGGGTCGCCGTCTCGCTGGAGCGCGGCCCCGACCTGCTCATCGCGCTGATGGGGGTGGGCAAGGCGGGCGGCGCCTATGTCCCGGTGGACCCGGGATATCCGCGCGAGCGCATCCGCTTCCTGCTCGACGACAGCCGTCCGGCCGCCGTGCTGGTGTCGGACGAGCGCATGCCGCAGACCTCGGTGGCGGCGGGTGTGCCCGTGCACCGCGTCCCGGACCTGCTGCACGGCGACGACTCCCCGCTGGAGCCACTGGCCGACGGTTCGGACCTCGCGTACGTGATCTACACCTCCGGCTCCACCGGCAAGCCCAAGGGCGTCCAGGTCCGGCACCACTCCGTGGTCAACCGGCTGGCCTGGATGCAGCGCGCGTACCCGATCGGCGAGGGCGACGTACTGCTGCAGAAAACACCCGTGTCCTTCGACGTCTCCGTATGGGAGCTGTTCTGGTGGGCCATTGAGGGAGCGAGCGTGGCCCTGTTGCCGCCGGGTGGTGAGAAGGACCCCCGGGTGATCGGCCGGACCATCCGCGACCGGTGCGTCACCGTCGCGCACTTCGTACCGTCCATGCTCGGCGCCTTCCTCGACACCGCGGAGCAGACCCCGGACCTGCGTGCCCGGACAAAGACGCTGCGGCGGGTCTTCTGCAGCGGAGAGGCCCTGCCGGCCGCCCGCGTCGACCGGTTCAACCGGCTCTTCCACGACGGGGAGCGTGCCACGCCGGATCTGGTGAATCTGTACGGACCGACCGAGGCGACCGTCGATGTGACCTTCCACGACTGCCCCGGGGACCCCGGCCGCCCCGTCGGCCGCGTGCCCATCGGACGGCCGATCGACAACACCTGTCTGTACGTGGTCGGGCAGGACGGACAGCCCCAGCCCGCTGGTGTCCCGGGCGAGCTGTGGATCGGCGGCGCCGGGGTGGCCGCGGGATATCTGAACCGGCCCGCCCTGACAGCGGAGCGGTTCATCGTCGACCCGTTCACCGGCGAAGGCAGTCTGTATCGCACCGGTGACCTGGTGCGATGGCTCGCCGACGGGTCTCTCGAATACCTCGGCCGCCTCGACGACCAGGTGAAAATCCGCGGGAACCGAGTGGAGCCGGGCGAGGTCGGCAGGGCCCTGATCGCCGTGCCCGGCATCCGGGACGCGCTGGTCGTGGACCGTACCGATAACGAACGGGGCGTCCATCTGGTCGGCTACTACGTCGCCGACGACGAGATCGACGCCGCCGACGTACGCCGCCGACTTGCCGACGATCTACCGGAGTTCATGATCCCGGCACTGCTGATGCGGCTCGACCGCATTCCGCTGACCCCCAACGGCAAGGCGGACCGCCGGGCGCTGCCGGAACCGGTGGCCCGCGGCGGCGCACCGGCCTCACGCCCGCTCACCCCCGCGGAACAGATCCTGGCGGATGTATGGTCCGAGGTCCTGCGGTGCGGTCCGGTGGGCGCCGAGGACGACTACTACGCGCTCGGCGGCGACTCGCTGCAGATGCTGCGGGTCCGCGCCCTGGCCGAGCAGCGTGGTCTGCGCTTCCCCCTGGCCGATCTCGTACGGCACTCCACCGTCGCCCGCCTGGCCGCGCGGGCCGTCCTCGACGCATCCCCCTCCGACCCCTTGGCGGAACCGTGCCCCTTCGACACGGTCTCCGGTATTGACCGCGCCCGGCTGGGCTCGGTCTCGGACGCCTATCCGCTCACCCGGATGCAACTCGGCCTGATCTACCACAGCCGTCAGCGGAGCGGATCGTCCCTGTACAAGGACGTGTTCCGCTACACGCTGCGCTGCGACTGGGACGAGGGACACTTCCGCGCGGCCTTCGACGGACTCGTACGGCGCCATCCTGCGCTGCGCACCAGCTTCGGCCTGGCCGGGTTCACCGAACCGCTGCAGCTGGTGCACCCAGCCACGGACGACGGCTTCGACGGCCTCGATGTCGTCGATCTGCGGTCCCGTGATGTCGACGACGCCGAAACGGAGGTGGCGCGGCATATCGAAGAGCGCCGCCACCACGAGTACTCCATTGACACCGCCACTGACACCGCCCGCCTGTACTCGCTGCGCGTCCACGTCCGCCGCACCGCGATCGACCTGGTCCTGAGCTTCCACCACGCCCTGTTCGACGGTGCGAGCGTCGCCAACCTCATCGGCGAACTGCTGCGTGACTACGGGCATGCCCTGGGCCTGCATCCGACCCCGGCGCCCGCGGTCCGCCTGCCCTCGCCCGCCGCACACCTGCTGGCCGAGCGCCGGGCCCTCGCGTCGGAGGAAGACCGCCGGTACTGGCGCAAGGAGCTCGACGGAGGCGAACCCACCGCGCTCGGCTCGTACCGACCCCACCAGCCGCCGCCGGCCGCAGGCGGGCGCGGATCGCACCGCTTCGACCTGCCGGCCCGGCTCGGCGACGACGTACGGGCCTTCGCCCGCGCTCAGGCGCTGCCGCTGAAGTCGGTACTGTTCGCCGCCCACTGCATGACCCTGCGGCTGCTGTCCGGGCGCGACGACATCTTGACCGGTCTCATCGCACACGGCCGCCCGGAACACCCGCACGCCGAGCGCATGGTCGGACTGTTCCTCAACACGCTGCCCATGAGGGTGAACACGGCGCAGAACAGCTGGCTGGAGGCGGTGCGGGAGGCGTTCGGGCGCGAGCAGAGCGCGTATCCCCACCGCCACTACCCGATCAGCGCCATCCAGGAGGAGCACGGCGGCGGCCCGCTGTTCGAGACGGTGTTCAACTACGTACGGTTCCAGCAGCTCACGGACGCGCTCCGGGAGCCGGGACTGGAGCTGACGGAGCTGCGCACCGTCGAGGAGACCAACTTCACGCTGCTCGTCAACGCTGTGACGGACCCCGTCGACCAGAGCATCTGGCTGCGTATCGACAACGACGGCCAGACGGTCACCCGGGACCAGGCCGGTGTCTTCGCCGACTACTACACCCGCGTCCTGGACCGTATGGTCCACCACCCCCTGGAGCAGCCCGGCTGGGACTTCCTCACCGCTGTGTCACAGCCGCTGTCCGCCGGCACGGGCACGGGCACACCACCGAGCGTGGTGGACGGGTTCGCGGAACAGGCCGTACGCACCCCGGACGCCCTTGCCCTGGCGACCCAGGACGAAGAGTGGACCTACGCGAGGCTCGACCGGGCGACCGAGGCCGTGGCCCGCAACCTGCTCGCCCTGGGGGTGCGTACCGGCGATGTCGTCGGTGTCGTGGCCGACCGGTCGCCCGAGGTGATCGCGGTCATCCTGGGCATCATGCGGGCCGGAGCGGCGGTCATGCCGTTGGACACCGGATACCCCGCCACCCGGCTCTCCTACATGATCGAAGCGGCGGATCCCCGCCGTATCGTCGCCGCAGGCCGGCACGACTCCCTCCTCGGCCGTGCCTCGCGGATCGTACGGTTCGAGGAGATCGGCGAACCGCCTACCGGGGACACCACCGGGGACACCACCGGGGACACATCCGCCCCGCCGCTCCCCGCGATCGCCCTGGACGGCACCGCCTGTGTCCTGTTCACCTCGGGCTCCACCGGGCGGCCCAAGGGGGTCGACATCCCCCACCGCACACTGGCCACCCTCGTCTCCTGGCAGAACCGCGCCCCAAGCGCCGCGAAGGGCATCACCCTGCAGTACGCGCCGCTGAGCTTCGACGTCTCCCTCCAGGAGATCTTCTCCACCCTGTGCGCGGGCGGCACCCTCCGGCTGGTGCCGGAGGAGATCCGCAGGGACATGCCGGCCCTGGTGCGTCTGTTGCACCGGGAACGGGTCGAGCGCGTCTTCGTTCCCTCCATCGCCCTCCAGCAACTGGCGCTGGCCTCCGAGGCGCTGGGCCTCACCCCGGCCGCGCTGCGCGTCATCGTCTCCAGCGGCGAACAGCTGAGGATCACCGACGAGGTCCGCCGGCTGTGCTCGGCCCTGCCCGGGATCGTGCTGGAGAACCAGTACGGCCCCACCGAGACCCATGTGGTCACCCGCCACACCCTGACCGGACGGCCGGCCGACTTCCCTGACCTTCCCCCGGTGGGAACCGCCGTCGACGGCGCCCAGGTGGTCGTGGCGGACCCGCGGCTGCGCCCCGTGCCGCCGGGGGTGACGGGCGAGCTGTATCTCGGCGGCGCCACCGTCGCACGGGGATACCTGGGCCGCGACGATCTGACCAAGGAACGCTTTGTCACGCTGCCCGGCAGGTCCGGCCGCTTCTACCGCTCCGGCGACCTCGGTTTCGCCCTGCCGAGCGGCGACCTCGTATGCACCGGCCGCGCGGACACCCAGGTCAAGGTCCGCGGATTCCGGGTCGAGACGGCCGAGGTGGAGCTGGCGATCCGCGACCTCGTCCCCCGCCACCCCGGTATCGCGGAGGCCGCCGTCGTCGCGCACACCCGCCCCGGCACGGACACGGTCCTGGTGGCGTTCCTCACCGGCGATCCGTCCACGGTGGACACCGGTGCGCTCCGCAGCCGGTTACGCGAAACGCTCCCCGACTACATGGTCCCGTCCTACGTCCAGTGGCTCCCCGCCCTGCCGTCCACCCCCAGCGGGAAACGGGACGACGCCGCCCTGCGGGCCATCCCCCTCGAGGCGCCGGCCGACCACGACACCACTCCGCCGCGCACCCCGCTCGAGAAGGCCCTCGCCGAAATCCTCGCGGACCTGCTGCATCTGCCCGAAGTCGGCATCCACGACTCCATGTTCGACCTGGGCGGCACCTCACTGACCGCGATGCGGCTGATCGCCACCCTGGAACAGCGCTTCGGCACCGTCATCCCTCTGTCGGAGTTCATCGCCGCGCCGACCGTGGCCGCCATGGCCGACCGGCTGGGATCCGGCGCGGCGGCGGCGGCCCGCTTCGACCCGATCGTGCCGCTCAACCCGTCGGGCAACCGGACCCCGCTCTTCATGGTCCACCCCATGGGCGGCAATGTGCTCTGCTTCCTGCCCTTCGCCAAACACCTCGACCCCGACCAGCCGCTGTACGCACTCCAGGCCGCCGGCGCCGACCCCGGCACCGAACCGCTGGACACCATTGTGGACATGGCCCGCAGCTACGTCGCCGCGCTCAAACGCATCCAGCCCGAAGGCCCGTACAAGATCAGCGGCTACTCCTTCGGCGGGTTCGTCGCCTTCGAAATGGCCCTGCAACTCCGGGCGCAGGGCGAGCGGGCCGATGTGCTGATCCTGGACACGGTCACCCTCAACCCCCGACTGCGCGAGCTGTACACCGACGACGCGCTGCTCGGCTGGTTCTTCTGGGAACTGCTCTGGCCCGTACGCGGCGGCGCCTCGCCCCTGGAGGAGATACCCGAGCACACCACCTCGCTGGACGAGAAGTTCGCACATATCGCACGGTGCGCCGTCGACCTCGGTGTGCTGCCCGCCGACAGCTCGGGCACCGTCATCCGGCGCCTGTTCCGCCTCTACCGGGCCAACTGGCTGGCCACGCTGGACTACCGGCCGGGCACCAACGACCAGGACGTCATCCTGCTACGGGCCGACGAACCGCTCCCCGCGATCCTCGAAGCCATGCACGGCGCCGCGGGCAGCCTGCACTACGAACCCACCAACGGCTGGCGGCGGGTGACCACCGGCCGCATCCAGGTCATCGGCATACCCGGCGATCACCTCTCCATCATGGAGGAGCCCGGCGTCGCCCACGTGGCCAAGACCATGGCCGACATCCTGCACCCCTCAACCCATCTCCGAAGGGAAAACCGAGTTCTATGACATCCCACCGGCCCAAAGCAGTGGTCATCGGGGCAGGGATCGGCGGTCTCACGCTGGCCGCCGCGCTGCGCCAGGTCGACTTCGACGTCGAGGTGTACGAGCGCGCCACCGAACTGAAAGCCGCCGGCTCCGGCCTCGGTGTGCTGAGCAACGGCGGCGCCGCCCTGGAAGCCCTCGGCCTCGACATCGGCCTCGAAAAGCGCGGGCAGATACTCCAGCGCTTCGGCATCAACGACGCCGAGGGCAACCACATCACCTGGTTCCCCATCCCGGAGCTGAGCGACGAACTCGGGCTGCCACCCACCGTGGTCATCAGCCGCAGCGCCTTGCAGCAGGGCCTCCTGGAAGCGGTGGGAGACACCCCCATCACCCTCGGCGCCGCCGCCGTCGGCTACGAGACCCGGCCGGACGGGGCGACCGTGCGCTTCGCCGACGGCAGCGAGGCCCACGGCGACATCGTCATCGGGGCCGACGGGATCAACTCCGCCATCCGCCGCCAGATCACCGGTCCGGAACCGGTGCGGGAGGCCGGATATGTGTGCTGGCTCGCCATCGTCCCGTTCAGCCACCCGAACTTCGAGACCGGCTCGGTCCTCCACTACTGGGGAAGCGGGCAGCGCTTCGGCCTGCTGGACGTGGGACACGGACAGACCTACTGGTTCGGCACCAAGAACATGTCCGTCGAACGGGCCGCGGACTGGCAGGGCACGAAGGAGGAGATCGTCCAGGCGTACGCCGGCTGGGCGGACGAGGTCCAGGCGGCCATCCGCGTGACGCCGGAAAAGGACATCATCGCCATCCCGGCCCGTGACCGCGACTTCCTGGAGCAATGGGGCGACGGCCGCGTCACCCTCCTGGGAGACGCCGCGCACCCCATGCTCACCAGCCTCGCCCAGGGGGCCGGGATGGCCATCGAGGACGCCGTCGTCCTGGCCGGGACACTGGCCCGCGCCGGCGATCTGACCGCCGGACTGCGCGCTTACGAGGACCAGCGCCGCGAGCGCAACCGGGCCATGGTCCTCGGCTCCCGGGCGCTGAGCGAACAGGAGCAGCTGGAGGACCCGGGGCAGCGGCACGAACGGGACGAGCAACTGCGCGCGACGACCTACGCCGCCTTCGCGGAGCAGCAGCGGGACGTCCTCACGTTCCCCGGGATCCACGTCTGACACCGCGACTGCCGTGACGGGGCCACCGCGCACAGCGCTGTGGCCCCGTGGTCCTCGGCCGATACGGTGACCGGCATGGACTTCTCTCTGCAACAGCTCCGTGGTTTCGTCGCCGTGGCAGAGGAGCAGCACTTCGGCCGTGCCGCGGCACGGCTCAACATGACCCAGCCGCCGCTGACCCGCCAGATCCAGGCGCTGGAGCGGAGCCTGGGCGTCGTGCTGTTCGAGCGTACCGGCCGGGGGACGCGGATCACCGCGGCGGGCCAGGCCCTCCTCGACCACTGCCGCCGGGTCCTGGCCCTGCTCGACGCCGCACCGGTCGCCGCCCGCCACGCCGCCGAGGGCCGTACGGGGACCCTGCGGCTGGCGTTCACCGCGATCGGGGCGTACGCGATACTCGCCGACGTCCTCGACCTGGTGAACCGCCACCTCCCCGACGTCTCCGTGGAACTGACGGAACTCGTCAGCCCGGACCAGTTCGCGGCGCTGGCCGACCTGGAGATCGACATGGGCCTCGTCCGGCCGCCGATCCCCGACCGGTACCAGTCGGTCCTGGTGCACTCCGAGGACCTGGTGCTCGCCGTCCCCGCCGACCATGCGCTGGCCCGCGCCGAGGACCCCGNNACTGGCCGCCGTCCTCACCCGCGAGCCACGGCTCGGGGTGTCCTGAACTCACAGACCGTCGCGCACCATGGCGACGACGATCTGGACATGGCGGTCGGCGGCCGTGTTCGAGAATTCGTTCTCGTAGTTCAGACCGTAGGGCCAGAAGTGTCCGCCACCGGTGGACAGCGTGGCGCCCGCACCGTCGAACCGCTTGACGAGCGCCGTGGCCTGCGTACCGTGCCAGGTGCCACCGCTGGAGAGCGAGGACCAGCCCGAGCTGGTGCCCACGCCGATGGTGTGGGCGATCTCGTGCAGGGCGGTCCGCTCGGTCATATAGGCGCGGTTGCCGAAGCGGATGGTCCCGTTGATGTTTCCGTCGGCGGTGGGCACACCGGGGTCGTAGCGCACGGTGATGTTCTTGCCCAGGTCGCTGAGGTTGTTGTACCGGGCCACCG
>NZ_MUNE01000909.1 GCF_002154605.1 Streptomyces milbemycinicus | reverse complement strand
GGCCGCCGAGGCGTTCGCCGCCGAGCTGTGCGGGGGGGCCGGTCAGGGGCAGGCGTTCGCCGTGCCGTACGCGCTGGACGACCCCGCCTCGCCGCGCTGGGTGGTGGCCGCGGTGGAGCAGCGCTGGGGGAGCCTGGACGTACTGGTGGCCAACGCATGGCGGTGGGGGGTGCGGCGCGGGCCGCGTGAGCGGTTCGAGGACGTACCGCAAGAGGAGTGGCTGCCGATCGTCTCGGACAACCTGCCCCCCGCCATCCGTACGGTCCAGTGCGCCGTCGCCGGGATGCGCGAGCGCGGCTGGGGCCGGATCGCCCTGGTCTCCTCGCACAACGCGCTGGACGGCGCCCGCGGCCAGGAGTTCTACGGTGCGGCGAAGGCCGGGCTGCACGGTCTGGCCCGGAGCCTGATGTGGGACCTGGGCGGCGACGGGGTGCTGGTCAACGTCGTATGCCCGGGGCTGACCTCGACCGAGCGGGTGCTCGCCGGCCTGCCGGGCGCGGTCCGGGAGCGGGAGCTCGCCGCCACCCCCACCGGGCGGCTGAGCACGCCCGAGGACATCGCCCGGACGCTGTTGTTCCTGTGCTCGGCGGCCAACGGCAACATCACCGGCGAGGTGTTGACGGTGTCCGGCGGGCGGTGAGCCAAGCGGCCCCCACAGGCCATCGCTCTCTCGAACTTCCCGGAGGAGTCCCGTGCGTGTTCTGTTCACCACCTGGTCCTCGGGCGGGCATCTCGCCCCGATGGTGCCGCTCGCGCGGGCGTTTCTGGCGGCCGGCCACCAGGTGCGGATCGCGGTGCCGTCCGGCTGCGCGGCGGCCGTCGCCCACGCCGGTCTGGTCCCCGTCCCGGTCGGCCCCCTGCCCAAGGCGTCCGGGGCCGCGGGCGCGGTGCCCCGCCGCATCGGAAACTGGCCCGCGGACTGGCCGGTGCGGCCCGCCGGGCTCGGCGCGGAGGAGCGCGGCATGCTGCGCGCGCTCGGCGAGAAACAGGTGCGGATCGCCGAGGCGATGGCGCAGGGCCTGGTGGCCTTCGCCCGCTGCTGGCAGCCCGGCCTGGTGGTGCACGACGCGAGCACGTACGCGGGCACGGTGGCCGCGGCGGTGCTGGGGGTGCCCGCGGTCGGCCAGATGTGGGGGAGCGCGGCCGTACTCCGGCTGGACCGGCAGGATCTGCACGGCCCGCCGCTGCCCGGCTACGCCCGTCTGATGCGGCGTTACGGCGTGGACCCGGCGTACGAGCCCGACCTGTGGCTCGACCCGTGCCCGCCCGGCCTGGCCCTGCCCTCGTCGGCGCGGCGGATGGCGGTGCGCTTTGTGCCGGACGGGCAGGGCCAGGC
>NZ_MUNE01000908.1 GCF_002154605.1 Streptomyces milbemycinicus | reverse complement strand
CCCGAACGGCGCCGGCAAGACGACCACCATGGCGATGCTTCTCGGCCTCGTGCGCCCGACCTCCGGGAACGCCACCGTCCTCGGACGGTCGATCCACCACCCCGAGCGCTACCTGGGCCGCGTGGGCGCCCTGCTCGAGGGACCGGCCATGTGGCCCGCGCTGACCGGCGTGGAGAACCTGCGGGTGCTCGCCCGGCTCGGCGGCCACGACGAGCGCCGCATCCCCGAGGTCATCGAACTCGTCGGCCTCGCCGATCGGGCGCGCGACCGCTACGGCAGGTACTCCCTCGGTATGAAGCAGCGGCTCGGCATCGCCGCCGCTCTGCTCGGCGACCCCGAGCTGCTGATTCTCGACGAGCCGACCAATGGCCTCGACCCGGTCGGCATGATCGACATGCGCGACCTCATCGCGCGGATCGCGGCCGAGGGCCGCACTGTGCTGGTGTCCTCCCACATCCTCAACGAGCTGGAGCAGGTCTGCGACTGGCTCCTCATCATCGAGCAGGGAACGCTCGTCTACGCCGGCTCAGCGCGGGAGTTCGCCGGCCGGACCGGCAACGACATCCTCCTGGCCCCCGCGGACGGCTCGGATCTCCCGGTCCTCGCCGACATCGTCGCCGCCGAAGGGCTGGAGCCCAAGAGCGACGGGAGCCGGCTCACGGTGTCGATCGACCACCGCGACCCTCGGCAGATGGCCGCGTCTCTCAACCGCGCCGCCTTCGCGACGGGCATCGTGCTGGCCGAGCTCACGGTCCACCGGCCCACCCTGGAATCCACCTACCTCCGACTCATCGAGGGAGACGTCGCGTGATCCGCTCATTCCGTGCCGAACTGGCCAGGCTGATCCGCCGCAGGGTGCTCATCACCACGATCGTCGTGGTCCTCGCGAGCTCTGTCGGCGGCGCGGCGATCGAGCTGGGCGGCGCCGAGCCCGCATCGGAGATGTCCCCGAACAGCATGACGCCGACGCTGGAGACCCTTGCCGGGGCCGGTGGCGGCACCGAGATATTCCGCGCCGTCGCGGCCTTCTCCGGCACCCTCGTGTTCGCTTTGTTCGTCGGCCTGTTCAGCCTGGAGTTCTCCCGCGGCACCTACCGCACGATGCTCTTCCGGCAGCCCAAGCGGACGAGCCTGCTGATCGGCAGGCTGGGGGCGCTGCTGGCCTTCGCGGCCGCGGCCCTGGCGTGCGGCGAGGTCGCCACATGGCTTGCCGCCCGGTTCATGGCGTCCGGCTACGACGTCTCGACCGACGCGTGGACCGGCGCCGACGCCCTCGGCGCGGCCGTCACCGACTACGCGTCCGTACTGGCGTGGGTCACCGGCTATGCCGTGCTCGCCATGCTGATCGCGGTGCTGCTGCGCTCCGTTCCCCTGGCCCTCGCCGTCGGCATCGCGTGGGCCGGGCCCGCCGAACACCTCATCGGGGACGCGTGGGACCCGGGCCGGCGGTTCTTCCCCGGACTCCTCCTCGAGACGCTGGGGCAGGGCGGGACGTCGGAGGTGAGCATGGCCCGAGCGCTGCTCACCGTAGCCGCCTACGTCGTCGTCGCGGCGGCGGTCGCCGGCACCGTCTTCGCGCGCCGCGATGTCACGGCCTGAGCCCGCCACGGAACGCGGTGCCGGTCTCCGGACCCCCACCCCTTGAAAAAAACGCTTGACCTTGGTCAAGCGTTTTTTTGTAAGGGGGTGGGGGAGGCGCCGATCCGACTCAGCGGACATGCGGCGTCGCGGCGGCGATGAAGTCGCGGACGGCCTGCCGGGACCGCTCGCGGATGTCGGTCAGCCGGTCGCGGTCCTCGGCCCGGTGCAGCTCGGTGACGTGCTCCATGATCCGCTCGGAGAGTTCCACGAGTGCGGGGTCGTCCGAGAGCATCTGCGCACGGAACATCGCCTCCTGCGCCGCGTAGCGCAACTCGTAGACCTGCTCCCGCAGCTCCGGGGTGTCCTCGTCGGGGCGGTTCTCGTGGGTGACGTACCACCGGTGGACCAGCACCCGGCGGTAGTTGAGCAGCGCCCCCGCGTATGCGCAGTACGCGTCGATCCGCTCCTGCCGCAGCTTCTCCGCCCGGGCGAAGTGCTCGCCGCGTTCGGTGGTCCGCCGCTGGAAGACGTAGGTGACGCCGGACCCCAACACCGTGCCAAGCACGGCTATGAAACTCGCCAGAACTGCCTCCATAGGGGGAAGTTGACCACAGCGCGGGCGGGCCTCGCCGGGGT
>NZ_MUNE01000907.1 GCF_002154605.1 Streptomyces milbemycinicus | reverse complement strand
GTCCGTTTCGCCGGTCGGCGGCGATCTCGCTCTCGCCGCCGACCGGCGAAACGGACCTGCACGATCTCCTCGTACGCCGCGTCGGCCGCCGCACCCGCGGACGCGAGCCGCTGCACCTCGTGGGTGTCCTTGACCGCGCGCAGCATGGGCAGCGCCTCGCCGATCGCGGAGTAGGAGGTGTCCGGGAGGAGGCGCTGGAGGCCGAGCAGGTGGACGGCCCAGGTCTCGTCGGAGATCCCGTAACGGCCGCGCGGCGGCAGCATGTCCGCCGCCGTGCGGTACGGGTCGCCGCCGTCGGTCCAGCCGGTCACCTCGGTCGCCCCCACGCCGGTCGCGGCCAGCGCGTCCGGCCGCTCCAGCAGGGGCACCAGAAGCCGGGGCGTCTGCCCCGGGACGAGCATCAGGGCGGTGAGGCGCTCGGTCTCCGCCGGGGGGCGGTAACCGCACAGATGGACCATGTCCGGGCCGGGGGTGACCACCAGCCCGGCCAGCCCGGCGTCGGCGGCGGTGCGGGCCGCCCGGGACATCCGGGCGGTGTAGTCCTCAAGGGTCATGGGGGCGAGCTGTTGCTCAGCGGGCGTCGGCATGCGCACAGCATCCCGCAGCGGTGGCCGCCCCGCGAACCGAATCCGGCGGCGGCCCACACGCCCGTTGATCAGCGCTATCAGCGCTGGAACCCGCTGCCGAGCCGTACCGCCGCGTCGATCACCGCGCTGCCGTAGACCCGGCCCGGGGTGTTGGACATCCGCCCGATGGGCCCGGAGATCGACAGCGCGGCGACCACCCGGCCGCCGGGGCCGCGCACCGGGGCCGCCACGGCGGCTATCCCGTGCTCCCGCCCGCCGACGCTCTGGGCCCAGCCCTGGCGCCGTACACCGGAGAGCGTGGCGGCGGTGAACTGGGCGCCGCGCAGCCCCTCGTACAGGTCCTCGGGCCGCTCCCAGGCCAGCAGCACCTGTGAGACGGGACCGGCGTTCATCGGCAGGGCGGCGCCGACCGGCACCCGGTCCTGCGCGACCGGGTTGCCGGCCACCGCGGCCTCAGCGACGCAGATACGCATATATCCGCGGCGCCGGTAGAGCCGGGCGCTGGCACCGGTCACATCGCGCAACTCGCCCAGCACGGGCTCCGCCGTGGTCGCCAGGTGGTCCCGACAGGCTTCCAGGGCCATCAGCCCGAGCCTCGGCCCCAGGATGAAGCGGCCCTGTGCGTCCCGGGCGAGCAGCCGCAGCCGCTCCAGGGCGAGCACCAGCCGGTGCACGGTGGGGCGTTTGAGGCCGGTGGCGGAGACCAGCCTGGCCAGGGATGCCGGGCCCGCCTCCAGGACACCGAGCAGCAGCGATGCCTTGTCGAGCACACCGACCCCGCTCAGCAGCTGCTCTGGGGAGGTCCGGTCTGGAGAGCTCCGGTCTGGAGAGGTCCGGTCTGGAGAGATCCGTTCCGGAGTCATCCGTTCCGGAGTCATCCTTTCCGGGGCGGCGGGGGCAGCAGGGGCGGCCGGAGCCGTGTTTCCCCGAGTCGTCTTCCGGTGACTCGTCACCAACTTTTCGGGAGTTGAAATCGTCATAAGAGTGCCTCCTTGTCGGGCCGGTCACTCCCATGCGCCAGGACCGTCCGCAACTACGGCTTTCGTCAGGTCAGTTCATCATGTCTAGCCGGACGCCCAGAGCACCCGCAACGCGCCTACAGGAAGCTGCCAGCACCTCAACCGGCCACGGTCACCGCCCCCCGCGCCACCGGTTCAGCGCCGGTGGCGCGGGGGGTCTCGCGGCGGGTCCCGCTGGGCGTCCCCGGGGGGGTGTGACCGGCAGTAGCCCCAGCTCAGCGGCGCGCACCCCGGCCTGGAACCGGGAGCTCGCACCCAGCAGGGCCATGATCTCGGCGACATAGCGGCGATATGTGCGCACCGAGACCGACAGCTCGCGCGCGGCGACCTCGTCGGTGACGCCGAGCCTCAGCCACTCCAGGATCGGCCGCACCATCTCCATCCGGGGGTGGTCGCCGAAGTCGACCCGCTCGTTCACCACCACCGCATTGCGCCAGATTCCGTCGAAGAGGGTCTGCAGGGTCTCGATGACCCCCGGGTCGCGGATCGCCGAGGCCCGGCGGCCGACCGCGGAGTCGGCGCACACCAGCGCGGCGCGGCCGTCGACGATGAACGCGGCGAGCAGCGGAATCCGGGCGACCCGGACCTCCAGATGCCGCCGGTCCCTGGCGTGCCGTCGCACAAAATTCCAGTCGAGTGAGTTCTGGGCGCACAGAACACGCGTTCTCACGTCCTCGCCGCCGGAGCGGAGCCATTCGCTCAGTACGGAATGCAGCGCACCGACATGCGCGGCCTCCGCCGCGAGCACCACGTCGACATTCCCGCCGGCCTCCCGGATCAGCTCTTCGGCAGCCGTTCGAATTTCTTCCTCGTCCGTTTCCACCGCCGCGACCCAGGAGTTCCCCCGCGGCCGCCCGGCGCCCTGGTCGGCCGCGGATTCGGCCACCCCGGATTCACCGGAACCGGATTGGCCGGACCCGGATTGGCTGGACCCGGATTGGCCGGCCGCAGATTGACCAGAGCCGGAATCACCGGCCCCGGAATCGCCGGCGACGGATTCGGCAGCCGCGGCTGATGCGGCGACCGTGGATGCTATGAGCGCGCGAACCGCCAGGAGTTCCTGGGCGATGGCCTGCTCGGCCAGCTCGTTTTCGGCGCCGCCCTCCTCGTACCCGGTCACGTCAGTCGACGTCCGACAACAGCCCCAGTTCGACGGCGCGCACCCCGGCCTGGAAGCGGGAGTTGGCCCCGACGTCACGCATGATCGCCGCGACATGGCGGCGGTACGTACGCAGCGAGACCCTGATCTGGCGCGCCGCCACATCGTCCGTGTGACCCTCGCGCAGGCGCTCCAGGATCATCCGTACCGAGTCCGAGCGCAGTCGGTCGGCCAGGCGCTGATGCTCGTCCAGCGGCATCGCGCTGCCCCAGGCCCCGGCGAACATCAGGTCCAGCGCGCGGACCGACGCGGGGTCGTTGTTGAAGGTCGCGTACCGGCCGCCGCATTCGCCGCCCGACCGGCCGAAGGCGGCCCTGCCGTCGGCGATCACGGTCCCCTGCAGATCCACGTCCGCGACCCGGACCTCATAGCCCAGCGGGCCGCGCCGCGCGGCGGCGAGGATGCCGAGCGGGGCCAGGACCTGTGGGGTGCAGAGCACCCGCACGGTGACCCCGGTGCCCGCGACGGCGGTGAACCGGCCCATCTGCGGGAGGATCGGTTTGGCCCGCTCGAAGGTGCCGGGCACGATCAGACTGATGCTGTGCCGGGCCCGCGACAGGAGCTGCCCGATGGCCTGTCTGACGGCGGGGCCGTCGGTGGCCAGCACCATCGGCGGGGACTGGGCCGGGGCGCCGAGCATGGACGCCGCCGGCTCTTCCGTTGTATTGGACATGGACAGTTTGGACATGGACAGTTCAGCCATGACTCCCCCATGCGGCACACGACCCGTCCGTCGCATACCCGTCGGTTGCTGCCGACCGTCCCAAGTCACCAAGAACGGCCGCGAAGGCGATCGGCGGCCGCCCCGTAATTGAATCCGCAATGACACAGCCGCCGATCAGAATCACGAACTTCCGCATCACGAACTTCCGCGCCACCGTTACCCACTGGTTCTCAACCCGCGAGTAGCCCTTCTTCCCCGCGGTCGAGAAGCCCGTGTCCAGTAGGTGGATTGTGGCTGGAAAGGCCGCACAAGCCCCTGCGGCGCGACATTAGTTCGCCCTCCGCAAGCCAGTCAACGCACTACAGTTGGTAAAGATCAAGTAAAATCGCCCACTTTTGTGCCGCTTCTACTTAACGGCACGGCGCGGCAGCCGCGGGATTGTCAACAAGCTGCACTCCGACCCGGAAACTCCGCCCCAGGTGACCCCGCTCCGAACGCGCAGCGCACTCGGAGGGCAACGGTGGGCGATCACGCGGGGGCGCGGCTGGCAATTTGTTGACAGCCGGGACCGGAACCCGGGGCACGGGATCGGGGTGAGAGGCGAGACGAACGGCCCTCCGTGGTCCGCCACGAAGGGCCGTGCGCTCGCGGAGCCGACTGTCGGGCTCGAACCGACGACCTTCGCTTTACAAGAGCGGTGCTCTACCAGCTGAGCTAAGTCGGCGCGTCCCCAGCAGTGTACCCACGCCGAGGGGGTGATCCGTTCGAAATTCTCCGCTCGCCCAAAGTCTGGCCAGCACAGGTAGAGACAGGGAGCCCCACTCCGAGTTAAAGTCGCGGCCAGTCCGCGCAAGTGGACTAGACCCCTGCCTTTACTCGGATCGTCCGGCACGTTCCTGCCGGTGAAGGGACCAGATCAGCATGGCCACGGTTACGTACGACAAGGCGACCCGGATCTACCCGGGCACTGAGAAGCCCGCCGTCGATCAGCTCGAGATCGACATCGAGGACGGCGAGTTCCTCGTTCTCGTCGGCCCCTCCGGCTGCGGCAAGTCCACCTCCCTCCGGATGCTCGCCGGCCTCGAGGACGTCAACGGCGGTTCGATCCGGATCGGCGACCGCGATGTCACCCACCTTCCGCCGAAGGACCGGGACATCGCGATGGTGTTCCAGAACTACGCGCTGTACCCGCATATGACCGTGGCCCAGAACATGGGCTTCGCGCTGAAGATCGCCGGCATCAACAAGACGGAGATCCGGCAGAAGGTCGAAGAAGCGGCCAAGATCCTGGACCTCACCGAGTACCTGGACCGCAAGCCCAAGGCGCTCTCCGGTGGTCAGCGGCAGCGTGTCGCGATGGGCCGCGCGATCGTGCGTGAGCCGCAGGTCTTCCTCATGGACGAGCCGCTGTCCAACCTGGACGCCAAGCTCCGCGTGCAGACCCGTACCCAGATCGCGAGCCTGCAGCGCCGGCTGGGCATCACCACCGTGTACGTCACCCACGACCAGGTCGAGGCCATGACCATGGGCGACCGGGTGGCCGTACTCAAGGACGGGCTGCTTCAGCAGGTCGACTCGCCGCGCAACATGTACGACCGCCCCAACAACCTCTTCGTCGCGGGCTTCATCGGCTCCCCGGCGATGAACCTCGTCGAGGTGCCGATCACCGACGGCGGCGTGAAGTTCGGCAACAGCGTCGTCCCGGTCAGCCGTGAGGCGCTGAGCGCGGCGGCCGACAAGGGCGACCGCACGGTCACCGTCGGCGTCCGCCCCGAGCACTTCGACGTGGTCGAGGAGAACGGCGCCGCCGCCAAGGCCCTCACCAAGGAGAGCAAGGACGCCCCGGCCGGTCTGGCCGTCACCGTCAACGTCGTCGAGGAACTCGGCGCCGACGGCTACGTCTACGGCACCGCCGAGGTCGGCGGCGAGGTCAAGGACCTGGTCGTCCGGGTCAACGGCCGCCAGGTGCCGGAGAAGGGCGCCCAGCTGCACGTCGTCCCGCGCCCGGGCGAGATCCACGTCTTCTCGACGTCCACGGGCGAGCGACTCAGCGACTGAGCACCTGAGCGATTCAGCGCCTGAGCGCCTGAGCGCCTGAGCGCGCGACAATCCGATTGACTCCACGGCGCCGTCCGTCCGCCTCTGTGCGGACGGACGGTGCCTGTTGCTGTATCGACAAATAGCCCGACAGATAAATACCCTGCCGGATCGGACATTTCACCCCAACCCGTCAAGGCCCACCCCTCTCTCCGGCGTATCTGGTCCCCCGAAACGGTGACTAAATGTCGCCAAATCATCGCTCCTCGCTACGATCACCGCGTACCGCAGTCCCCTACGTACCGACCGTCCGCATACGGGCGGTCGAGCACGGCCACGAACCGCGAGGAACGTCCTTGAACACCGCAGCCCGCCGCATCGGCAGAACTCTCGCCCTCGTCCTCCCCGTCGTCCTCGTCCTCTCCGGGACGCTCGCCGTCACCCGCGTCCCGTGGGCCTCCCCGGCGGCCGAGTCACAGATCCTCACCGCCTCCTCCGACAAGGCCTCCACCCGCGCCGCCCACCGCGCCCCGCACGAGGCGCTGCGCGACCGGCTGCTCGCCGAACTCCAGGAGAAGGACCCGGGCGTGGCCCTCACCCATCTCCAAGTCGCCACATCCGAGCGGCCCTCGCTGGCCAGGCACTGCGCCTCCATCGCCCGCGCGCTCGGCCGCGCCGCGGTCGCCAAGTACGGCGGCACGGACCGCGCCCAGGCCTACTCCCGCCCGGTCTGCGACACCTCGTACGCGACCGGCGTCACCCGGGCCCGCCGCTGACGCGGCCGACCGCCCCCACCACGCCACCGCATATCGTGCGGCCCATGACAGATGACGCCCGCACCGCGGCGCGGCACCCACTGCCCGCGCGCCCCACACAAGCCGTCGTCCTGGCCGGAGGCCAGGGCTCGCGGCTGCGCCCGTACACCGACGACCGGCCCAAGCCCATGGTCGAGATCCCCGGCACCGGCACCCCGATCATCGGCCACCAGCTCGCCTGGCTGGCCGCCGAGGGCGTCACCGACGCCGTCGTCTCCTGCGGTCACCTCGCGGCGGTGCTCCAGGACTGGCTGGAGTCGGCGGATCTGCCGCTGCGGGTGACGACGGTCGTCGAGAAGGAGCCGCTGGGCCGCGGCGGCGGTCTGAAGTTCGCCGCGGCGTCGCTCCCGCACCCCGACCGGTCCTGGTACGCCACCAACGGCGACATCTGGACCCGCTTCTCGCTCCGCGACATGGCCGACTTCCACCGCGAGCGCGACGCCGTCGCCACGCTCGCCCTGGCCCGCCCGCGCATCCCCTGGGGCGCGGTGGAGACCGACGAGTTCGGCCACGTCCTCGACTTCATCGAGGCGCCGCCCTCGCCGTACCTCATCAACGCCGGTGTCTACGTCTTCTCCGCCGACTTCACCGCGCTGCTCCCCGACCGCGGGGACCACGAGCGCACCACCTTCCCCCGGCTCGCCCGCGAGCGCCGCCTGGCCGGGTTCCCGCTGCCCCACGGCGCGTACTGGCGCGCCATCGACACGGCCAAGGACCTGACCGAGGCCGCCAAGGAGCTGGCCGCCGGATCCCCGCCGCACGGCGCGCTG
>NZ_MUNE01000906.1:1431-1702 GCF_002154605.1 Streptomyces milbemycinicus | reverse complement strand
CCGCGCAGCGACACCCCCACCGGCGCGCCCGAACGGTTCGAGTGCTTCACGTGCCACACCCGGGCCGCGGGAACCCTGGCCCCGTCCAGCGCCACGATCTCCGCCTCCGCCAGCCACCCGATCGCGGGCGGCGTCGGCGCCTCGCGGAGAACCTTCAGCGCCTTCTCCGCACCCCTGACAGCCTTACTGACGTCCTCGCGCTCGCTGGCGGGCACGGTCCGGTTCGCCAGGAAAGCGGACGCCTCCCCCACCACCTCGGCCAGCAGCCGAT
>NZ_MUNE01000906.1:0-1414 GCF_002154605.1 Streptomyces milbemycinicus | reverse complement strand
CGGTCAGCAGCCGCCGCGGCGCGCCGTCCACGTGCGGCACGCCCTCGACGGCCAGCCGCAGGAACCGGGAGAAGTCCCGCACCACCCGGTTGTCCAGAATCCGTTGCACAGACCGGCGCAGCTCCTCGGGGGGCAGCGGGACCGAGGCCGCCACCGCCCGCCGGTACAACCGCTCACCGAGGGCCGCCAGTTCGGCGTCGGTCTGCTCGATCTGCTCCTCGGTCATCAAGGGGCCGTCCGCCGCCACCGCCAGCGCCCGGAACTCGCCCAGCAGCAGCGCGACCGCCAGCCGGGCACTGTCGGTGTCCAGCGGGAACTCCGCCATGCCGAGCGTCTCGGACGGGGTGGTCTGCCTCCCCTGGGACGTACGCCCCGTCAGCGCGGCCGTCACCTGCTCACGTGGGGAGAGCATGTCGCCGACCGCCCTGTCGAAGAACCCGTCCGGGACGGCTTCGCCCGGCTTGTACCGCCGGAAATAACGCCTCATCAGCGCCGTCAGCTCGTCGTGAACCAGCTTGCTGAGCGCGTCGTGATCCTCGTCGAGAAAACCTCGCGTGTCCGGCCGCAGTGCCCGGCGGGCGCTGTCGAGAGCGTGCCGCAGCGGCAGCGGCAGCATGTTCTTGAACAGCTGCGGGGGTTTGGTCGCCGGCTGGGCGGCGGCCTGGTTGAACATCTGCCAGGCGTATCCCCAGACCTCGTCCACATCCGGGATGACCGACAGGAACGGCAGGAACCTCGCCGGTACCTTGTCGCCACCCATGATCCGGGTCACCAGTCGCCGGGCGGACCGCTGCCCGGCCTGCCGCCCCGCCACGAACAGATCCAGCAGGTACGGCGCCGACAGCCGCCCAAGAGCGTGGTCCTGGGCCGCCCTGAACCCGAACGCCGGGGTGCCCAGAGTGGGCTGGTGGTAGGAGCGGCCGTCATACCCCAGACCGGGAGGATCAACGATGACTCCCTGGCCGAGTTCGGTGATCTCCCACCCCGGAAGGTCTTCCAGAAGCTCCCGTAGCGGTATCGGACCGCCCCACTCGGCCGTGCGCGCCAGCCGGTCACGGATCAGCTTCCGCTTGGCCTCCGCCTCCGCCAGAGTCTGCCGTCGCTCACCCGGAATCGAGACCGCCGGATCGACGACGACCTCCGGGATATACCTGGTGACGAGTTCACTCCCCGGGGGCACTTGAGGCGCACCGATGTCATAGAGCCGCTGGGTGGCGGGGTCGCGCCAGAAGGGCGTCGTGTCGAGGGCGATCTTGATGCCGGGACCTTCGGCGAGGACCTCCCCCCGCATATCGGGCGCCTCTCCGGGGTCCTCCGGGATGAGGACGCCAAGCCTCCGCAGGAGGTCGGGGAGGAGGGGGACGGTGAGCGGATAGCGGTACTCGGTCTCGGTGCCGAGGGCCCCGTACTCATC
>NZ_MUNE01000905.1 GCF_002154605.1 Streptomyces milbemycinicus | reverse complement strand
TCCGGCGGCGCGACGCTCAGCGGCTAGTCGTCATCGTCGCCGCCGCCGGACTTGCCGCCGGCGAGGTCGTCGTCCACGTCCTCGAAGATGTCCAGGAACTCCTGGCCGCCGATGGTGGTCAGGTTGCCGCCCTGAGTGGAGAACAGAGTGGAGATGGTGGTCTCCAGGTTGTCCTCGATGTCCCCGAAGAGCTTGGCCTGCTCCTTGTAGATCTCGATGACGTTCTCCGCCATCGTGGCGAGGCTCTTGTTGAGCTTCGCCACCTGCCCGTCGACTTCGCCCTCCTGGAGCATCCAGCCGAGCGACAGCGGCTTCCCGGCCTGGTAGGAGTCGAAATCCTCGATGCTGATGTCTTCTTTGCCGACCAACGAGCCCATCGAGGGACCGAACGTGGGGTCGTCCTCGGTGATCTTGCGGATCTCGTCCTTGAAGGGCAGCACGCGATCGTCGAGGAAACTCTGGAGACCGGCCTTGTCCAAGGTCAGCTTGGTGGTCTTCTCGTTCGGATCCTTGGTGTCCACTCCGGGTCCTTCCCGCTGGGGGTGTGATGGGCGGGCCGGCCGCGGGGGCCGGCCGCCGGCGGCGTCAGCGGCCGATCTTCACCGAGTCCCACATCTGCGTCAGCGACTGCTCGCTGTACTGGTAGTTCTCGGAGACCGAGGTCAGCAGGGCGGAGTGCTTGGTCAGCAGGTCCTCCATCCCCTTGACCGCGTTGTCCCAGGCCTGCTGCTTCTGGGTGTAGACGTCCTTGTCGTCACCGATCCAGGTGTTCCTGAGCTCGTTGAGCTCCATCTCCAGGTTCTCGAGCGTGGTCGCGATGGCCTTCGTCTGCGTGATCATGTCGTCGGCCGCGTTGCTCATATGCGAGTAGTCGACGTAGATGTAGCCGTCGGTGAAGTCGCTCATTGCCTGTCCTCGTCTCGCCTAGGGTCCTAAGGGGTGATGGGGAAGCCGGCGGCCCGGATCAGCCGGTCAGGGTGTCGAAGACCGCGTCCGACTGCGAGTAGGCCTGGTTGATGGCCTCGTTCGAGGACCCCTGCTGCTTGCCCTGCTCGACGAGGGTCTGGTTCAGCGTCTCGATCATGTCCTGGACGTTGGTGAGGATGACATCGGCCTTCTCCTCCCAGGAGGTGACGAGGTCCCGGAAGGCGCCACCGTCACTGCCCTTGTAGTGGGTCATGAGGTTGCTCTTGGTGGACTCGACGTCCTGGCGGCACTTCATGACTCCGCTGAAGGCCATCTCCAGGGCCTGGATGCCGTTCCGTGTCGCGGATTCCTCCGACTGCTGCATGCCATTGGCAGACATACGTGCCCCTCTCCTCGATCGGCTTCAGGACGGCGATGCTATGAGGCCCCGCTTGTCTTCTCGCCTTTCTGACTTGTCGTCAGATTGCTTTTCGCTTGTTCGCCCTTGCCGGGGAAACGGCAGCGCGGCGCCGTCACATTGACCTGGCCGTTCTGCGCGGCCTGCGGATACAGGTCGGGGCCGGAGGGGAGCATCGACAGCATCAGCGAGGGCAGCTCCTGCGGGGCCTCGCCGTCGTAACCCAGCGCCTTGACCGCGTCCTGGCTCGCCAGCCGGTGCTTCACACCCGAGTCCGTGACCAGGTAGACCGTGCTGCCGACCCGGCCCCCGCCGGCGCCCAGCGCCCGTACGAGAACACCGCGGCCCGGCGGCACGGTGATCCGGTCCACGGGCAGACACGCCGGGGCCGCGGCCGCCCCCGCGGAGTGCTGGGCGACCGGGCCGAGGTCGGGCTCCTCGACCAGCGTGACGCCGACCCGGGTGCCCTTGCCCTGCGGTGCCACCCGGACACACGGGGTCTGCTCATCGGCCACCGTGACCGCCTTGGGTGGCGAGCTCGGCATTTCGCCGGGACCCTGGTGCGGCGAGCCCTGCGGCGCGAGATTGCCCTGCAGCGCCTGGGAGGTCACCGGCGAGGCGACCGGCGCCTGGCCCCCGTACGCCTTCTCGCGGGTCTGCGGATCGCCCAGCACCAGCGCCAGTTCGGTCGCGGTGAGCGGTGCGAGGCCATCCTTGCGCAGCAGGTAGTAGCGGCTGCCGGAGCCCGGAACGTCCAGCGTGAACGCCTGGCCGACCCTGGTGGACCGGCCGCCCAGCCTCGGTCCCGAGTCGCCGATCCCCGGGTTCTCCGGCGGTGCGAGGTCGGGGCCCGCGGGCAGCGCACTCAGGAAACCGGCCGATACGGGCACCGGCTTGGCGGAGGCGTAGCCCAGCGCCTCGGCCGCGCCCGAGTCGCGGTCCAGCCGCAGCCGACTGCCCTGCCACAGCAGGTAGCGGTTGCGGTCCGGGCCCGAGACGAGCACCCCCTCGCCCTTGCCGAGCGCGTCGCCGGGAGTCTCCGCGCCCACCGCGAGCGTGGTGCCGACCTTGCCGTCGTCCTCCGCCGACGGCGCGGAACACACCTGCCACGGGTCGTCGGACAGGTCACCCGCCTTGGGCAGCGAGTCCGGGGCGCCCTCGATGCCGATGGGCGTGCCGAGCGGGGTGCCCTTGAGGGATTTGGTGCCCACCGTGGTGGTCTCCAGGTCGGAGCCGGCGAGCAGCAGCGCCGAGGCGTAGTTGCGCACCGGGCGCAGCCGTCCGTCGAGGTACAGATAGCGGGCGCCGGTCTCCTTGTCGACGATCAGCTTTCCGGCGGTGCGCCAGGAGTCCTTCTGGCCGGGCGAGACGAGGCCGAGGACAAAGGCGCCGGCGCACAGCAGCACGGCGATGATCACGCCGATGGCGACACCGCGGTTGGTGCGGCCCTGGGGGCTCTCGGGGGCGTCCGGGTCGGAGCGCAGCATGCTGGAGGTCAGCCGGCCCATGAGGAACATATGGGCCTGGACCTGGTCGCGTTTGGTCTGCATGGAGAACTCGTCCTTGGGCGGTCTTGGGCGTTATCCGTTGAGGGAGCGGAGGGCGCCGTAGACGCCGAGCACCCACAGCGACAGGGGCAGCATGCTGATCGCCATGGCCGAGTGCAGCAGTTCGGCGGCCCGGCCCCAGTACGGGACCAGCCGCCGTCCCGGAACCGTCCAGGAGGCGATGGCGATGGCGGCGGCGACCGCGAGCAACCCGCCGACCAGCAGCAGCTTGCCGGTCGAGCTGTACGAGGTGGCCGCCTCGTACGTCAGCAGGGCGCCGCCCCACAGGGCGGGGGCGACCAGCGACAGACGCTGGAGGGTGTTCCCGAGGCCGCGGCTGTGCAGCAGGAGCAGCACCGACAGGGCTGCCATGGTGATGATCTCGGGGAGGTCTTCGGCGCGTGCCAGGCCCAGCATGCAGCCGGCGCAGATCGTCCCGGCTGCGGCGTACAGGCCGGTCATCCAGCCGTCGGCGACGACGGTGCGGGCGGCCACGGCGGCCGGCGAGTGGGGTTCGATGCCCTCCTGCAGCTGCTGGGCGTTGGTGGGCAGCGGTGGCATGCGCAGCCCGGAGAGCCGGAACGACATCGAGGGCACGAACGCGCCGAAGAGCACGGCGGCCAGGGAGACCAGCCCGGCGGCGTGGGCGGCCGACAGATCGGCGGTCATCATCAGCACGGCCGCGAGGACGCCCGCGGCGGCGACCGCCACGGCGGCCACGAAGAGCGCGGCGAAGGCCACGACCAGGGCGACGGCCAGCATCGCGCCGCCCGCCGCGGCGGCGCTCGCGGCGAGCAGCCGGGAGCCGAGCACTTCGTACGGGTGCGGTCCGCCGAGGTCGCCGCCGGGCAACAGCCAGCCGGCGAGGGCGAAGTAGGGCACGGCGGCGAAGCCGAGCGCCGCGCCCGCCTCCGCGTCGCCGACCGCGCGGCTGGCCGAGGCGGCGCCGCCGAGCAGGAACGCCCCGGCGACGGCCGCGGCCAGGGCGCGCAGTTCGGCGGGCGGGCCGGGGGTGGCGAGAAC
>NZ_MUNE01000904.1 GCF_002154605.1 Streptomyces milbemycinicus | reverse complement strand
CCGGGCGGGCCTGGCCGCCCTGGCGGCGCTGGCCCGCCGCGGGTCGGGGCCGTAGGCCGCGAGCGTTCACGTTGCCCGCACCGAGCCGCGCAGCCGGCGGACTGGTGTACGGATGCCGACGGCGCTCGGCGGTGGGTTTGCGGTGGATATGAGACGGCGACACGCCGACGTCACGGCGTGTCGCCGTCTCATATCCACCGCAAAGTCAGAGCTCGCCGACCGGCAGCGGCGAGGAAGACGGGGCTGCGTCGTCGAGCCGCACAACGGTGGCGCCCATGGCCGCAGCCTCCGCAGAGGCGGGACGTAGCTCGGAGGCGACGCCGCCGGAGGGGGCGAAGAGGGCTTCCGCTGTGTCCGCGGCGTGAGTCGCGGGGTTGCTTATGTTGATCGCGGGTCATCGTCGCAGGCATCGCTGACAGCACGGCAGGCGGAGACGACAAGGCGAAGGGAAGGTCATGACAGAAGCAACATGTCCACCGAAAGGCGATCAGCTGACCGATGTGCTCATATACTTCGACGGCGAATTGCTCGCCGGGATTGTTCTCGACGATGTGCAGAACAGCTTCCCCGAATACGGGGGGACGGTTGTCGACGGGCCGGCTCTCCCGCGGTGGCGTGAGTTCGTAGAGGTCTTCGGCAGTGTCGACCTTGAGTTTGACTACTGCCCGCACCATCCGGACGAAGGCCCCTACGAATCGACGGATCTGGCGTGGTATGTCAACGCATTGGCGGGACTGGAAGGCTCTCACCCCGAGGCGGACCCGGACCATCCATGGCTCGAGCCGTGGAAGGCCGCCGATTCGGCATGCCTGGAGAGATATCTGACGTTCCTCGACTTCCGGCGCTGGCGGGCGGTGACACAGAACGGAGAGATAGTCGCCGGCATCCCGCTGCCACCCAGCCTGGACCTTCGAACCAGACGCTTTTACTTTCGGCCGTGACCCGGAGCCCAGCCCGGCGTGGCTCGTCGCCGAAGCCCGGTTCACCGGGCGGCCGGGGATGTAGAGGATCTCCTGGCCGCGCCTGGCACTCGCTCCCGTCCCGCCGCCCCGGGCTTCCACGGGGCCCTACGGCGGCGGCTGATCGCGATCCGGCCCTGCCGCAAGAAGGCCCCTCAGCGACTGGGCTCCTCGGCATGGTCAGCACCTCCGGCCGACGAGCGGTCCACCAGCACGAACCACACGGACTTGCGGGCGGGTTCACGTCCGCCGTGAACAGTCACGCCCCACCGCGTAGCGAGAGCGTCCACGAGAGCCAGACCGCGTCCGTGTTCGTCACCCACCTCCGGGAACGAGTGCGGCATGGGCGGAGTGTTGCGGAAGTCACCGTCGGTCACACGGACCGTAATCGAAGCGCCATCGATGGTGGTCTCCACAGTGAGTTGGCACGTGTCAGCGTGTTGCCAGACGTTGGTCACCAGTTCCGAGACAAGAAGGCGAGCCGCGTCCACGCTGGCACCATGGCCTGCGGCCTCCAGCAATGACGCCACCATGTCACGGGCGACTTTGGGATTTTGCTCGGCGCTGGGCGCGGTAAGGCGGTAACTGTGCGTGGGCGGCCCGTCGTGGGTGGCGAGTGGTCCGGTGAGCGTTGCGGTCGCCATACGTTTCTCCTGGCTCGTGCGGTGGGGCCTGCGCTGTTTGGCCATGTCGTGCGCCCGGGTCGACGTCCAACCAACAGCCAGAGATGGAACTTTGACTCTTTCGGGCTGCCGCACGGCACGCCGAGGACGTTAGGGTGCACCCGGGTGGGGAGCGTGCGACGGTGAGCCACCTGGAGTCAGGACGGCATGGCATCAGCTCCGAACGCCTTCGCCGGCTGGCAGCCTTTTACGGTGCTGACGACCCCGAACTCGTCGACGCTCTCTCAACCATGGCGGAAGAACGAGGCGCACAATGGTGGAGCGAGTACCGGGGAGTTCTACCAGCCGCATTACTGGACATCGCCGAACTAGAACATCACGCAACACACCTGCGAAGCATCCAGATGCTCGCCGTTCCGGGCATTCTGCAGACCGAAGACTACGCCCGGGCGATCTTCAAGGGAAATCCAGCAATTCCCGAGAGCGGGATCGACACACGGGTGGCACACCGGATGGCTCGGCGGAGGATTCTCGCCCGAAGGACACCACCGCCGCTTGAGGTGATCATCCACGAAGCTGGTCTGCGCATGCGGTACGGGAGCCGAAAGATCACCCGGTCACAACTGGAATTCCTGCTGGACGCGTGCACGTGGCCCACCGTCACCGTTCGGGTGGTTCCTTTCGAAATCGACGAATTCATCGGATACGCCCAATCCATGCTTTACGCGGGCGGTCCGGTCCCTCAACTCGACACAGTCCAGATCGACAACGCATACAGCGTCGATTTCCTGGACGCCGAGTCTCAACTCGCCCAATGCCGGACGCTCATTGATTCCATCGCAAGAATCACCCTCGGGCCGGGCGAGTCGAGAAAATTGATCCACACCCTCAGCCAGGAGCTGTAAGCCAATCATGGCAACCGAAGAGATAAGCTGGCGCAAGTCTTCCTACTCCAACGGAGACACCAACTGCGTCGAAATCGGCGCAACCGGCAATGTCGTTCTGGTGAGGGAAAGCGATACCCCTGCAGCGACCCTGAGCACGAGCAGGGACCTACTACGCGTCTTTGTGCTCGGTATCAAAGCTGGGGAGTTCGACCACTTCGCCCACATTCGCGTTGACCGGCCGACCCCTCATTCGCCCAGGTGAGGGGCCGTCGTCATGCGCAGCTGCGGGAACCATCCGCACGGCGCTCCCACCGCGCAGGAGATCCTGTGACCGACACCCGTCGGGGCTTCGGCGGACCGAGCTGCCTGTCGGCGATGAGCGGCCAGGGGGCTTTTGTCGCGCCCGGAGTCAGTGCAGGGCCCCGATGGCCTTCAGGATCAACGCCCGCGCCTCGGCCCCGTATACGGCCATGCTGCGCAGCTCCTCAAACGCCTTCACATACAGGACGACCTCGGAGGGTTGGTTGATCCGCACCCTGGCGGACACCAGCTCCACGGACACGAGCTTGTCGTCATATACGTGGAAGGTCTCGCGTGGCCACCAGCCCGAAGACGGTGGACGTCGCGGAGTACGTCGAAGCCATCGCCGCCCACTGCCCCTATCTCACGCCGTCCGTGGCGCGCGGGCTGACGGGCTGGACGGTGTACGAGGTACGCGGAGGTGCAGCGGACGTCGAGGCGGAGGTGTTCCATGCCGGCGTTCGGGCTGCGGAGTGGGTACGACCCTTGGCGACTCGGCCGCATGGCGCGTTAGTGTGCGAGAACGTCGTGGTTCTCGGCGCCGGGCAGGATGCGCTGGCGTGGCCTCACTGGGTCCTCAAGCACCTGTACGGGCCGGTGGGGCTGATGTTCGGCAAGTTCTCGGCGGGCGAGGAGAAGGCCGACCGGCACGGCCGCCGTATTCCGGCGCCCCCGGTGTCGTTCCTCCCCGCGCGGGTCGCCGTACGGCCCCGCGATCCCCGGCTTCTGGAGCGGACACCGGATCTCGCTGCCGCTGTGGCGGTCGCCGTCGACGACGGCCGAGATGCGTTCGAGGGCATGCCGCATGGGTGGAAGGAGATCAAGGAGTGGGCGCACCACCTCCTGCCGAGGCAGTGAAAGTCCTGGAAGACCGGTTCGGGCCGGTCAGCGCATGCCTGCTGAGTGACCGGCGAGGCTCTCGGGCGTGGAAGGTCGCCACCCCCAAGGGCCGCTTGGCGCTGAAGGCCAACGCTCCGGAGTCCGAGGACACCCGGGACAAGGCCGGGGAACTGGAGCAGGAAAACCGTCACCTCTTCCAGCTGGCCCAGGCCGACGCCATCGACCGTGCGTACCGGATCGAGTCCGGTATGTGGGAAGGCGGGCGATGGCTGGCCGTGCGGTGGATCGAGGGTGTGCTCCTCTGGCGGGCCTTCGAGCTCGCCCGTGGGCCCGAAGGAAACCGCCCCTCGGTACGGCCCTGGTTGCTCGGCATCGCCCGAACCTGGGCACGGCGCCTCGCGGCGATGCATGCCGCTGGTTGGGCCCATGCGGATGTACAGCCCACCAACACCCTCGTCACCAACAGCGGCACCGCCGAGGTCATCGACTACGCGCTGGCCTGCGGGCCCGGCCAGGACGAGCGCCTTCCGTACCGGGGCGCGCTCACCCACACGACCGCCCCTGAGGTCGCCGACGCCATCCTGTCCACCAGTGATGACACCCACGTCCAAGCGGGGCCCGCGGCAGACATGTGGGGCCTGGGTGCATCCCTGTTCTGGTGCTGGACAGGACATCGACCGGTGGCCTACGAGGACGATCTGGACCGCCTGGACAAGCTCCACGCCATCGCCGAAGGACGCACACTCCGCCTGGAAGACGTACGGCCGTGGGCCTTCCCGGAGTTCGAGCAGTTGATCACAGCCTGCATGAACGCCGACCCCGGCGCCCGGCCCACGGCCGCCGAGCTGGCCAGAGCATGCTGACCCTGCGGGAACTGGCCGTGGACGACTCGCCGGCCATCCGGCGCATTTACAGTGGCGCCTCGGTCCGCTTCACCCACGGCTACGGGTACCAGATGACCGACGAGGATGCCTGCCGCCGGATCGCCAAGGCCCTGGAATCAGCCCGGATAATCCCTCGCCCGTGCTGGGATTTCGGCATCGCGGTCGTCGGCGATGTGATCGGCATGATCTCCCTCCGCGTGCGGGAACCGGGCCTCGGGGCCGTCAGCTACATCCTCCGTGAGGACTGCTGGGGCAACGGCTACGCCACCCAGGCTGCGAAAAGAGTTGTCGACTTCGCCTTCACCGAGCTGAAGCGTCTGGAGGCCAAGCACCACCCGGACAACCCCGCCTCCGGCCGCGTCCTGGCCAAAGCCGGATTCACCTGCCTCGGCAGCTCTGGCCTTCACGCCGAAGACGGAGTGGTCGCGTCCTGCCCGGTGTACGAGATCCGCCGCCCCTGACCGCGCCGACTCACCCTTCCCCGGCGGCTGGAACGCCCCCTATGCGCCGCCCGGCCGCCGCCCCGCCCGCGTGTCGGCCGCCCGCAGGCCGTACGCCCCCCGCAGGCTCCGGGCGGGCCTGGCCGCCCTGGCGGCGCTGGCCCGCCGCGGGTCGGGGCCGTAGG
>NZ_MUNE01000903.1 GCF_002154605.1 Streptomyces milbemycinicus | reverse complement strand
CAGGTCGTGCTCGGCCCGCCGATGCTGGCGAAGGCCGGCGGGCCGAGCACGACCTGTGAGGTGATGCCGCGCGCCGTCAACTCCTCCTCGCTGAACTCCAGCGGGCCGCCACCGCCGGTGAGCAGCCCGCCCGAGGACCAGCCGAAGACGAGGTGACGGCCGCCGGGGCCGAGCAGATCCACGCCCGTGCGGCCGGGCTCGCCGCCGACGCCGTCGAACAGCACGGTCGCGGCCCGGCCGCCGAGGGCCGCCTGGACCTGGTCCGGCCAGCCCGGGTCCGTGTAGTCGACGGCGATATCGGCGCCCAGTTCGCGCACCCGCGCCACCTTCTCGGGGCCGCCCGCCAGCCCCACGACCGTGGCGCCCACATGCCCCGCGTACTGCACCAGGAGTTGACCGATCCCGCCCGCCGCCGAGGTGACGACCGCGACGTCGTCGGCGGTCAGCTCGGCGAACTGCAGGATCCCCATCGTGGTCCTGCCGGTGCCGATCATGGCGACGGCCTGCGCCTCGTCCAGGTTCGCGGGCACTTCGTACAGCTTCTTGGCGGCGACCACGGCCAGTTCGGCATAGCCGCCGGGCACCATCCCGAGGTGGGCGACCACACGCTTGCCGAGCCACGCCGGGTCGGTGCCCTCGCCCAGCGCCTCGACCGTGCCCGCGACCTCGCGGCCGGGGATGGTCGGCAGTTCGGGCGCGGTTTGGGTGGCGGGGGCCTGGCCCGCGCGCAGGGCGGTGTCGAGCAGATGGACCCCGGCCGCGGTGACCGCGATCCGGACCTCGCCCGGGCCCGGCACCGGATCGTCGGTCTTCTCGTAGATCAGGTTCTCGGCGGGGCCGAAGGCGTGCAGGCGGACGGCGTACATGGCGGTCTCCCTGGGCTGGTGGGGCTGTCGTACGGCCACCCTCCAACCTCAACCAAAGTTCAGGTCAAGGGGCGTTGAGCCAGGCCCGGACGTGACGGCGGTCACCGGGGCGCCCTCGAAGCGGCCCCCGACGCAGTGGCCGGGGCGTCCCCGACCCGCCCGCCGAGCGCGAGCGTGGCCGCGGTGAGCGCGCTGTTGAACGACACCTCGCAGAGCACCCCCGGCGCGGCCACCTGGTCGCCCGCCAGATACACCCCGTCGCCCCGGTGGATCGCCGGCCGGTCCCGCCAGGTGGTGCCGGGCGCGTCCACCGCCCCAGTACGCCCGGTCGCCAGGGCCACCCGGCGGAAGACCGTACGCTCGCGCCAGCCCGGAAAGCCCAGGTCCAGCAGGTGTTCGGCGCGGGCGAGGCCGTCGGCCCTGGTCTCGTCCGGGCCGATGGGCACCTGGCCCTGGAGCAGCTGCTCGCCGGGCGGGGCCAGTGAGGGGTCCTGGGCCGTGAAGCGTTCGAGCCAGCCGGGGGAGTCGAGGTCGGAGACGGCGAACGCGTCGCCGCGCCGGGTGCGTACGGCCAGATCGACCAGGACCGTACGGCCGCTGTCCCAGGTGAGCGAGGCGTCGCCGAGCAGCGCGCGGGCGGTGGACAGCGCGGTCGCGACGATCACCGGGCCCTGGTCGGTGGGCAGCGTGTCCACGCGGGAGCCGGTTTCGAGCCGTACGCCGAGCTTCCAGGCGTGGTCGGCCATCCGCTCGACGACCGCGCCCCAGCCGCCGCGTACGTAGCGGGCCTCCGGCGGCACCTTGGCGGAGCGCCGGAACCGCTCCTGGACGAAGGCGGCGGACAGCTCGCCGGGGGCGTGGTGGAAGGTGGCGACGCCGACGTAGTTGGCGGCCGCCCGTGCCCCGGCCGCGCCGACGACGCTCGTCGCCCAGGTGGTGAAGTCGGCGTCGACCGGCGCCCGTTTGGCCCGCCGCAGCCTGAGCATGGCGGCCGGCGGCACGCGGCGCAGCCGCCCGTCGCGGTGGAAGCGCAGCCGGGCGGCCTCCAGGGGCGAGAGGTGAGCAAGCGGGCCGAGCAGCCCGCGCTTCTTCAGCCACGCCCAGTGCGGCCCGCCCGCGTAGAAGGCGTGCGGGCCTTCGTTGACGCGGTACGGGTCGGGGGCGGTGCGGGCGCGGCCGCCGAGTGAGTGGTGGGCCTCGTGCAGGGTCACCACGGCTCCTGCCTCGGCGGCGGCGATGGCCGCGGTGAGGCCGGCCAGGCCGCCGCCGACGACGGTGATACGGCGCATGGGCAGTACTCCTTCCCGTACGGCGACCCGGGTCGGATCGCGTCTCACGGGTACGACGGCGCGGCGGGGCAAGGATGTGACATCGGGGCGCTGACAGGCCGTTGTCAGTGGCGTGGCTCACGATGGAGGGCGGGCCATGGCAGGGCACGACAGGTGAGCGACGGGACGGAGCAGGCATGGCGGGGCGCGGCAGGAGCGGGGCGGCGGGCGTGGTGCGGGCGGCGCGGCGGCCGGAGGTGGTGCTGCCCGAGCTGCGGCCTTACGAGGGCGGGGAGCTGGAGCCGGAGGGGGACTACGACGGACTGGACTTCGCCGACCTGGACTTCGCCGGGCAGCGGGCGGGCGGCGCGCGCTTCCTGGACTGCGGGATCCGCCGCTGTGGATTCGACGAGGCCCGGCTGTCCCGGGCCAGGTTTCTCGACTGTGTGCTGGAGGGCGTGCGGGGCGTGGGCGCCGATGTCTCGGAGGCGCGGCTGCGGGATGTGGAGCTGGTGGACGCCCGGCTGGGCGGGGTCCAGCTGCACGGGGCGGTGCTGGAGCGGGTGCTGGTCCGCGGCGGGAAGATCGACTATCTGAATCTGCGGACGGCGCGGCTGACGGACGTCGTCTTCGAGGGGTGTGTGCTGGCGGAGGCGGACTTCGGCGGGGCGGTGCTGGAGCGGGTGGAGTTCGTGGACTGTGCGCTGCGCGGGGCGGACTTCACCCAGGCGCGGTTGACGGACGTCGATCTGCGCGCGGTCACGGAGCTGGACATCGCGCGGGGTATGGAGCATCTGGCGGGCGCGGTGATCAGCCCGCCGCAGCTGCTCGACCTGGCTCCGGCGCTCGCGGCCCGGCTGGGCATCCGGGTGGAGGAGGCGGTCCGGACCCTTGGCTGATGGGGCACTGGGGTCAGACGCGGGGGTAGCGGGCCTGTAGCTCCCACACCGCCGGGTTGTCTGCCAGCCCTTCGTGCATATCGGTGAGGTCCGCGATCAGATCGTGCAGAAAGTCGCGGGCCTCCCGGCGCAGCGCGGCGTGGTTGAAGGTGAGCGGCGCATCCTCGGCCTCCGCCCAGTCGGCCGTGATGTCCACCCAGCCGAAGCGCCGTTCGAAGAGCAGCCGGTCGGTCGACTCGGTGAAGTCCAGCTCGGCGTGGACGGGGCGCGCGGAGCGGCTGCCGAGCGGGTCGCGGTCGAGGCGTTCCACGATGTCGCACAGCGCCCAGGCGAAGTCGAGCACGGGCACCCATCCCCAGGCTGTGGACAGTTCGCGGTCCGCTTCCGTATCGGCGAGGTAGACATCGCCGCAGAACAGGTCGTGGCGCAGGGTGTGCACATCCGCGGTGCGGTAGTCCGTCTGCGGGGGGTCGGGGAAGCGGCGGGAGAGGGAGTAGCCGAGGTCGATCACACGGTCGATGGTGTCACGGCGGTTGCGCCCGTCGGCCCGCGCGGTCCCGCCGGGCGGGACGGCACGGGCCGACGCGGATGCTGCGGCCCGATACGGGCCGGCGAGGGCCGACGCGGGTCCGCCCGGGACGCCCTCAGTGACCGCGGGCGATCCACTCCTCCACATGCGGGGCCTCGTCGCCGATGGTGGTCGGGTCACCGTGGCCGGTGCGTACGACGGTCTCCGTCGGCAGCGACAGCAGCCGCTCCCTGATGGACTCGATGATCGTCGGGAAGGACGAGTACGAGCGGCCGGTCGCTCCGGGGCCGCCCTGGAAGAGCGTGTCCCCGGAGAAGACCGTGGTCAGCGTGGGGGCGTGGAGGCAGACCGCGCCCGGGGAGTGGCCGGGGGTGTGCAGCACCCGCAGCTCGGTGCCGCCGACGGTGAGCACATCGCCGTCGGCCAGCGCCCCGTCCGGCTTGCGGTCGGGGTGCCGCATGCGCCACAGCACCTCGTCGTCCGGGTGCAGCAGGATCGGCGCGCCGGTGCGGTCGGCGACCTCCGGGGCCGCGTCGATGTGGTCGTCGTGGCCGTGGGTGCACAGGATGCCGAGCAGCCGCCGGCCCCCGACCGCCTCGATGATCGCGTCCGCGTCATGGGCGGCGTCGATGACGTACACCTCGTTGTCGTCGCCGACCAGCCAGACGTTGTTGTCCACCTCCCAGGTGCCGCCGTCCAGGGAGAAGGTGCCGGAGGTGACCAGCCGGTCGATGCGTACGGGCGGGGGAGTCATCAGAGCGTCACCACCGAGCGCAGCACCTCGCCGCGGTGCATCTTCGCGAACGCCTCCTCGACATCGTCAAGACCGATCGTCTCGCTGACAAACGCGTCGAGGTCGAGCCGCCCCTGCAGATACAGGTCGATCAGCATCGGGAAGTCGCGGGAGGGCAGGCAGTCCCCGTACCAGGAGGACTTGAGCGCGCCGCCGCGCCCGAAGACGTCCAGGAGCGGCAGCTCCAGCTTCATCTCCGGGGTGGGCACGCCGACCAGCACCACGGTGCCGGCCAGGTCGCGGGCGTAGAAGGCCTGGCGGTAGGTCTCGGGCCGGCCGACCGCGTCGATCACGACATCGGCGCCGTGGCCGCCGGTCAGCTCCTGGATGGCCTTGACGGTGTCGGCGGTCTTGCCGTTGACGGTGTGGGTGGCGCCCAGGGTGCGCGCCATCTCCAGCTTCCGGTCGTCCACGTCCACCGCGATGATCTTCGAGGCTCCGGCCAGCCGGGACCCGGCGATCGCCGCGCCGCCGACGCCGCCGCAGCCGATGACGGCGACCGAGTCGCCGCGCCCCACCGCGCCGGTGTTGATCGCCGCGCCGAGGCCGGCCATCACGCCGCAGCCCAGCAGGCCGGCCGCCGCGGGCGATGCGGCCGGGTCGACCTTGGTGCACTGCCCGGCCGCCACCAGGGTCTTCTCGGCGAACGCGCCGATGCCCAGGGCCGGGGACAGCTCGGTGCCGTCGGTGAGGGTCATCTTCTGGCGCGCGTTGTGGGTGTTGAAGCAGTACCAGGGGCGGCCGCGCAGACAGGCACGGCACTGGCCGCATACGGCCCGCCAATTGAGGATCACGAAGTCGCCGGGGGCCACCTCGGTGACGCCCTCCCCGACGGACTCCACGACACCGGCCGCCTCATGGCCGAGCAGGAAGGGGAACTCGTCGTTGATGCCGCCCTCCCGGTAGTGCAGGTCGGTGTGGCACACACCGCACGCCCGCACCTGCACCACCGCCTCGCCGGGCCCGGGGTCCGGCACCACGATCGTCTCGATCCTGACCTGCTCGCCTTTGCCCGGGGCGATGACACCGCGTACGTGTTGAGTCATGGCAGCAGCGTATGTGCCGATTAGTGGCGGGGACAGCAGGGGACAGCGGCGGTGGGGACGGGAACGGGCCGCACCGGGTTGCGGTGCGGCCCGTCGCGCCTACTTCGTGATCACTTCACGTTGATCGCGGTCCAGGCCGCCGCGACGGCCTTGTACTCGGTGCTGCTCGCCCCGTACAGGTCGGTCGCCGCGCTGAGCGTGGCGGTGCGGGCCTGCGCGTACTTGGAGGTGGAGGTCAGGTACGTGGTCAGGGCCTTGTACCAGATCTTGATGGCCTTGTCCCGGCCGATGCCGGTGACCGTGGAGCCGTCGTACGTCGGGCTGTTGTAGCTCACGCCGTTGATGGTCTTCGCACCGCTGCCCTCGGACAGCAGGTAGATGAAGTGGTTGGCGGGCCCGGAGGAGTAGTGGACGTCGACGTTGCCGAGCGTCGAGGACCAGTAGTCCCGGGACGCCCCGTCCTTGCTGGGCTTGTCCATGTAGCGCAGCGGGGTGCCGTCGCCGTTGATGTTGATCTTCTCGCCGATGAGGTAGTCACCGACGTCGGCGGAGTTGGCGGAGTAGAACTCCACGGCGGTGGCCATGATGTCGGAGGTGGCCTCGTTGAGGCCGCCGGACTCGCCGCTGTAGTTGAGCTTGGCGGTGGCCGCGGTCACACCGTGGCTCATCTCGTGGCCGGCCACGTCCATCGAGGTGAGCGCGTTGGCGTTGCCCGAGCCGTCGCCGTAGGTCATGCAGAAGCAGGAGTCCTGCCAGAAGGCGTTGACGTAGTTGTTGCCGTAGTGGACCCGGGAGTACGAGCCGACGCCGTCGTTCTTGATGCCGTTGCGGCCCAGCACCTCCTTGTAGAAGTCCCAGGTCTCGGCTGCGCCGTAGTGCGCGTCGACCCCGGCGGTCTGACGGCCGCCGGCCCATACGTCGTCGGCGTCGGTGAACAGGGTGCCGGTGCCCGACGTGCCCTGGTTCAGGTCATAGGTCTTGTGGTTGCCGCGCGTGCCGTCGGTGAGGCTGTAGGTGCTGCCGCTCTTGGTGGTGCCGAGCGTCACCGTGCCGCTGTACTTGCTGGTGCCGGTGCCGGTCTCGACGGCCTCGTCGGCGAACAGCTTCTTGCCCGTGGCCGCGTCGGTGATGACGTGCAGCTCGCTCGGGGTGCCGTCCTTCTGCATACCCGTGACGACGGTCTCCCAGGCCAGCACCGGCTTCCCGGACGCCGCCCAGATGACCTTCCGCGGCGACTTGCCGGCCTTGTCGTCGGTGGGCGCAGCCTTGAGGGCGGCGCTCTTGGCGTCGGCGGACGGCACCTCGGCGGAGGTGGTCGGCACGGAGATCGTGGCCGAGGTCGCCTTGGTCACGGTGCGCGCGCCGCTGGCCTTCTCGTGGACGACCAGGTCGCCGCCGAGGACCGGCAGCCCGGCGTACGTACGCTCGTAGCGGGTGTGAACGGTGCCGTCCGCGTCCTTGATGACGTCCCGCACCAGAAGCTTCTCCTGGGCCCCGAGGCCGAGGAACTCGGCCTGGGCGGAGGCGTCGGCCTGCGCGGCCTTGATCGCGGACGCGCGCTCCTGGGCGGAGAGCGGCAGCGCCATTGCGCCGGCTTCACGGCTGGACTCGGCCTGGGCGCTGGCCGGGCCGGTCTGTACGCCGATCACGACCATCGCGGCGGAGGCGACGAGGGCCGCGGCGCGGACAGACTTCTTACGGGTGGCGGAAGCGATGGATCTCACTCGGTCTCCTTGCCTTGGGGCCGCGGGGTCGCGGCCCTGTGTAGGGGGTGCGGGCGGCCATGGGTGGGCTGCCCGGTGGTGCGAGGAGTGGTGCGAGGAGTGATGCGTGTGTCGCGCTTGCTTCGGTGGTGCCGGCACCTGGCGCGCGGTCATCTGACGTCGATGACGTCATCTGGAGTCATCTGACGTGCATCTGACATGCGCGGTGACCGAGCAGAGATTGTCATTGAACGATCTGTTCGGACAGGTCTGAAACAAGAATTTGACTTGGCGTTGTCTCTTCAGGGGCGATTCAGGTCAGGTTTCCGCCACTCAACCGCGCCTGGAAGATGAGGGCTTGTCACCTTTCGCGCGGCCGTCCTCGGCCGCCGAATCGGCCCCGCCCTGGCTCGCCGCCCAGCTCGCGAGCACCGCAAGCTTCTCCGCGGCGGCCGAGCCCGGCACCGCTGTGTATGCGACCAGGAGCTGGTCCGGATCGCCAGGCAGCGTCAGCGTTTCGTATCCCAGCTCCAGATCGCCCACGACCGGATGGCGCATGCGCTTGACCCCGTGGGTCTTCTCCTTGACCGGGTGATCGGCCCATAGCCGGCGGAATGTCTCGTTCTTCATGGCCAGTTCACCGATCAGCGATGCCATCAGCGGGTCGTCCGGGTGCCGTCCCGCGTCCAGTCGCAGATAGGCCACCGTCTCCGCGGCCACCGTGGCCCAGTCGGGGTAGAACTCGCGGGCCGTCGGGTCCAAAAAGGTATGCCGGGCGGCGTTGCGCTCCCCCTCGGCCATCGCGGAGAAGCCCGACACCGCGTCCGCGAGGGCGTTCCACGCCAGGACGTCCATCCGCCGCCCGAGGACGAACGCGGGCGTGCCCGTCATGGTGTCCATCAGGGTGCGCACCCCCGTACGCGGCGCCCGCCCGCCGCCCTCCCGCGC
>NZ_MUNE01000902.1 GCF_002154605.1 Streptomyces milbemycinicus | reverse complement strand
GCGTCGACGACGGCCGCCCCCTCCGCGCCGCTGCCTATCTGCTCGGTGAGCCGCCATGTGTGTCCGCTGCCGGACACCACTGTCAGTCCCACGGTCACCCCCCTTCGACGAGAGCGCACAGGACGGTCAGATCGTCACCGGTCCGGCCGGCCTCCGGCCCGGAGAGCCGATGCCGAAGGGGCTCGGCGTCTCCGTGGTTCTGGCGGAGCGTGGCGGCGAGGCCGAGGAAGAAGCGCTCGGCCGGTAAGGGGCCCGTCTCTGGGGGGAGTTGGCGGACGGAGGGGTGGTCGAGGGTGAGGGCGGCGCAGCCGTCGGTGGCCAGGACCACTCCGCCGAGTTCCGGCTCCCAGGCGACGAAGGTGCGGATGCGGAGGGCCGCACCGGGCGAGGAGAGGAAGACGGGTGGACCGGTGGGCGGGGGGAGGACCAGGTGGCAGCGTTCGTCGCGGGTCAGAAGGGTGCCGAAGCCGTCCCCGATCGAGACGAAGGCCACCCAGGGCGGGGCCACGACCGCCGCGGTGAGGGTGGCCGCCAGGGCGCCGGGCTCCGCTGCACCCGGCTCCGTGCCCAACACCCCCGACACCGCCCGCAAATACTCCTCGACCACCCTCTGCCCGCGCCCCGCGATCCACCGGGTCCACGCCTCCGGCGTCTCCTCCGCGCCCGGGATGTCCTCCGTCAGCAGGCGGCAGGCCGCGTCGACCGCTATATGGGCGCCCAGGGCGCTGCGGTCGCGGCTGCTCGCGCCGTCGGACACCGCCAGGACCGCCGTATCGCCCAGGTCGATCGCCTTGAACGCGTCCTGGCAGCCCTGCCCGGCGGCGAGATGAGCGGTGCCCTGGACGGAGACGCCCGCGACGATCACCGGAGGTCCCTCTCCAGCCTCTCCATGCGGGCGAGCCGGGCGGCGCGGTCGTCGATGTCCTGGTGGATGAGGTCCGCGGTCCGGTCCGGGCTGCTGTCGTCCGTGCTCTGGAAGAGCAGGTCGAGGATCCGGCCGAAGTCCAGGTTCTCCAACGCGGACGTGGCCTTCGGCGCCAGTACCCGGAGCATCGGCAGGTCGGCGCCGCGTACCCCGATCACCTGGAAGACCCACTCCCCTTGCTCCTCGCCCTCGAGCACCCGCCCCGCCGTACCCGCCAGAGCCGTCGCGTCCAGCGGGCGGCCCTGGGCGTCGCTCGGTGCGCCGTCCGTCAGGACCCACAGAAAGGGACGCCGGACCGGCACCCGTTGCCGTTGCAGGGTGCGGTAGCGGGTGCGGACCAGTTCGAGGGCCGCTTCCACGGCTTCCGTCAGCCGGGTCAGGCCTTCGGCGCGCAGCGTGGGCGGGCGCATGCTGTCCACCGGGACGAAGACCCGGTCGGCGTCGGCTTCCTCGACCGGGACCAGGCGGCCCGGACCGGGGTCGTGAACACGCACCGCCGAGTCGAAGGTGATGAGGCAGACCTCCACCCGGTTGCGCAGCCGCTCCTGCCCGCGGACCCCGTCGAACCAGCGGGTCAGCGCGCCGTTCAGCTCGTCGATCCGCGGGTGTTCCTCGGGGCGGCCCATGGACGCGGAGGTGTCGAGGAGGAGGACGACGGGCTGCCGCTCCTCGAACCCGGCCCCGAACTCGATGCTATGGACGCTCATACGGCCGCCGCCCCGGTGCTGTCGGCGGTGCCGTCGGCATGGGCCACCAGCCGCTGCCGTTCGGGATCGTGGCGCACGGTGACGGCCGTACCCGGCGGCAGGCCGGGCGGCTCGGGCACCATGCGCAGCAGGACACCGTCGACGAGTACATACGCATCCGGGGCGGGCCAGGTCACCGTGCGACCCGCGCAGCCGTGCGCCCACTCAACCATCCCCCTGGTCATACGGCCACGGTATGTGACGCCAACACCCACATGCGTGATCCTTACGTGAATCGACACCGTGTCGAGATCAACGGCTTCGGTGGCGCGAGCCGCCCAGGGGGGAGGCTCCCCCGTGGCACCCCACCTGAGCGGCCCGCCCTTCCAGTCAAACGGATCGGCCGGGCGCAGACTGGTCGCGCCCCGGGCGGGTCCTGGCCGGGATCCGCTCCACCACGCGGGCCGCCTCCGGGGTGCGTACCACGAAGTGCACGTCCCAGCGCGCCCCGCGCGCCAGTTCCGCCTCGACGGCGCTCCACACGGCCGCCGCGCTCACCCGGTACGGAAGCCCGCCGCGCCCGGAGCCGAGCAGCGGGAAGCACACCGAGCGCAGCGGCGGGGTGTGCCGGTCGCGCTCCTCGGCCAGCAGCGCGATCGCGCGCGAGGTGGCGCGGGTGACGTCGGCGGGCAGCACGTCGTAGTCGTTGGTGCCGGCCCGGGGCACGGCCACCGCCGCGTGGTAGATCCGCCGTACGCCGTACTCGGCCATGGCCCCCGAACCGGTCGCCGCCACCGTGCCCGGAACCACCGGCCGCCCCGAAGTGCCCTGCCGCGCCGCCCATATGCGCAGCTCTTCGTGGACCGGGTCGTCGAGCAGGTCGCCGGTCACCCCGCGCACGGAGGCGGCCCGGCGCAACGAGGCGGAGACCGAGGACTTGTACGGCTCGGGCAGCGCGAAGTAGGTGTTGGCCGGGGAGACCACCACGTCCACGTCCCGCAGCAGGTCGACGGGGTGGATGTGGAGGGTGAGGCGTACGGTCCGATCGCCCGCCAGGACGTCCACGAACCGGTGGGTGTCACCCTCCCAGTCGCCCTCGCCCGGCTCGTCGTCGCCGCCCCTCGTCAATTCCACCAGTTCCACGATGTGCTCGGCCACCTGGCCGAGCACCATCACCTCGTGGTGCTTGCGGAAGCGTTCCTCGCTCACCCGGTACACCTCGGCCGCGCGGGCCCGGCGGGAGGACGCCGGCCAGTCCCGGGTGCCCTGGGCCAGGCCCAGCGTGTACTCGGCGGCGGTCCGCAACGTGCCCGCGTCAAGCCGCTCCACCGCGTGGCGGAGCAGCGCCTCCACGGCACCCTCGCGGGTGCGCGCGGTCGCCGAAGAGGCCGCGGCCGACTCCAGGGCGGGCAGCTCCCGACCGCGCAGCCTGAGCAGCCCCGCCCGTCGGACCTCCTGCAATTCGCCGAGAATCGACGCATGGTCGAGAGACGGTGGTGGCATGCCGCCAACGATGGCACCACGTGTCACACCGGGACAAGCGAGCGGCGGTCAGGGTGTCGGGCAGGGTGCCGGGCTCAGCGGTGCAGCGGCTCCTTGATCGCCGAACGGAGGGGTTCCAGCAGCTGGTTGGCCTCCTTGATGCCATCCGGGGAGCCGAGGTCGGGGATGCTGCGGTACGGCAGCGCTTCGAGCGGCCCGCCCGCGCAGTCCGTGAGGCGGTCTCCGAAGAGCACCAGGGCCCGCTGTGACGGGTTGCGCTTCGAACCCCAGATCATCCCCATGGCTTCGGGCGCCTGGGCTCGGATCTCCCGCGCCCAGAGGCGCGTGCGCTCGTAGTGCTCCTTTCCCTCATTCTCCAGCAGACGGTTGTCCTGGCAGACGGCGGCGAGGGCCGCTCCGGAACACAGCGAGACCAGTTTCAGCTCGCACCGGGTCCGCACCACGTCCAGCGACTTGCCCCGGACCTGGGCCCAGAGGATGAGCCGCATGCCGATCTCAAGGTCGTAGTCGACCGAGCGCAGCAAGGTCTCGGCGAGAGCGGTCTCCGCGTCCGTCGCCGCGTACAGACAGGGGTACGGGTCCTCCGGCGTACCGTGGAAGCGGCCGGGCGAGCGATCCTTCGGGTCGAACGGCTTGAACTCCCCGGCCGCGAACCGGGACGAGTGCATCCGCCACAGCTGGGTACCGGCGGGCAGCACCTCCCAGTGCGGCCGGAAGCGGTACGCGGAGGGCGACACGGTTTCCTCGTGCATCAGTCCCCCTCCACCAACGCGACGGCCGCGCCCACCAGTTCGCGGTCCGGCCGGACGCCGAGCAGGGCGACGGGCGGCCCGCCGCCCAGCCACGCGTTGCCGCTCAGCCACCAGTCGGCGGCTCCCCACGGATCCGCGTCGGCGAGCAGCACCCGGTTGACCTCCAGGACCACCTCGTACGGTGCTCCGCCCCCGGGCCTGAACTGGAACTCCGGGTAGCGGTCGCCGAGGTCGGGGTCGGCCAACCGGATCAGCTCGGGTGGCGGCGCCGAACCGCGGTACCGGCCGCGGACCTCGGCGGCCGAGAGGGCGGGCGTGCGGAGCAGTCTGCGCTCGACGGCGGCGATGACGGCCGCGGTGTCGGGGGGCCGTGGCGGCTCGGCCGTGAGCCGGGCCAGCAGATCCCGCGTCCGCAGGACGACCGGGCGGCTGACAGGTGCCGTGGCGACGAGCCGGACGGAGTCCAGCGCCTCGCGGACCGGATGGTCGAACGGCAGCGGCACCAGGCAGAGGCGTACGGCCTGGAAGGCCCGGCGTACGGCCCTGGAGTCGTCCGGCGGGGTGTCGGCGAGCGCGCGCAGCCGGGTGAGCAGGAGCTGGTACTGCTCATCGGTCAGCTGGGCGCGGATGCTGTCGAGGTGTTCGCCGATGAGGCCGAGCACCCTCGTCCCGCTGTCCTCACCCGAGGTCATACGGTCTCCTTTCCCTGGCCGGGGTGGCCTTGGTGGATGAACGCGGCCCAGAGGGCGGGCCGCTGGAGGTCGGGGCGGCGGACGTCGTGCCGTACCGTGTCGCTCAGACAGCCCGGGTCCTTCCGATCGGGGTCGAGCATCCACAGCTGCGCGGCCCGCAGTGCGTCGACGGGGCTGAGCCCGGCCCGCAGATGGTGGTGGAAGACCGCCATCAGCAGGGTCGTCGCGCTGTCCAGGGCGGTCCACCGCGACCCCACGACATCACGCGCGCCGCCCGAGACGAACGCCGTGGTGAGGGTCAGGGCCTCGTCGTGGTCACGGGTGCTCAGATCGGTCTGGCAGGCGCTCAGGACGATCAGCGGGCCGTCCGACGCCGCCTCTTCGGCGGCCTGCGGCCGGTCGAGGAGCCGCGTCACGGTGAGCCGGCCGATCTCCTCGCCGGGGTCGGTGGGAGCCAGGTGCAGGGCCGACTCCGTCGGCCGTACCCCCGCCAGCCCGTGGGTGGCCAGATGGACCATCGAGTGGTCCTGGGCAAGGAGGGCCAGCAGCTGGTCGGGGGTGCCGGTCGGCACCGAGTCGGGCGGGAGGGTGCCGAAGTCGCCGTACAGCCGCGCCCCCGGATAGAAGGCGTTGCGCAGCTCCAGGACCTCCTGCTCGGCATACATCAGCGAGAGGCTCGGGTCGGCCACCATGGCCGGGGCCGCGATCGGATCGCGTGGCGCGCGTTTCACCGTACGCAGGAACTGGCTGCCGGAGGCCGCGTAGCTGATCACCAGGGCCTGGCAGAGGTAGTCGTACGGGGCGCCTGTGGGGAAGCGGGCCGCGTGCCAGGGGACGATCCCGAGGCGGCCGCAGGGGACCAGGACGACCCGGGGCGTACGGCGGTCGGCCGCGTCGCCCGGGAGATGTTCCTCCAGCCCGGCGAGGACATGGACGAAGACCTCGTACGCCCAGTCGCACAGCTCGGACAGGGCCTCCTCCCAGGCCCGTTCCGTCTCTTCGTCCCGTTTCCGGGAGCGGGCGTCAGCCGCGTCCAGATACCGCTCCAGAGGGGCGCTGCCCGCTTCCGACAGCATGGGCAGCGCGCCCACGCCGATGCCGATCTCGGGGCCTACGGCCAGCAACATGCCCGGGGCCTCGCCGTCACCTTCGCTGCCGGGGACCAGATAGATCAGCGCGTCCGCACCGGCCTGCGCCACGCCGTCCGCCAGTTCGCGGAAGGTGGGGGTGCCCAGCAGGCCGCCCCGCTCCCGGTAGCCGAGGGCGTCCAGAGCCTGCCGGCGCAGGGTGCTGGGGAGCTCGCCCGGCAGCTCGGTGCTGTCGGCGGCGCCGGACCCCCGCCAGGCGGCGGCGAGTTCGGGATGGCCGCGCTCCTCCAGCAGGTCCGGTACGGTCCGGGAGGTGGCCGCCGCCTGCAGCACCAGCGCCCTGCCCAGCTCCAGGGCGGCGACCGCGTCGGCCACCCTTCCGTGCGTGGCGGCCCACAGGGCGGCCCGTACGCCGAGGGAGGCGCCGTTGCGGGCGGTGGTCAGGCGGTGTTCGGCGCCGTGCTGAAGGAGGACGTCCGCGGCCAGGGTGACCAGGGCCTCGTTCGCCGCGTCGGTGGCCGCGTCCGCGTCGGACTCGCTCTGCTCCCGGTGCCAGCGGGCGCGATAGGAGTCGGCGAGCGACCACAGGGACTCGGCCGCGACGCGCGGGGCCCGGCCCTGCCGGATGTGCTCGCGGAGCCCTTCCAGCGTGGTGATGACGGCCTCGAGGTCCGCCGGGTCCTTGGTGAAGCCGTAGCGCATGCCGAGCCGGTTCGCGGCGGTGTGCAGCTGATCGGCGGGGGCGTCCGGTGGTGGTACGTCCTGGTCCGGGATGATCGTCGTCGTGTCGTCGGTGAGGTAGGAACGCAGGGTCGCAAGGTCGGGAACCAGGGCCTCCAGCTCCTCGTGCCCGATCGGGAGGCTGCTGTTCCGCGCGGCCGTCCTGCCGTCCTCGAAGTCCGCGAGGCCGCGCAGGAGCAGATCCCTGTCCATGGTGAGCCGGCCGAGCATGAGGCGGGCCATGGCGCGGGCGATGAGGGCTATGAAGCGGAAGTCGTGGTCCTCGGGGACGGTGTCGGCCAGGGCCTCGGCCTTGGGCAGGAGGTCGCGGAGCCGTTCCTCGTCCTCGGCCTGCCCGGCGGTGCGGACCTCGGTCAGCAGGCCCATCACATCCGCCATGAGCGCGAAGCCGTCGGCCATGGGGATCGAGCTCTCCGACTGGCGCCGTAAGTAGTCGGTGATCGTCGCGGTGTGCGCAAGACCGAGCGCCTGGTCCTGAAGGGTGCCGCCGGCGCCGTCGCTCACGCTGAGCAGCAAGGCCATCAGCCCTTCGAGAGCGTCCTTGTTCGGCATGCCGTCCGGCAGTCCGTCCAGCGCGTCGCGCAACCGCCCGAGCTGCTGATTGAGGGCAGCGGGGTCTCCACCGCCGGCCTGGTCCACGAAGTCCACGGACGTGGTGTTGACGGCCTGCCACGCGGCGATGAGCCGGCGGATATCGTCGGGGGTACGGGGCATGGCCGGGGCGCCGG
>NZ_MUNE01000901.1:633-1027 GCF_002154605.1 Streptomyces milbemycinicus | reverse complement strand
CGGCAGCAGCGTGCAGCGCAGGAAACGGACCCAGCTCTGGCCGCGCCGGTCGCCGTACTCCGCGAACAGCCGCGCCGCCTCCTCCACCAGGTCCAGCGCCTGCTCCGCCCGCCCGTTTCCCGCGTCGATCACCGCGAGCTCCACGCAGGACCACGCCTCGCCATGGGCCACCCCTACGCGGCGGAAGTCATTCCGCGCGTCCTGCAGCAGCTGCCGCGGGAATCCGCTGTTGCGCAGGGAGCCCGTCTGCGCCGCCCGTAGATCCCGGGTGACCCGCGCGGAGTGGTGGCGGGCGCACGCCAGCCCGTACACATCCCGCATCCGGCTGAACATCGTGCGGGCCCGCTCCAGGTCGCGCACCGCCGAGTCGTGGTCGCCGCGCTCCTCCAGCGCC
>NZ_MUNE01000901.1:0-620 GCF_002154605.1 Streptomyces milbemycinicus | reverse complement strand
GCGGCCACCAGCCGGGCGCGGGCCAGCTGGGTCAGCGCCCATGCCTCGCCGCGCTGGTCGTGGGTGCGGCCGTAGGCATCCAGCGCCTCGCGCAGCTCCCGCTCCGCGCGCGGCACCTCGCCCATGCGCAGACATGCCTGGCCGAGCTGGAAGTGGGCCCAGGCCTGGCCGTGCACGCTCTCGCTCTCCCGGTGCAGCTCCAGGGCCGCGTCCAGCAGCTCCAGCGCTCTGCCGAGCCGACCCCGGTCGCGCTCCACCGCGGCCAGCGCGTGCATCGTCCACGCCCGGTCCGCGCGCAGCTCGTCGGCCGCCTGAAGCTCCATGGCCTCGGTCAGCTTCGCCGCGGCCTCGGTGAGATTGCCCTGGTGGTGCAGGGTGATGCCCAGGCTGCACAGCGCGCGGGCCGCGCCCGCAGTACAGGTCGACCACCGAGGACAGGGTGGTGCGGGCCTGGTCGAGCTCGCCCAGCTGCCGGGCCGCGATGCCGGTGCGCCACTGCACCGAGCGCATCAGCAGCCCCTGGTCCACGGCCTGGGTCAGCTCGCTGATCTCGCCGAGCCGGTACAGGTCGCCGCGCAGCAGGCAGTAGTCGCACAGCGCGCCCAGCAGATGCAGCACCG
>NZ_MUNE01000900.1 GCF_002154605.1 Streptomyces milbemycinicus | reverse complement strand
CCGCCCCGCACGGCCTCGGCGCCACCGGCACGCCCGTCCTCAGCCGCCCCTGGCAACTCCTCGGCCTGCCGGTCGTCACCGTCCCCGGCCACCGCGACCCGCGCGGCATGCCGCTCGGCCTCCAACTCGTGGGACACCCCGACCGCGTGGGCCGACTGCTCGGGGCCGCCGCGAGGGCCGAGGAGGCCATCCGATGAAGATCGCCGCGATCGAGGCCATTCCGTACGCGATCCCGTACACCAAGCCGCTGCGCTTCGCCAGCGGCGAGGTGCACACCGCCGAACACGTCCTCGTCCGCGTCCACACCGACGAAGGGCTGACCGGAGTGGCCGACGCGCCGCCCCGCCCCTTTACCTACGGTGAGACACAGGTCTCCGTGACCGGCGTGATCGAGCGGATCTTCGCCCCCCAGCTCGCCGGCATGGATGTCCTCGCCCGCGAGCGGATCCACGCCCGGCTGCACCGCACGGTGGGCAACCCGGCCGCCAAGGCGGCGATCGACATGGCCCTGTGGGACATCGCGGGACAGTCGCTGGGGGTGCCGGTCAGCCGGCTCCTCGGCGGCTGGTCCGACCGGATGCGGGTCGCCCACATGCTCGGCTTCGACGCCCCGGAGCGCATGGCCGCGGAGGCCGAGCGGATGCGGGACACGTACGGCATCACCACCTTCAAGGTGAAGGTCGGGCAGCGCCCGGTCCGGCTCGACATCGAGGTGTGCCGGGCCTTGCGCGATGCGCTGGGTGGTGAGGCCGAGCTGTACGTGGACGGCAACCGCGGCTGGACCGCCTCCGAGTCGGCGGCGGCCCTGAGAGAGCTCGACGCGATCGGCATCACGCTCGCCGAGGAACTGTGCCCCGCCGACGATGTCCTGGGCCGCCGGTGGCTCGTACGCAACAGCCCCGTGCCGTTCGTCGCGGACGAATCCGCCACCACCCCCGCCGAAGTGACCCGCTCGCTCCTGGACGGAGCCGCCACCGCGATCAGCATCAAGACCGCCCGCACCGGCTTCACCCACTCCCAGCGCGTGCTCTTCCAGTGCGAGGGGATGGGCGCCGAGGTCGTCATGGGCAATCAGATCGACGGCCAGCTGGGCACGGTGTGCACGGCGGTCTTCGGCGCCGCCCACGCCTCGTCCGCGCGCCGTCCCGGTGAACTCTCCAACTTCCTGGACATGAGCGACGACCTGCTCACCGAACCACTCGCCATCACCGACGGCGTGCTCGCCGTACCGGACCTCCCCGGCCTCGGTGTGGCGATCGACCCGGAGAAGCTCCACCGCTACCGCCAGGACCACTGATCCCCGACTGACAAAGGAGTCGCCTGATATGTCCGATGCCACCGCCAAAGCCGCAGTCAAAGCCACCGCCGCCGCCACCGCCGCCGCATCCGGCGCCTCGGCCACGGAACGTTTCCTGACCGACAAGACCGGTACCTCCGCCCCGGGCGCCGACACCGAGCGTGTCCACATTCTCGCCACGGAGATGATCAGCGCCGTCCACGACATCGTCCGCCGGCACCAGGTGACCTATGAGGAGTACAACGCCCTCAAGTCGTGGCTGATCTCCGTCGGCCGGGACGGAGAGTGGCCGCTCTTCCTGGATGTCTGGGTGGAGCACGTCGTCGAGGAGGTCGCCACCGCCGCCCGGCAGGGCAGCAAGGGCACGATCGAGGGCCCGTACTACGTCCCCGGCGCCCCCGAACTCCCCAGCGTCAGCATCCTGCCGATGCGCGACAAGGAGGCGGGTACCGAGCTCCTTTTCCAAGGGCGGGTCACCAGCGCGTCCGGTGAACCCCTGGCCGGTGCGCGGCTGGAGATGTGGCAGGCCGACGGCGAGGGGCTGTACGCGCAGTTCGCCCCTGGCATCCCGGAGTGGAACCTGCGCGGCAGTGTGGTCGCCGACGACGAGGGCCGGTTCGCGGTGACGACGATCCAGCCCGCCCCCTACCAGATCCCCACCGACGGCTCCTGCGGACGGCTCATCTCCGCCGCAGGCTGGCACGCCTGGCGCCCCGCCCATCTGCACCTGAAGGTCTCCGCACCCGGCCACACCACGCTCACCACCCAGCTGTACTTCAAGGGCGGTACATACGTCGAGGACGACGTGGCACGCGCCGTCAAACCCGAGCTGGTGATCGACCCGCGGCCCACCGGAGACGGCGGGTGCGAGGTCACCCACGGCTTCGTCCTCGACCCCGCTTCCTGACCGACGGGAGACCGCCATGCTCTTCGCCGTCCACATGACCGTGAACCTCCCGCCCGACCTGGACGCCGAGGCCCGTGCCACGACCCTCGCCGCCGAGAAGGAGTACGCGCAGCGGCTCCAGCACAGCGGCGAGTGGCTGCACCTGTGGCGCTGTGCGGGGCAGTACGCGAACCTCAGCGTCTTCGACGTCGCAGACAATGACCGGCTCAACGAAATCCTGTGGGGGCTGCCGCTCTTCCCGTACATGGACATCACCGTCACACCGCTCTCCCAGCACCCGTCCGCGCTCCACTGACACTGGGGGGCAAGGTAGCGGTCGTAGTGATCTGGGACTTGCAAGACGAGCGGCGCGGCCCCGTAGGCTGAGCTCTCGACCGCACTGTCTGGAGGAGTCATGACCAGTAGGTTCACCGAGTTGGTTGTCGACTGCCACGATCCGGAGCGGCTCGCGGCCTTCTGGTGCGCGGTTCTGGACTTCAAGGTGATCGACCGCAGCGAGGGCAAGGTCGAGATCGGCTCCTGGGAGCCGACCGTCGAGGAGGTCCGGGCCCGCCAGATGCCGCCCACCCTGGTGTTCATACGGGTGCCCGAGGGCAAGACCGCGAAGAACCGGCTCCACCTCGACGTCAGCCCGATCGACGGCAGTACCGACGACGAGGTGGCCAGGCTGCTCGCCCTCGGCGCCGCCAAGGTGGACTTGGGACAGGGCCCCGGCCGGAGCTGGGTGGTCATGGCCGACCCCGAGGGCAACGAGTTCGACGTCCTGCGCACCCTGGCACCGTCCAACTACATGACCGGTCCCAAGGGTTAGTGATCGTAGGCGGCCTTGTCTCACTGGTCACAGGACCTCGAGGGCGCTGATCCGCTGGGCGCCGTCCGCGGCCCCGG
>NZ_MUNE01000090.1 GCF_002154605.1 Streptomyces milbemycinicus | reverse complement strand
GGACCGCGGACCGGCGCGCCGCAGCAGCGAGCGCTGGTACGCGTCGGCGCGCCGGTCCGCGGTCCGCCCGATCTCCGAACGCTCGGTCTGGGCGAGGTCGGCGGGCTGCGGTACGGCCTGGCCGGGTGCGGCCTCGGCGCGTACGGCGGCGGCGTCCGCCAGCAGGGCCTTCAGCCGGCGCACGACCAGGCCCATCGCCCAGCCGTCCACGGCGACATGCGACACGTACAGCGCGACCCGGCGCGGCTCGCCGCCGGGCCCGGTCAGCACCGCCACGCGGATGCCCCACTCCCGCGACAGGTCGAAGTCCGTCACGGCCAGGGCGTCCAGCGCGGCGGCCGGGTCGTCGCCGTGGAGGACCCGGACCGTCAGCCGCCCCTCCCCCTGCGCCTCCTGGTAGGGGGCGGAGTCGGCGGTCCCGTCGCGGTACACGGTGCGCAGGCTCTCGTGTGCGGTGACCAAATCCCGTACGGCGTCGATCACCTCGCGCAGCGAGCGGCCCTCGGGAACCGGCAGCGACATGCGCTGGTTGTAGTCGTAGTGGGCCCGCTGGGCACGGCTCTGCAGCGCGCGGTAGATGACCTGCTGGCCCCAGGTGAGCGGGGCGCGTACGGCGCGCAGCCCGCCGAACTCGACGGCCTCCTCGCGTACGGCCCCCTCGGTCTCCGCGCCCACGGCTGTGTCGTCCATGCTCTTCTCAGCCGCGCTCTTCTCAGCCGCGCCGGTCAACGCTGCCTCAGCACGAAGTCCGCCATCCGGCCGACGGTCGAGAGGTTGTCCGGCGACATCTCTCCGTCGGGGACGTCGATTCCGTAGTTCCCCTGGAGCCAGACCAGCAGCTCCAGCATGGCCATCGAGTCGAAGTCGGGGATCTCCAGCAGGTTGGTGCCGGGGCCGGGCGGGGCCTCGGCCAGCGCGGGCACCACCACGGTGATATGCCGGGCGATCTCCTCGACCAGGCTCTCGCGGTCCATCACGCGCTTCCTTCCTTGTCGTGCTCCGGCCCGGCCTCGGGCCCGGGTGCGGCGGGACGCGGGGCGAGGACCTTGCCGGTCGTCGAGCGGGGCAGTTCGGCGGTCACCTGGATACGCCGCGGAATCTTGTGCTCCATCAGCCGCTCCTGGCACCAGCGGATCAGCTCGTCGGCCGTCACCGGCCCGGGGGCGGCGACCCGGGCCACCGGCACCTGGCCGCGGCCGCCGTCCGCCTCCGCGAAGACCTGCGCGTCGGTGACGGCGGGGTGCTCGGCGAGCACTCGCTCCACCTCCACCGGATTGACCTTCTTCCCGCCGACGTTGATCATCCGGGCGAGCCGGCCGATGAGCCTGATGGAGCCGTCGGGGCCCAGCTTCGCCAGGTCCCCGGTGCGCAGCAGGTCCCCGTTCAGGGACAGCGGGCGCACCCCGTCGGCATGGGCGTAGCCGTCGGCCAATGTCTCCGTGGCCAGCTGGAGTTCGCCCGCGCCGTCTTCCCCGTCCGCCTCCCGGAGGGTCGCCACGATCCCCGGCAGCGGCTGCCCGACGTCCCCCGGGCGGTCGCCCTCCGGGTCGACGGGCTTCACGGTGATCGCCCCGGCCTCCGAGCAGCCGTACATGTTGAGCAGCGCGAAGCCGTGCTCCTTCATCACCGCCGTCGCGGCGCCGCTGGGAATGGGGGCGCCGGCGGACAGCGCGCGCTCCAGGCCGTCGAAGCGGGAGGTGGAGTCGGCCGCCATGAGCCGGTAGTGGAAGGGCAGGGCGATCAGGACCCGCGCCCCGCTGTCCCGGACCGCGGCCGCGATCTGGGAGGGCACCACGCGCGATCCGCACAGCGTCACCGGCGCGCCGCTGAGCAGCGGGGCGAGGAGGCCGAGCGTATGTCCGTAGAGATGGAAGACCGGCGCCGCGCACACCACGGGGGTCGTGGGGTCGTACCCCATGGCCTCGGCGCACCGGAGCGAGTCCACGATCTGGGCGCGCATCGACCGCACGGCGCCCGAGGGTTCGCCCGTCGAGCCGGAGGTGAGGAAGATGCCCGAGCGGGGGGAGGGGAAGGCGGCGCCCCCGCCGTCGCCCCCGGAGTCGGAGACGGCCAGCGAGAGCCCGTGACGTTCCCACACAAGCCCAGAGTCGGCCTCCGCCTCGGCATCGTCGCCGGGTCGGGGGTCGGCCAGCAGCAGATGCGGTCCGAAGGCGGCGGTGACACGGGCGTACTCGGCCTCCGGCTGGCCGGAGTCCAGATGCATCAGCGGCACCTGGAGCAGATCGCAGGCGAGGGTCGCGACGAGGGTCTGTACGGGCCTGCCCGTACGCACCGCCGCCAACCGCAGCGCCCCCCGCGGCCGCAGGCGCTCGGCCAGGTCTTCGGCCGCCCCGAGCAGCCCGTCCCAGCTCCAGGTATGACCGGCCTGCTCCCTGACGGCGACGCGGCCCGGATCGGCGATCCGGCTCGCGATCTCCTCGCACAGCCCCATGGACACCGCGGCTCCTCCCCGTTCTAAGCCTCGTCGCCTGTTTGCCCCGTCGCCCGGGAATTCCGCCACAGGACGCACAATGCCGCCATTGAGGAATTGCCGCCCGGAAACGGCGACTTGTCGCCCGGGTCAGCGCCGGGAAACTACGGGCACCATACAGGCGCGTACCGCGCGGGTGAGAGGGATTGGCAGCAACATCATCGGCAATTCAGTGACAGCGCGACAGACCAAGGCCCCGCCCTCCCCGTGATGGGGAAGAGCGGGGCCGGTTCACCGCAGCGACGAACACCCTGTTACTTGAGCGCCCCCGCCGTCAGACCAGTCTGGACCTGACGCTGGAAGACGATGTACACACCGAGCACCGGCAGCATCGCCAGCACCAGCCCCGCGAAGAGCGCGGACCAGTCCCCCTTGTACTGCTGGCTGGCCGCCAGCTGCACCAGGCCCTGCGTCAGCATCCGCTTGTCCTCATCCGTGTTGAGCACGGTCGGCAGCATGTACTGGTTCCACTGCCCCAGGAAGTTGAAGATGCCGACGCTGATCAGGCCCGGCTTCGCCATCGGCAGCATCACCTGGAAGAAGGTCCGGGTCTGCGAGGCACCGTCGATCAGCGCCGCTTCGGCCACCGACGAGGGCAGCGTTTTGAAGAAGGACGTGAGGAAGAAGACGGTGAACGGCAGTGAATAGGCGATATAGACCAGAATCAGCCCGTGGTAGGTGTTGAGCAGGCTCATGTTCCTCATGACGAAGAACAGCGGCACCAGCGCCAGAATGACCGGGAAGCTCATTCCGCCCACGAACATGAAGTAGATGATCCGCTTGCCCGGGAATTCGAAGCGGGCCAGGACATAAGCCGCCATCGACCCCAGCAGCATCGTCCCGATCAGCGAGCACCCCACCACCAGAACGGTGTTGAGGAAGAAGTCGCCGATGTTCGACTTGCTCCAGGCCCGCGACCAGTTGTCGAAGTGCAGGCTGGCCGGCAGGCCCCAGGGAGAGGTGAAGATCTCCTTGTCGGTCTTGAGCGAGCTCATCACCGCCCACAGCAGCGGCAGGGTGACCAGCAGTCCCCAGAGCACCAGCATGCCGTGCGAGAAGACGTTGAGGACCTTCCCCTCGCTGCTGATGCGGCCCTTGGGGGGGAAGTCCGGCACCTTGCCCGTGCCCGGCGCCTTCCCCGCCGCCCCGGGCGCCTCGTCTTCCTTGATGGCGCCCGGGAGCTCCGAGGGCTGTGCTTGCGCGCTCACTGTGCTACCCCCAGGTCGGCGGAGATACGGCGGTTCCGGTGTGCGAGAGAGAGCCTGGCCCTCAGTACTCCAGCCATCAGTACTCCAGCCGTTCGCGCCGGCCGAGCCTGCCCACGATGACCGCGAAGATCAGGGTCACGATCAGCATCGCGACGCCGATCGCCGTCGCACGCCCGGCCTGCCCGTCGCGGAACGTCTTCGTATAGACCATGTAGCCCAGCACCTGGGTGGAGTCCGCGGGTCCCCCCGGCCCCACGGTCATGATCTGCACGACGGCGAACGCGTCGAGGGCGAGGATGCCCATGTAGATCCAGCCGGTCTGGACCGTGTCCCACAGGAGGGGCAGGGTGATCCGGAAGAAGGTCGTGATGCGGTTGGCGCCGTCCAGCAGCGCCGCCTCGTAGAAGTCCTTGGGAATGGCGCTCATTCCGGCGGAGAACAGGACGACGTAGAAGCCGACGTTGCACCAGACCATGACCACCATGAGGCACCACAGCGCGAGCTTCGGATCGGCCAGCCACTCCTGCTGCAGCGAATCCAGCCCGATGCCCCCCAGAAACGCGTTGAGCGCGCCGTTCCGCGGGTTGTACGTGAACTGGAACAGCAGGGCGACAATCGCGATCGAGAGCACCTGCGGGAAGAAGTACACCACCTTGTAGATGCTCGACCCGCGCACCCCGGAGACGGCCGCGTTCTTCTTGCTGCGACCGCCGACATTGAGCATGAAGGCGAAGAACAGGCCCAGGCCGAGCGTCACCAGCGGCACGACCAGCAGCAGGAGCACATTGTGCCCGACCGCTGTCCAGAAGAGGTCGTCGTGCAGAAGCCAGTCGTAGTTTTTGAACCCGACCATCTTGAAGTCGGAGCTCAGTCCCGTCCAGTCCGTGAAGGAGTAATAAATGGACTGGACGAAGGGCGAAATCACGAAGATCGCATAAATGACCACCGGCAGGGCCAGGAACCCCAGGGGGAACCCGTACTGGTGATACGCGCGCTCCATCTTCTGCCGCGTGGACAGCTTGACGCGCGGTTGCTTGACGCCCGGGTGTTTACCGCCCGGGACCTTCGCGACCACCGCCGTAGCCGACTGGTGCTTACCGTGCTGCATCTCTACCGACCTCGGTCTTTCCCTGCGCACAGGGCCGCTGGTGACGCTCGAACCTCATCAGGCGTGCTTGTACTTCTTCACGGCGTCGTCCTTGGCCGTTTCGTCGGCGAACTTCTGGATCTTCTTGATCGCCTCGGCCGGGGTCATCCGGCCCGCCATCATCTCGCCGAGCGCGCCGACGCCGATCTGCTGCTTCTGCAGCGCCACGTACCAGTCCTGGAGGCGCGGGTTGACGACGTTCGTCCCGGCCTTCTCCAGCGCCTCCTGGGCGGACTGCAGGCCCGGAGGCAGGCTCAGGCCGTCGGTGCCGCCATTGAGCGAGGTGAGCGAGGAGACCTGCTTGACGAAGTTCTTGGTGGACTTCTCGCCGAGCATGATCCGCAGCAGCTCCATGCCGCCCTCGGGGTTCTTCGCCGCCTTGGGCACGATGAAGGGCTCACCGCCCGAGGCCCAGATGGTGCCGAACGGCATCTTGTCGCTGCTGTCCAGGCTGGAGGGCGCGCCGACGGACATCTGGAAGTCCTTCGGCGTGGTCTTCTTCGCCTCGTTCTCCACCCAGGAGCCGTTCGGGATGAACAGCGCCTTGCCCTGGTTCCACGCGGTCTGCGACTCGATGTGGGTCAGGCCGGGGCTGCCCTTGAGGATGTAGCCCTTCTTGTAGAGCTCGTAGTACGCCTCGAAGGCGGCCTTGACGGCCGGGTGCTTCCAGGCGTTCGGCTCCAGGTTGTCGATCGCGATCAGGGTGTCCGGGCCGCCGATCTTCGCGATGAACGGGTAGAGGCTGAACGGCATGTAGTACGGGAACTTGCCCGGGTAGGTCCAGCCGGCGATGCCCTTCTTCTTCGCCTTCTCGCAGACCTTGAGCATGTCGTCCCAGGTCTCGGGGTACTCCGCGTCCAGCTTCTCCAGGTTGGTCTTGGAGTACCAGACGCCGTAGACGGTGTAGGCGTAGTACAGGATCCACACCGGCTTGCCGTCGAACTGGCCCATCTCCACGACACCGGGGCGCAGCGTGTCGCGCACCTTCTTGCTCGGGTCGTCCACGGAGGGCGCGTCCAGCAGCGGCGTCAGGTCGGTCAGCTGGTTCTTGGCGACCAGGGTGCCGAAGTCCATCTGCTCGGCGCCGGAGTTGTCGATCAGGTCCGGCGGGGTGCCACCGTTGAACCGCGGCTGCAGCACCGTCTGGATCTTCTGAGTGGCGGAGTGCTTGACCTTGCCGGCCGTCTTCGGGTACGCCTTCTCGTACTCGGCCTCGGCGTCCTTCGCATACTTCTGGCCGAAACCACCATCGAAAATGACGACGTCGAGCGCGGCGCTCTCATTGACGGCGAGCGGGTTCTTGTCGCTCTTCTTGCCCTTGTCGACCTTGTTCCCGTCGTCACCGCCGCTCGCGCAGGCGGTCAGGGTGCTGATGGACGGCACGGCAACCAGTCCGAGCGCCGCGGACCGCTTGATCAGGTCGCGACGGCCGAAATCTGGGGTGGATCCCATGCTCAAGTCCTCGCCTTCGTCAGGACTCAGGCGGTGTAGCGGTTTCCCGTACATACTCGCCTCCGGCGAGGGGCCCGACACCGCGGGTCAGTTGAAGCGTAAAACGGAGTATTACTGACTGTGCTCCGGGGAGCACGGAGGCCCGCTAAGGGCGGACGCGACGTGGGGCCGCACAGCGGCCTCCCCCCGGGGCGACAGGTATAGTCCACTCGGCCTCAAGTGGGCAAGATCGAATGGTCATTGGGCCACAGTCTTTCCCGAGTTGAGACCTGTCCGACATACCGTAGGGGACACAGCCCGTGCGGCACGCCGCCGTGCGCGTGAACCAACAAGAAAGGCGGCCCCTGTGGTCCGGAAGCAATTCCCCTTCGCCACCGCGCTTGTCGTGGTCGCGACACTCGCGTCGATATCGGCGTGCGGCTCCGAAGGGGGCGGATCCTCCGCCGGCGACGCCAAGGGCGGCGCGGCGCTCGGAAAGGGCATGGCCGAGCTCCCGGTCGAGCCGACCGAGTCCCCCAGCCCCACCGAAGACCCGACGGACGACCCGACCGACGACCCCACGGACACGCCGACCGGCGGTAGCGCACTCGTCAGCCCGGACATCAAGATGGGCACCTGCGGATGGGGCTCGGACGGCATTCCGTACGCCAATGTGAAGATAACCAACTCCGACTCGACCACGTCCTACTACACGCTCATGGTCGGCTTCGTCGACAGCAACGACAAGGCGGTGACCACGGGCTTCGAGTCGGACGCCGAGGTGGCCGGAAACGCCTCCAAGACCGTCAAGGTGGTCGGACTCCTGGCGGACTCTGCCAAGAAGGCCAAAAAGTGCCGGGTCTCCCTCGGCACCAAGTCCAAGACCGCGGCCTGACCCGTCGATGAGGACCCGGGTGCGGGAGCGGCCCCACCCCCACCGCGGCCGGTCCCGCAC
>NZ_MUNE01000009.1 GCF_002154605.1 Streptomyces milbemycinicus | reverse complement strand
CCACGCCGCCACCGGCGGCGTCGGCACGGCGGCGGTGCAGATCGCCCGCCACCTGGGCGCCGAGGTCCACGCCACCGCCGACCCTGCCGAGCACCATGTACTGAAGGCAATGGGCATCGACGAGGCCCACCGCGCATCCTCCCGCGACCTGGACTTCGAGAACGCCTTCCGCGCCGCCACCGGCGGCCGCGGCGTCGACGTGGTCCTCAACAGCCTCACCGGCGACCACACCGACGACCGCACCGACGCGTCCCTGCGCCTGCTGGCCGAGGGCGGCCGCTTCCTTGATCCCGGCCGGGCCGACGCACGCGACCCCGAACAGCTGGCCAAGGACTTCCCTGGCGTGGACTACCGCGTCTACGACCTGGTCCCGGACGCCGGGCCGGAGCGCGTCCAGCCGATGCTGGCGGCGCTGGTGGCGCTGTTCGACGAGGGTGTCCTGGCGCCGCTCCCGGTGCGGGCGTGGCCGCTGGCCAGGGCCCGTCAGGCGCTGCGCCACATGAGCCGGGCCGAGCACACCGGCAAGCTCGTGCTGACCGTCCCTCCCGCCCTCGATCCCGACGGCACCGTTCTGATCACCGGTGGCACCGGCGTGCTCGCCGGCCTGGTCGCCGAACACCTCGTCACCACCCACCACATCACCCATCTCCAACTCCTCAGCCGTCGCGGACCCGACGCCCCCGGCGCCACCGATCTCGCGACCCGCCTCGCCGAGCTGGGTGCCACCGTCCACATCACCGCCGCGGACGCCTCGGATCCGGGGGCCCTGCGCCGGGTCGTCGACGCCATCGATCCGGATCATCCCCTCACCGGCGTCGTCCACACCGCGGGCATCGTCGAGGACGCCGTGGTCACCTCGCAGACCCCCGACACCCTCCGGCGCGTCTGGACCGCCAAGGCGACGAGCGCCGCCAACCTCCACCAGGCCACCAAGCACCTCCCCCTGGCCATGTTCACCCTGTACTCCTCCGTCTCGGGCACCCTCGGCAACCCCGGACAGGCCAACTACGCCGCCGCCAACGCCTACTGCGACGCCCTCGCCGCCCAGCGGCAGCACGCCGGCCTGCCGGCCACCTCCATCGCCTGGGGCCTGTGGTCCACCACCAGCGACATCACCGGGCAACTCAGCCAAGCCGATGTGGCACGGATGGGCCGCGCCGGCGTCAGGGCGCTGGCCACCGAACACGCGCTGGCGCTGTTCGACGCGGCACACCGGCAAGGCGACCCGCAACTCGTGGCGCTCAACCTCGACGTGCCCGCTCTGGCCGCGCAGCCGGTCGCCATCCTCCCGGCCGCACTGCGCGGCCTGGCCACCCGCTCGGGCGGGGCCACACGGCGCGCCGCCGCGGCCGTGCAGCGCCCCGACGACTGGACGCGCCGGCTCGCCGGGCTCCCGGCGGCCGAACAGCGGCAGCAGCTGCTCACGCTGGTACGCGGCAACGCCGCGACGGTGCTCGGCCACGCGGATTCCGAGCGCGTCCGGGAGGAGGCCCCGTTCAAGGATCTCGGCTTCGACTCCCTGACCGGCGTCGAGCTGCGCAACCGGCTCTCGGCCGCGACCGGGCTGCGGCTGCCCGCCGCGCTCGTCTTCGACTTCCCGTCGGCGAAGTCGCTGGCCGATTACCTGCGCGGCCGGCTGGTGGCGGACGGGGGGTCGGCGGCCCAGGGCGGTGTGGACCCGGTGCTCGGCGAGCTGGCGAGGCTGGAGTCCACGCTGTCGGCCCTCGATCTGCCCGAGGCCGACGCGCGGGCGGTGACAGATCGGCTTGAGGGTCTGCTGGCCCAATGGAAGGCGGCGTCCGCGCCACCGGCCGAGGACAACGCGGCCGACCGGCTCACGCTCGCCACCGCCGACGAGGTGCTCGCGTTCATCGACAACGAACTCGGCACCTCGTGATGGCTCATCTGCTCGCTTCGACGCGTATGAAGGTCGTGACTACACATGCCGGATGAAGAGAGGCTTGTCGACTACCTCAAGCGTGTGGCGACGGACCTGCACGACACGCGGCGGCGCCTGCGCGAGGTCGAGGAGCGGCACCAGGAGCCCATCGCCATCACCGCGATGACCTGCCGGTTCCCCGGCGGGGTGGATTCGCCCGAGGCGTTGTGGGACCTGGTGGCCTCGGGGGGCGACGTGATCGGGCCGTTCCCCGCGGACCGCGGCTGGGATCTGGAGGGCCTGTACCACCCCGACCCCGACCACCCCGGCACGACGTACACGCGCGAGGGCGGGTTCCTGCGCGACGCCGACACGTTCGACTCGGGTTTCTTCGAGATCAGCCCCCGGGAGGCGCTGGTCATGGACCCGCAGCAGCGCAAGCTGCTCGAGGTGACCTGGGAGCTGTTCGAGCGCGCCGGCCTCGACGCGACGAGCCTGCGGGGAAGTCGGACCGGCGTCTTCATCGGTGCGGCGACCATGGGCTCGGGCACGCCGAGCGGCCCCGCTCGCAAGGAGTCCGAGGGGTATGTGGGCGTCGCGCCCAGCATGCTGTCGGGCCGCTTGTCGTACACCTTCGGCCTCGAGGGCCCCTCGCTGACGGTGGAGACGGCCTGCTCCGCGTCGCTGGTGGCGATGCATCAGGGGATTCATGCGCTGCGGCAGGGCGAGTGCGGCCTGGCGGTGGTCGGCGGGGTGACCATCATGTCCTCGCCCGCAGTGTTCATCGGCTTCGCCCGCCAGCGCGGCCTGGCGCCGAACGGACGCTGCAAGCCGTTCGCCGCCGGCGCCGACGGCACCGGCTGGGGCGAGGGGGCCGGGCTCGTCCTTCTCGAGCGGCTGTCCGACGCCCGGCGCAACGGCCACCAGGTGCTCGCCGTCATCCGGGGCTCGGCCGTCAACCAGGACGGCGCGAGCAATGGCTTCTCCGCGCCCAACGGGCCGTCGCAGCAGCGCGTCATCCGTCAGGCGCTCCTCAACGCCCGCCTGTCGTCCGCCGAGGTGGACGCGGTGGAGGCGCATGGCACGGGCACCCGGCTCGGCGACCCGATCGAGGCCGACGCGCTGCACGCGACGTACGGGCAGCGGCGGCCGGCCGACCGGCCGCTGCTGCTGGGCTCGGTCAAGTCGAACATCGGTCACCCCCAGGCCGCCGCCGGAGTGGCGGGCGTGATCAAGACGGTGATGGCGATCCGGCACGGGCTGTTCCCCGCGACGTTGCACATCGACGAGCCGACGCCGCACGTGGACTGGGGCTCGGGGGCCATACGTCTGGTGACCGAGCCGGTCGAGTGGCCCGAGACGGACCACCCGCGCCGGGCCGGGGTGTCCTCGTTCGGCGTCTCCGGAACCAACGCGCATGTGATCATCGAGCAGGCGCCCGACCCGGACACGAGCGAGACGGACGCGGGCGACCCGGACGCGGGCGACCCGGCCCGGGACACGGAGGGGGCGGCGCCGGCGCGGCAGGCCGTGGTGGCGGGCGGCGTGGTGCCGTGGATGCTGTCCGCGCGGGACGAGGCGGCGCTGGCGCGGCAGGCGCTGCGTCTCGCCGAGGTGGCGGAGGGCGATCCGGCCGCCGACGTGACGGACGTGGGCTGGTCGCTGGCGACGACACGTGCCCGGTTCGAGCACCGGGCCGTGGTCGTGGGCACGGACCGTGCGACGCTGCTCGACGGTCTGGCCAAGCTGGCCGCCGACGAGCCCGACCCCGCGGTCGTCACCGCAACGGCGGGCCCGATCGGCGCCGGCCCGGTATTCGTCTTCCCCGGCCAGGGAGCCCAGTGGCCGGGCATGGCCCGTGAACTCCTCGACTCCTCACCGGTGTTCGCCGCCCGGATCGCCGAGTGCGAGCGGGCTCTGGGGCCGTACGTGGACTGGTCGCTGACGGAGGTGCTGCGCGGCACGGATCCGGCGACGGACCCCGGCCGGGACGACGTCATCCAGCCCGTGCTGTGGGCCATCCACGTCTCGCTGGCCGCCGTCTGGCAGAGCTTCGGCATCACCCCGGCGGCCGTCGTCGGGCACTCCCAGGGCGAGGTCGCCGCGGCGTGCGTCGCCGGAGCCCTCACCCTCGACGACGCCGCCAAGATCATCGCCCTGCGCGTCCAGGCGCTTCGCCCGCTGATCGGGCACGGTGCCATGGCCTCCCTCAGCCTGGGCGCCGAGGACACCGCGCGGCTCCTCGCCGAGCTCGGCGCCGCGGCCGGGGACGTCGCCGTCGCCGCCGTCAACGGCCCGCACGCCACGGTCGTCTCGGGCTCCCCCGACCATCTGGACGCCGTTCTCGAGGCGGCCCGGGAGCGTGGCGCACGCACCCGCACCATCGACGTCGAGTACGCCTCCCACGGCCCCCATGTGGACCGCATCCACGACGACATCGTCTCCGCCCTGCGTGATGTGACACCGGTCGAGTCCGAGATCGCGTTCTACTCCACCGTCACCGCGGAGCGGCTGAACACCGCTGAACTCGGCACCGAGTACTGGTTCGACAACCTCCGCCGACCGGTCCGCTTCGCGGATGCCGTGGGCCGTCTGCTGGCCGACGGGTACCGGGCCTTCATCCAGTGCAACCCGCACCCGATCCTGTCCACGAGCCTGCAGGACATCTTCGAGGAGTCCGGCACCCGCGCCGCCTCCCTCGCCACCCTCCGCCGCGACCACGGCGGCGCGCATCAGCTCGCCCTCGCGCTCGCCCAGGCCCACGCCGCGGGGGTCGAGGTCGACTGGCGCCCCTGGTTCCCTGCCGACCGCGCGCCCCGTACCGTCGAGCTGCCCACGTACCCCTTCCAGGGAAAGCGTTACTGGATACCCGTCGGCGGCAGCGGCGCGGGGGACGTGTCCGCCGCCGGTCTGCGCGCTGTCGACCATCCGCTGCTGGCCGCCGCGGTGAGCCTGCCCGACGGCGGCATGGTGCTGACCGGACGCCTCTCGGCCACAACGGGCGCCGGCTGGCTCGCCGACCACGTCGTCGGCGACACCACGCTGCTGCCCGGGGCGGCCATGGTCGAGTGGGCGTTGCAGGCCGCTCACGAGGCGGGCTGTGCCGCGGTCGAGGAGCTGGCCCTCCAGACCCCGTTCGTGCTGCCCGCCTCGGGGGCCCTGCGCGTACGCGTCGCGGTGGGGCCCGCCGACGACGAGGGCAGGCGGACGGTGGACGTGTACTCGCGCCCCGACGAGCTCGACACCGAGACCCCCGACGGATGGGTGTGCCACGCCATGGGCGTGCTGGCGCCCGAGGCCCCCGAGGACCGGACCGCCCCGCCGGACGCCCCGGCGGCCCCCTGGCCACCGCGGGGGGCGGAACCGCTGGACGTCACGGACTTCTACGAGCGGGCCGCGGCCGGAGGCTACGGCTATGGCCCCGCGTTCCGCGGCCTCACCGCGGCGTGGCGGGACGGCGCCGATCTGCTCGCCGAGATCGCGCTGCCCGAGGCGGCCGGCGAGGGCGCCGACCGGTTCGGCATCCATCCGGCGCTGTTGGACGCCGCCACGCACCCGACGATCCTCGGCGGCGGCCGGGAGGACGGATCTGACGCCGGGCAGGTGTGGCTGCCGTTCGCGTGGAGCGGTGTGTCGCTGTGGGCCACGGGCGCCCGCCGGGTTCGCGTGCGCATATCCCCGGAGGACAACGGGCAGCGGATCTCCCTGACCGACGAGACCGGCGCGCCGGTCCTCGAGGCCGCGTCGGTCGCCGCGCGCCCCACCGGCCTCGCCGAGCTGCGTGCCCTCGGCGCGCGCGCCGCCGAGGGCCTGTTCGTCGTGGACTGGGTGCCCGCGCGAGGCGGGACGGGTGACGCACCGCCCCCGGATGACGGCGGTTGGGCCACGGTGGGCGGCGGTGGCGTACGGCTCGCCGGGGTGGCGGGCCACGCCGACCTGGGCGCGCTGCTCGCCGCGGTGGACGACGGGGCCCCGGTGCCGACGGTCGTCCTCCACCCGGTGCCCGCGACGGCCACGCCCGACGACGGCCTCGCCGCCGTCGGGGGCGTACTGGCCCTGATACGGGAATGGCTGGCCGAACCGCGGTGGCTGGACTCCCGGTTGGTGCTGGTCACCTCCGACGCGGTGTCGGCCGGCGACGACGAGGGTGCGGTGGACCCGGGTGGCGCGGCCGTCTGGGGTCTGGTCCGTTCGGTCCAGGCCGAGCACCCGGGCCGGTTCACCCTGCTCGACGTGGGCGGCGACACGGATGCCGACGCGGGTGGGGGCGAGAGCCTCGCCGAGGCACTGCGCCGGTCCATCGACGCGGACGAACCGCAGGTCGTCGTGCGCGCGGCCGGAACGCTGGTGCCGCGTCTGGTGCGCACCGCCCCGGCGGCCGAGGCCGACACCCCGGAGCTGTCCGGTGGCACGGTGCTGGTGTCGGGCGGAACGGGTGTGCTGGGCGGAGCGGCCGCCGAACACCTGGTCCGCGCGCACGGCGTGGAGCGTGTGCTGCTCCTCTCCCGTCGCGGCCCGAACGCCCCCGAAGCGGCCGAACTGGTGCGGCGGCTCACCGCCCTGGGGGCCCAGGTGGACGTGGCGGCGGTTGACGTGGCCGACCGCGCCGCGCTGGCGGAGACGTTGCGGACGATCCCCGACAGCCACCCGCTGCTCGGCGTGGTCCACTCCGCCGGGGTGACCGACGACGCCCTGGTGGAGTCCTGGGACGCCGACCGGCTCACCCGGGTGTGGGAGCCGAAGGCCACAGGCGCGTGGCATCTGCACACCCTCACCCGCGATCTGCCCCTGCGGATGTTCGTGGTGTTCTCCTCCGCCGCCGGCGTCGTCGGCAACTCCGGCCAGGCCGGCTACGCAGCCGCCAACGCCTGCACCGACGCCCTGATCGCCCACCGGCGCGCCGCCGGGCTGCCCGGGACCTCGGTCGCCTGGACGCTGTGGGAACAGGCCTCCGCCATGACCGAACACCTCACCGAGGCCGACCTCTCCCGCCTCGGCACCCTCGGCATGCGCCCCCTGGCGACGTCTCGTGCCCTCGGGCTCCTCGACGCGGCGTTGCACGTCACCCACCCCGTGGTGGTGGCCGCCGACCTCGACGCCACCCGACTGGGCCCGGACAGCCCCGCCATGCTACGCGCCCTGGCCAGGCCTGCTCGCCGCCGCGCCATGGAACACCATGCCACCGGCCCCACGCTGGCGGGCCGGCTGGCCGGTCTCGACGCCACCGCCCGGCGCGATCTGCTGCTGCAGACGGTCCGCCAGATGGTCACGGTGGTGCTGGGGCACTCCTCCGACACGGCGATCCGGGCCGAGGCCGCGTTCAAGGAGCTGGGCTTCGACTCACTGACCGCCGTCGAACTGCGCAACCGCCTGGCCGGTGCCACCGGGCTGCGTCTGCCCGCGACCCTCGTCTTCGACTACCCCACTCCCCTGGCCCTCGCCGACCACCTCCTGGAACGCCTGACCGCCACCGCCTCCCCCGCGTCCCCCCGGGCCATTCCGTCCAGGGCCGGGGCCGCCGACGAGCCGATCGCGGTGGTGGCGATGGCCTGCCGCTTCCCCGGCGGGGTGACCACGCCCGAGGAGCTGTGGGACCTGGTCGCGGCGGATCGGCATGTGCTCGGCCCGTTCCCCACCAACCGCGGCTGGGACCTGGCCAACCTGTTCCACCCCGACCCCGACCACCCCGGCACCACCTACGCCTCCGAGGGCGCGTTCATGTACGACGCCGACGGCTTCGACGCCGCGTTCTTCGGCATCAACCCCCGCGAGGCCCTGGCGATGGACCCGCAGCAGCGCGTCCTGCTGGAAACGTCCTGGGAACTGCTGGAACGGGCCGGCATCGACCCCCACACCCTCAAGGACAGCCTGACCGGCGTCTACGCCGGCGTCATGTACCACGACTACGGCAACGGCCTGCCCCCCGGCGACCCCCGACTGGACGGCTACGCCGGGCTCTCCGGGACCAGCAGCATCATCGCCGGCCGGGTGGCGTACACCCTCGGCCTCCAGGGCCCCGCCGTCACCGTCGACACCGCCTGCTCCTCCTCCCTGGTCACCATGCATCTGGCCGCCCAGGCCCTGCGGCAGGGCGAGTGCGACCTGGCGCTGGCAGGCGGCGTGACCGTCCTGGCCACCCCCGACGTGTTCACCGGGTTCTCCCGGCAGCGGGGTCTGGCGCCGGACGGCCGGTGCAAGCCGTTCGCCGCCGCCGCCGACGGCACCGGCTTCGGCGAGGGTGTCGGCCTGGTGCTGCTGGAGCGGCTGTCGGACGCGCGGAGCCACGGGCACCGGGTGCTCGCCGTACTGCGCGGTTCGGCGGTCAACCAGGACGGCGCGAGCAACGGCCTGACGGCGCCCAACGGGCCCGCCCAGCAACGCGTCATCCGCCGGGCCCTGGCCGGAGCGGGACTCGACCCGGCGGATGTGGACGCCGTGGAAGCGCATGGCACGGGCACGACGCTGGGCGACCCCATCGAGGCTCAGGCGCTCCTGGCCACCTACGGCCAGGAACGCCCTGCGGACCGTCCGCTGTGGCTCGGATCCGTCAAGTCCAACATCGGCCACACCCAGGCCGCCGCCGGCGTCGCCGGGGTCATCAAAATGATCATGGCCATGGTCCACGGCCGGCTGCCCGCCAGCCTCCACATCGACGAACCCAGCCCGCACATCGACTGGACCACCGGAAACGTCCAACTCCTCACCGAACCCACCGACTGGCCCGCGACCGACCGCCCCCGGCGCGCCGCCGTGTCCTCCTTCGGTGCCTCCGGCACCAACGCGCACCTCATCCTCGAACAGGCCCCGGACCGCCCCGGAGACGGGCCGGCGGCGGACCGCCCCGCGCCCGTGGCCGTGGCCTGGCCGCTCTCCGCCCGCACCGACGAGGCCCTGCGGACCGTGGCCACGTCCCTCGCCGACCGGCTGGGAGCCGACGACACCACGCCGGTCACGGACGTGGGGTGGTCGTTGGCCACGGCCCGGGCGACATTCGAACGACGAGCCGTGATCATCGGCAGCGACCGCCAGGAGATGACCGCCGCCCTGGACGCCCTGGCCCGGAACCTCCCCCACCCGAACCTGGTCGCCCCGCTCCCCGTCGCGCCCCCGGCGGGCGACACGGTGTGGCTG
>NZ_MUNE01000899.1:155-550 GCF_002154605.1 Streptomyces milbemycinicus | reverse complement strand
CGGTTGCGGCCCACGCTCGTATTCGACTTCGGCACACCGGGTGAACTCGCCCAGTACCTCAAGAAGGAGATCCTCGCCGACTGAAAGGTCGGGCCGAGGGTTCGAAAGGGAACCTTGCAGTGAGAGTAAACGATGTCTTCATCAGCTCCGTCGGTGTGCACCTGCCCGAGTGGGTCAGCAGCGAGCAGGCCATCGCGGACGGCATGTACGAGGAGGAGGTGTACAAGGCCAGCGGCCTGACCGGAACGCACGTGGCCGGTGACCTGGCGGCGGTGGACATGGCCGTCTCCGCGGCGCGCAGCGCCATCGAGCGCGCCGACGTGGACGCGGACACAATCGACTCCCACATCCACAGCAGCGTCTACTACCAGGGCCCGGACGGCTCGTACCCGCCC
>NZ_MUNE01000899.1:0-123 GCF_002154605.1 Streptomyces milbemycinicus | reverse complement strand
GCGCCGCGAAGGCGGAAACCGTGCTGGTCACCACGGCCCAGAACTTCAGTACTCCCACGATCAACCGCTGGAAGGACTTCGGCTCCACATACATCCTCTCCGACGGCGCCGCGGCCGCGGTCG
>NZ_MUNE01000898.1 GCF_002154605.1 Streptomyces milbemycinicus | reverse complement strand
TCCTGAAGCAGCAGTGCCGCCACCACCGGCGCGTGCGCGGTATGGGCCAGGACCAGGGCTGCGGGCAGCTGCCTGAGATGGGATACGTCGGCGTAGCGGGAGTCCAGGATGGCTCTAGCGGTCTCGCGGCGGCGCTCTGCGGGGCCTTTGAGGGGCAGGAAGGCCGACAGTGCCGCCACCGGATCATCCTGCTGGGCGAGGCTTTCGTCCGCCGGCACAGTAGGCCCGGCCAGCAGGTTGCGCTGTTTCGGTGCTGCCGGCCCGGTTTGGTGGATGCGCTCCACAGCCTGGTCGACGATGCGGGTCGCAGCGTCACGGACCTGCTCGTCGGGGTGTTCGACAAAGTGGGCGGCGGTGGCGTCGCTGAGGAACGGAGCGAGCAGGGCGAGCGCTTCGGCCGGGCAGAACGGGTTGCGGGCCAGGGCATCGGCAGCTTGCGAGCGTGCGGCAGTCCACTTCGGCGCCGGGGGCTGTCGCTGTTGCCAGGTCGGCGGGGTGGCCTGGCTGAGGCACTGGGCGGCGTCCGCGAGTAGAGCAGGCGAAGTGCACACGCTGGCGAGTGCGTCGAATACGTCCCAGCTGCTTTCGTAGATGCCTTCTTTGCGGATCTCGCGTGTCAGTTCGCCGGTGGCAGCGGCGATGACCTCCCGAAGGGTGGGGCCATGGAGCAGGAATGCGCGCGGATGCCGTTCAGTGATGCTGACCAGTCTGCCGAGGTTCACCGTTGCGCCGAAGACGCCGGAGTAGAGGTCGTCCGGGTCTGCGTCCTTGCCTGCGTCTTTGGGGAACGCCGATTCCAGGCAGGCCAGCAGCACCGGGTCGTCGAGGTCGTCGGCGCGGTTGAGAAGAAGGTTCGTGATCAGCCGGCCGGAGTTGGCATCGCGTACGAGCTCCGGCCACAGAGGACGGGCGGGTGCTGCTTCGAGCAGTGCCCACACGTCGTCATGCCACGCTTTGACCGCGGCGTGCAGCTCCTCGCGTTCCGCTTCGGTGAGGTCCTTGGAGCGGCTGCTGAGCGCGGCGGGAGGACATGCGGCCGCACGGATCAGCGCGCAGCGGATTGGCGAGGTGATACCCCACTCTGCCATGCCCACACGGCGTGCGACACGGTGATCGAGCTGGTTGATGAGCGGAAGCAGCACTTCTTTCGGGTCGCAACGAGACCGTATGGCCTCCAGCAGTACCGCCTCGGCACCGAGCACCTTGGCCGCAGTCATCAGGTGACTGCCGGTCACCACCGGCGTCGACAGAAGGGCCGCCAGTACACGCGGGTTACGGGTGTCCCTCACCATGTGGTCACGGGTCTCGTGATCGAGATCAGGCCGGGCAAAGAATCGCGCGGCGGTGTCCGGATGCTGCTGGGTGAGAGCTTCGGCGATGGCACGCTGCTGCGCCGGCGACAGGCCGGGAGCTTCCGCGAGCGCGCCCCAAAAGGAGTACGAGTACATAAGGCATGAAAATAGCTGACCATACTGACACCTGCCTGGTAACAGGACGATCGGGTCGGGCCGCCGTCGCCCGGGCGGGGACCTGGGAAGGCCGACGGCTATCCGGACGTCCACCTCCAGGTCGGTGCGACGTCGTCACGGCCTGCAGAAAGCTGCGGCCACAGCTCCTGCATGGCCTCTGCGTCGTACGCCATTCCGCCTCCCCTTGCGGTGCTCTCCTATCGCCAGAGTAGGGGCGGCCTCCGACAGACCCGCCTGACCGGCTACAGGGTGCCAGCCGCGGCTGCACGGTCGCGGATGGTGCGCAGGCTGACGCGTACTCCGTTCTCGTCTTCGATGTGCCATTCGTTCATGCCCTGGCAAGTCTTGGTGCCGCGGGCGACGGCTCCGGCCTCGTCGACCCTGCCATAGGGGGTGCCTCCGGTCGCGGTGAGGATGATGCCGCCGTTCGCGTCGATGGTGGCCCAGTGCTCGGTGGCGCGGTAGGTGAGCACGATCCGGGTACCGGCTTTCAGGACCTGGGCGTCGACCATCTTGGCCACGTCCGTGCGCCGACCCGA
>NZ_MUNE01000897.1 GCF_002154605.1 Streptomyces milbemycinicus | reverse complement strand
AGCTGTGTATAAGAGCCAGGGGCGCTGCGGCCGGCCGTGTCGGTGTGGGGGTGGGGCCAGACCGCCCTGATGGCCGCGGGCGCCTCGCTCGGCTGCGCGGCCGCGATGGCGCTGCTCGCCGGTGCCTCGGGCGGGGCCCTGGGCACCCACGGACTCGCCGAGCTGGGCCCGAGCTGGTGGCGTACGGGCACGGCGACGCTGGCTTGGACCGCACTGCCGGGGATCCCGGGAGCGGTCCTCCTGCGATGGCTGCGGCTGTTCGTGCCCGCGCTGATGGCCTGGGTGGCCCGTAAGGCGGAGGCCCGCGCCTGGGCGGCCTCGGCGACGCCCCTGCCGCGATCGAAGCGATCGGAGACCGAGGGCCGGAGCGCGCAAGACAGCCGGAGCGCGCTGGGCACCGGGGATGACAAGGGCGCGGACGCCACCAAGGGACCCGCGCCCTGGTGGCGGCAGTTCTTTCCGCGCTACGACACGGCGCCGGGCCCCAACGCCGACCGGCCCGGGGCCCCGCCCCAGGGCCCTGGGCTGCCGGAGCACGAGCAGTACGAAGGCCGTGGCGCGTCCGAGGCCTGACTTGTGGTGAGTATCGGACAGCGACACGCTGTGGTGTTGGCGTGTCGCTGTCCGATACTCACCACAAAGTCACTGGCATTCCCTCGGACCTGCTCAGTCCTCCGTGCTGAGCAGCGGCCGGAGCTGCTTGGGCAGCAGGTCCTCGCAGGCGTGCCGGGAGGTCTGGGTGAGGGAGTCGTCCACACAGGAGTAGTAGTCGCTGTAGACGATCTGGGTGGTGAAGGTCGCCGCGACGATGGCCAGCGCCAGACCGCCCGTGACCAGCCCGCTGATCGCCGCCGTGGCCTGCGGCTTCGAGGGGCTGGTGCCCGGCGCCGGGCGGCGCGGCTTGGCGCGCAGCGAGCTGATGCCCCAGTAGACGGCCAGCGCACCGAGCAGCAGCGCGATCTGCGGCAGGCTGAACAGCGCGAAGAAGAAGGCCCACATGCCCGCGAGCAGGGCGTAGCGGGCGCGCCGCTGGGCCGGGTCGTTCGGGTCCCAGCGCGGGCCGCCGGAGCCGCCCTGGCCGCCCGTTCCGTTCGGTCGGCCAGGGTTTGATCCGAAGCCGCCGTTCTGGCGGCCGGGCTGGCGGCTGCTCCACTGGCTGCCCCAGGCCGGGGGCTGCTGCGGCGGGCCGTCCTGGCTGCCTTGACCGCCGCCCTGACCTTCCTGGTCTCCCTGGCCGCCCTGGCCTCCCTGACCGCCCTGTATGGCGCCGCCGGGGGTGCCGGGGGCGGCAGGCCAGTCGGTGCCACTTGGGCTGCCCGGGCTGCCGGGTTCACCAGGTCCGCCCGGCGCGGCACGGCCGTCGTCGCCGCCGCTGCCGCCGCTGCCGCCCTCACCGCCCGGCGCGGTGTCGGGCCGGTGCCTGGGCTGCCAGGGCTGGTCCGGCCGTCCCTCCGGCGGCGGTGCGAAGGGGTTGTTCTCCTCGCGCCCGGAGGGCGAGCCCTCGGGCGAGGCGGAGGAGGACGGGGACTGCTGCTCACGCAGCAGCGGCGTCGTGCGCGACGGGCGGGCGTACCTCATCGCGGCCCCCCGGTACGCGCAGGGGTCGGCATGAGGCAGTGAGCCGCGCGGCGGCGTCGGTCCGGCATGTGGAGGTGTCTTCCCCTTGTGTCGTCGTGATGCACGCAAGGCTTCCGTAGGGCCTGCGCCGTACGGCTCCCCTTGCGTGGGACGCGACGGTGGTTCCCACGGCGTCAGTCGGATTCGCAGTCCAGACGCTACCTCCCGCGCTCGCCCCCGTACCCCGGGGGCCG
>NZ_MUNE01000896.1 GCF_002154605.1 Streptomyces milbemycinicus | reverse complement strand
GGAGATCGGCGTGCCGCCGCGGGAGATCGACGACGAGGAGATCGCCCGGTACTGGCGAGTCTTCGACGCGGCGGCACGGGCCGCCGAGCGGCACCGGCCCACCCGTTTCCCCGGACCGCTCCTTCTGCTGCGGCCGCGGCGCCCGGGACGGCCGCAGGCCGGTGCGGCGGGCGGCTGGGGCACTCTGGCCGACGGCGGGGTGGAGGTGCGCCGGGTACCGGGCGACCACTTCACGGTCCTGGGCGCCGACGCGGCCGCGGAACTCGGCAGGATTCTGACCGGCTGACCAGGGCGTTGGCAGTGGCCGAGGCCGAGGCCGGGGCCGTGGCACCGACGCCCCGGCGTCAGCCCTCCTGCTCCCGCAGGGCGGTGGCGAGAGCCCGTACCGTCGGATGTCGGTACAGCGCGCGCAATGGCAGCCTGCGTTCCAGCCGCCGGGCGACCTCGTGCTGCAGCCGTGCGGCGAACAACGAGTTTCCGCCGACTTCGAAGAAGCTCTCCTCCCGGCCGATGAACCCACGGCCCAGGACGTCGCAGACGACACGGGCGATATCGGTCTCAAGACCCGCCTTCGGCGGCCGGGTCCGTGAGGGATCACCGCTGCCGATCGCCAGGCGCGCCAGGGCAGTGCCATCGATCTCTCCGGCCGGGGTGTGCGGCAGGGCCGGCACGGAGGCGACATGGACGGGCACACCGCCGCCGGTGACGCCTGCCGCGGCGGTCAGTACGTCTTCGGCCCGCGCCCCGCCTGTGTACCCGAGGAGAACGGCCCGCCGGGTCGCCGTGTCGGCCAGCAGCGGGCTGATGTCCGGGTTGTGCGCGTCCAGGCCGATCAGCAGGTGGCGTTCGGCGCCGGTGCATGCGAGGAGCAGCGAGCCGAGGCCCTGTGCCGGTGTGATCGGGCGGAATCCGCGGGCCGCCGCGGCGGCCGTCATCGGCCCGTCGGCGTTCATGCCGACACCACTCCACTGGCTCCAGGCGAGCGACCGCACATCACGCCCCCTGCTGCGGGACCAGTACGCGGCGAAGGCGTCCTGGAAGCTGCTGGCCGCGGCGTAGGCGCCGAAGCCCGTGCCGCCGAAGTAGCCGTTCACCGAGGAGAAGAGCAGGAGACAGGCGTCCGGCCGATCGTCCAGCAGATGTGCCGCCGCGAGTGTGCCCGCCGTTTTGGGCGCGAGTGTCTGCTCGTACTCCTCGGACGGTTCGCGTGCCACCACATGTGCGGTGATGTCGTCCCACTGATGGCGCAGGGACCGCCCGGCCAGGTGGAGTACTCCTGCCAGCGGTTGCCGCCAGGTCTGCTCGGCTCTGGCCACCGCGTCGCCGAGCGCGTCGGGGTCGGTCACGTCGGCGCGCTCGTAACGGATCTCGCCCTTGCCCTCCGGCGGCAGCGGGGAGGGAGCGGGTGTCTCGGCGGCGTCCCGGCGGCCGAGCAGCAGGACCTTGGCGCCGTACGCGGCCGCCAGGTGGTGTGCGATCTCCTGGCCGATTCCGCCGGAACCGCCGGTGATGGCGTACAGGGCGCCTTCGTGGAACGCCTCACCGGGCCGGGAGAGAGCCGGCGCGGCGATCGGCTGGAGCCGGGCGGCCAGGCGCCGCCCGGCGGCGTAGCGCGTCAGTGTCTCCCCGGAAGAGGCGAGTTCGGCGCGGATCGCGGTGATCAGGGCCGCGCGTCCGGCGTTGTCGGCCACGTCGATCAGGCGCGTCACCCCCTCTCCACGCTCGGTCGCCACGCTCCTCACCAGCCCGGTGAGCGCTCCGTTGGCCAGCGACCCCGCGGCCGTCGGCGCGGGCGAAGCCCCCTCCGCGGCGACGGGGAGCCGGGTCGCCACCAGAAGCGCGGCGGCCGGCCATGGGCTGTCGGCCAGCGCTCGGACCAGCCTCGCGACGGACAGCGCCCCACGGCGCAGGCCGCCAGGGACGTCCTCGGGGGCGTCACCGGCGAGCGACCAGGCGTGGACGATCCCATCGACTTGCGGGTGTTCGCGCGCGATGGCCGTCAGCAGCGCTCGGTAGCCGGCTTCGTCCTCGGGGTCCAGCCGATAGCCGTCCGCCTGCTCGCGCAGGCCGTAGGGCCCGTCCGCCGGGCGGACGACGATCACCGGGCCGGGCATCCGCGCCGCCGTGGCCCCGGTCAGGAGACCGTCCTGGTGGTCGTCGGCAAACACGACGAGGGGGTTGGGGGCCTCAGTCGGGGGTGCGGCGCCGCGCAGCGGGGCCTCTTCCCACACTGGGGCGAAGAACCAGGGCGGCACGGTGCGCGGGCCCTCCTCGACGACTTCCAGCCGGCGAAGGCGCTCGTCGAAGGAGCCGGCGGTGTAGGACGCCAGGAGCTGTCCGCGCTGGATCTTGCCCGAGACGGTGCGCGGGAACTCCCCGGCGGCCAGCGGCACGACACGGTACGGAGCGAGGCCGGTCCGCGCGGCGACGGCGGTCGTGATGGCGCGGACGAGGGCCGCTTGATGTGAGAGACCGTCATCGGACCGTTCGGGTTGCCCGGTGGCGTCGGGCGCGGGGTCGGGTACGAAGAAGACCAGCAGGCGGTCGGTGCCGATGTCGGGGGAGAAGAGTCCGCAGGCCGCCGCCGAGGACGGTGCGACGCCCGGGATCGAGGTCACGATGTCCTCGATCTCGTGGCAGAAGTAGTTCGCCCCGTTGACGATGATGAGGTCGCGCTCCCGCCCGGCGATGACGAGGCCGCCGTCCCAGACGAAGGCCAGGTCTCCGGTCCGGAACCAGCCATCGGCGGTGTACGCCTCGGCGTTCGCCTCCTCGTTGCCGAAGTAGCCCGTCATCATGGTCTCGCCGCTCACCTCCAGGCGGCCCACACGGCCGCGTGGCACCACCGCCCCGTGCGCGTCGACGATGCGCAGCAGGGCCCCGGGCACCGGCTCGCCGACCGAGGTGAAGGTGACGGTCCGGGGGGAGCCCGGCCGCGCGGGCCGCAGATCCCCGCCCAGGGAATCCTGGTCGAGCACGACCACACCGAGGGTCCGGTCGTCGCGCGACAGCGGGGCGTGGGTGACCGCGGAGGCCGTTTCCGACATGCCCCAGACGACCATCATGACGTCGGGCCGCAGGCCGTGGCGGGCGAGGAGGGTGAGAAAGGTGTGCGCGGTGCCGCTGACGACCGGCTCACCGCCGTTGTAGACGACCCGCAGCGAGCTGAGGTCCCACCGGCCTTCGGCGATTTCGTCGGCGTGCCGGTTGACCAGCGCGAAGGCGAAGTTGGGGGCCGAGATGTTGGTGACGCGGTAGCGGTCGATCCAGTCGAGCCAGTTCAGGGGGCGGGCGGCGAACATGTCGGGGGTGACGTTCACCTGGGCGCAGCACAGAAACACATCCCGGGTGTGTGCCATCACCGAGCCCATCACATGGTCCATCGCGATCCAGTTGAGGGTGACGTCCTCCTCGGTGAGCCGGTTCACCACGGCGTCTCCCCAGGTGCGGGCCACGATGCTGTGATGGTTGTGCCGTACGCACTTGGGCAGTCCGGTGCTGCCCGATGTGAGCAGGTTGAGCGCGGGACTGTCGGGCCTCGCCGCGAACCAGTCCCGGTCCCTGCGGTCGGCCATGATGTCGGCGATGGCGGCCACCCGGACACCTGTGCCCCACTGCCCTGACAGGGCGTCCGCCAGCTCCGCGGCGTCGAGGTCGGTGAGGATCAGCGGATGGCCGAGCAACGACCAGGTGTTGCGGAGCTTGCCCGAGCCCCGTTCCCCGTCCGGGACCACGGCCAGCGGGGCGGGAAGGAAACCGCCGAGGACGCAGGCCCAGAAGGCGGTCACGAAGGAGCGGTTGGCGTCGAACTGGAAGAGGACCGAGTCGCCCGGGCGCAGACCGAGCGCGCGTAACCCGGTCAGGGCGCGCTCGGCGTCGGCGAGGAGCCTGGGGTAGGTCATATGGACACTGGTGCCTTGCCGGGTCAGGAAGGTGATCCCTCGGTCCGGTGCCTCCTCCGCGGCCCTGGCCAGGGCCGCCTGCAGGGTACGAGGGTGGTCGACGGGCAGACCGAGTGAGCCTGAGCCGAGGATGGAGGGTTCCCGGGCACCGTCCTCGACCGGTGTTCCGTACTCGGCCGGTGTTTCGTACTCGGCCGGTGTTTCGTCGTCGGGCGCCGCGGTGGCGACTTCGGTGGTGTCCGTGCCCGTCCCCTCCGCCGCGTCCGTCGGCTCCCGCGCCAATCCCGTGGGCAGCACATCGGCGAGGTGCCGGCCACGTATGGGCAGCGGGACCCGCCAGTCCAGCGCGACCGCTTCGGAAACCTGCGGGAGCGCCTGAACGGCCGACCTGATCTTGCCGAGCACCTCGGCCGGAACATCGGACATCTGTGCCTGGGGCTCGTTCAACGATTCTCCTCCTGTCGTCGAGGCGCTGCGGGGCATCATCGGGTCACTCGCGTATGTCGGCCTTTCCGAGCGGGCCCAGCCAGAAGCAGCCGGTGACGGCGGCCATGAGCACGGCCGATCCGGCGTACACCACCGCGATACGTCCGGTGACGCTGATGAGCCAGGCGCCGATGAAGGCGCCGATGGGCTGTGCCGACCAGGCGAGCACCTGTCCGGTCGTCTGCACGCGGCCCAGAAGATGGTCGGGTACGACGGTCTGACGTAGCGTCAGGGTCCTGACGGCGTAGACGGACGGCAGCCCGGCCGCGCACGCCCAGAACACCGCGCCGAGGCGGATATCGGTGCTGACCGAAAGCCCCAGCACCAGGACGCTCCAGCACATCATCACCCCCAGGGTGGTCGTGGTGAACGACGCCCGGCGCGCGAGGCGGCTGAAGGTGAACAGCGCGGCGGCGGTGCCCAGAGCCCCGCAGGCGAACAACAGACCGACCTGCGCATCGTCGGCTCCCAGCCGCTGATGGGCGAACAGGACGAGCTGGGACGTGACGGTGGAGCCGATCAGGTTGTACAGCGCCGCGTGCAGGGCGATGCCGCGCAGCACCGGGTCGGCCAGCACATACCGCAGTCCGGTGCCGACGTCGGAGGCGACGGAGCGCCGTTCCTCCCGTGGCGGGTCGCCGCTGAAGCGGGTGCGGATGGCCAGGAGCAGGGTCGCCGCGAGCCAGAACGAGACGGCGTCGATGGCGAAGACACCGGTGACCGGTAACCCGCCGCCGATCAGCGCTCCCGCCAGAAGGGGCCCGGTGACCTGCGCCGCCGCGTATCCGGCGCGCAGTTTCCCATTGGCGTCCGCCAGTTCGTCCCGGGACACCAGAGTGGGGATCGCCGTGCTCTCCACCGCGGAGGAGACAATCCCCAGAGACGTGTTGACGAATGCCACCGCGTACACGGCCCACACGGTCAGCATGTCCAGGCCGCCGAGGACCGGGAGGACCGCGATCGTCAGCCCTCGGGCCACCACCGCGTCGACCAGTGCGCGGCGGCGGTCCACCCGGTCCACCCAGGCGCCGATCACCAGGCCGAACAGTAGGTAGGGCAGGAACCCGGCGACGGTGGTGAGCGCGAGGTTCACCGCGGAGCCGGTGAGTCTGAACACCAGGAGTGGCAGACCGAAGGCCGTGAAAGACGATCCGACATTCGATATCGTCTGGCTGATCAGAAACAGCCGGTAGTCGCGCCGCCGCGGCATGGTGCCAACCTACATGAGGCGATCGGGGCGTTCGAGACCCAGCGAAAAGGCAGGACCGTACATGCCTTCTCCCCAGCAGGAGTCCACGGAGTCCACTGAGTCCACCGTCACCATCGGCGAACGCATCGGGCAGCTGGCCGCCGAACACCCGGCCGCCACCGCCGTCCTGTCGGTGGCGCCGAACGGCGGTGTGTCGGAGCTGACTTGGGCTGAGCTCGAGCGGCTGACCAACTGCGCGGCGCGCGGCCTCGCCGAGCGCGGTGTCACCTCGCGGAGAACGGTGGCGGTGGCCCTGCCCGCCGGTCCGGACCATGTGGTGGCGACCGTCGCCGCCTGGAAACTCGGCAGCCTGGTGGTGCCGCTCGATCCGCAGGGAACGGCGGCCGAGCGTGCCGCCCTCGCCGCCGCGATCGGCGAACACGTGCTGATCGGCGACGTTGACGGGGCGGCTGTACGGCCGGGGTGGTGGCGCGAGCGCCGGCACAGCGACACTCCGCTCCCGCGACAAGGCACACCGCGGTCCGCCACGCTGACCGGCGGTACGACGGGGCTGCCCCGGGTGATCGTGCGGCCGCGGCCGTGGACGTACCGGCCGGGCGCCTGGGAGGCTCGGCACGACAAGGCGCAGGGCATGCGGCTCGGGCAGACGCAATTGCTGGTCCTGCCGCTGTACCACACCGGTTTCCAGGCGCTGTACCAGGGCCTGGCGCTCGACCACCGGGTCATCATCATGGAGCGGTTCGTTCCGTCGCTGTTCCTGAAGCTCGTGCAGGAACACCGGGTCAGCTATGTACGGATGGTGGCGGCGATGATGCGGATGCTGCTCGATGTGCCGGGGCTCAGGGACTACGACCTGTCCAGCATCGAGACGCTGCACCACGGCGCGGGCCCCTGCCCGGAGCAGGTCAAGCGGGCCTGGCTGGAGCTGATCGATCCCGGGCGGGTGTATGAGATCTACGCCAGCCAGGAGCGGGTCGGCAGGACAGTGATCCGGGGCGACGAGTGGCTGAAACGCCCGGGCAGCGTCGGCCGTCCGACCGACTGCGAGATACGGATCTACGACGAGGGCGGGCGGCAGCTGCCGGCCGGTGAGGTCGGCGAGGTCTTCATGCGGACACCGGGTGTCGGACAGCCGAGCTACCTCGGCGACGGACCGCGCCTGCCCGAGCGGGACGGCTTCCTCACCGTCGGCGACCTCGGCCACCTGGACGCTGACGGCTACCTCTACCTCGTGGACCGCAAGAGCAACGTGATCAACGTGGGCGGGAAAAACGTCTACCCCGCCGAGGTCGAGGCGGTGTTGCTGGAGATGCCCGGCGTCGCCGACGCCGTCGTCACCGGACGACGACACGAGTACCTGGGAGAGGCCGTGCACGCGCTCGTCGTACCGTCCGACCCGGCCGATCCGGTCACCACCGCGGCCGTCGACGCGTACTGCCGCGAACGGCTGTCCGACGCCAAGGTGCCCATGACATGCCAGATCGTGGCGAGCGTCCCCCGCCAGAGCAGCGGAAAGGTGCGCAGGGCCGAACTCGGGGAGCGCTGATCCGGCCGCGCCGGGCGGGTCCTGCCGGCTCACGGCTCATCTCCGCCGCAGGCGCGTGGTGCGCAGAAACGCCGGATCGATACGGGCGCCGGCCCCGTCGCCCCTCGCCTGGGTGGCGGTCACCGGGACCATGGCGAACGGCTGTTGCGGACCGAGCAGCGGTGAGTACAGGGGGACGAAGCACTGGTCCCGCAGAGCCACCGCGAACTCGCGGGAGACGACCCCCCGGGTGTCGATGGCACCAGTGGCGTGCGCGGACGACAGGGCGGTGCCGCCCAGCAGGTTGAGACCGATTCTGCCGGGCGCGGGCCGCAGCGACACCTGCACTCCACCGGGAACGAGCTTGGATCGGTAGCCGGTGTGCGCGTCGGCATGCCAGGTGGCGACGTACCGGAGAGCGTCGTCCCACGCGGTGGTCAGGACCTCCTTGCGCGCCGCGATGACTTCGGGCGCCGCGCAGTCCTCGGCCAGGTTGTACAGGTCGGCGTAGACCTCGCTCCACCACGATCCGGTGGCGGGCACGGTGCCGGGCGTGCCGGGCGTGCCGGGCGTCCGTACGGAGAAGACCAGCGACCGGAAAAGATCGGCGAAATTGCCCCGCGGGTCGCGCAGGTCCGCCTCGCGGAGCGTACGCAGCGGCCCGGAGGTGATGTCGAGGCCGCGCAGGGCAGCGCGGTACTCGGCCAGAATACGGGCGCGCAGGGCCCGGTGGGCCGTCACGAACGCGGTGCCCTGATGCCGTTCCGCGAGTTCGTCGTAGGCGACGATCTCGACGACTTTGCCGGACAGGCCCGCGGCCCCCGCGTATCTGCTCATGATGAGCATGCCCTCCTCGAGCTTCGCGGCCGAGTGGGCGCGATAGTGCTGGTTGTCCGCCGCCAGGAAGAAGAACAGACCGGGGGAGTACACCTGATGAACGGCCTCCATGAGCTCCAGGAGGCGGATCAGCATCGCCAGTTCGGCGAGATCGGGAAGGTCGCCGACTGCCTTGAGCTTGCTGTGGGCGAACTTGTTGGGGAAGAACACCATGGCCATCGGGACCGGTTCGCCGCGCCGGACGAAGGGGAGCATTTCCCTCAACGCCAGCTCGGGCGGGTAGTTGGAGCTGGGCCCGTGCTTGAACTGTTTGCGTTGCAGGATGTGATGCATCAGGCGCACGGCCCGCTCGGCGTCGGTCGGCGCCCCGACCAGCCGACGCCCCAGCGTGTCCCGGGCGGCGCGGGCGGTGCGGTCGGCATTGCGCCGGGCGGCCGTGACCAGGTGGTCGACGAACCGTCGGGTCTCCTCGCCACTCCACCGTACGGCGTGCTGTTCGATCGCCGGATTGTGCCGCAGCACATCCAGCCGCAGGGACGACAGCGACCGCGCGGCCGGCAGTGTCGGAGCGGCAGTTGTGTTGGCCGGTGCGGCGGCCGGCGACTGCATTTCCAGGGCCTGCACCACATCCGGCCGATCCGGTACCTGTGGCGCGAGGGAGGAGGGCATGGGCACGTCACCGGACCAGGTGCGATCGTCACCACCGGACCCGGTGCGGTCGTCATGCCCGACAACGAGCAGCGTCGCTCCCGGGAACTGGCGCCCGAACGCCTCCCAGCCGACCGGAGCCCGCGCGGTGGGGCCCAGCACCGCGAGACAGGCGACGACTTCCGCTCGCCGATCCCACCGGGCGAGCGCCGCCGCGGCCGCGGCGGGCCCGGCGCCGTCTGCCGAGCGCGGGGTCAGCACCGTCGGATCGGGCACTCCGTACCGTGCGAGGCCCGATGCGTAGCCGGCGGCCGGGCAGCCCGGCCCCTCGGTCAGGAAGACGGTCTCCCCGCCCGCGTGCCACACATCCCGGCATAACTGCGGCAGACCGGGCAGGGCCCGCTCGCCACCACCCGTAAGAGGACCGATCAGAACCACAGGCAGCGGCTTGTCCGGGAGGACCCGGCACTCCCGTGCCCGATCCTGGAGCTTGGCCAGCAGGTGCGCGAGGGCGCGCTCCTGCTGTTCCGGCACGCTGTGTGCCCATGCGGCCCAGCTCGCGTCCGCGGAGAGCAGGCGTGCGGTGTCCGGCCGCAGATAACGCATCTCCGCCGCAAGAACCTCCCTGAACGCCGCGCCCGGGTCCTTAGGCGCGTCCGGACGCGCCCGCGAGAAGGCCTCCGCCAGGGCATGCAGCGTGTTGGGGACGGTGGCTGCCGCATTCCCCGACGACCAGGCGGTGAGGGCGCCAAGGTCGGTATCCGACTCCCGCGCCGCTCGCAGGGTCGCCGCGCGACGCGTCATCAGACCGGCGGCGCCGGATACGGACAGGCTGTCCATGACCAGGACCCGGCCGGTGGCTGCCAGGTCCGCACGCAGCTCGAAGGCCGTGTCCGGCCCAAGAGGGTCGGCGAACACCAGTCCGTAGCTGTCCAGTGCGGTACGGAAGACCCGTACCAGGGGCCGCACGAAATACTCCACGACGAAGGTGAGATCGTCCGTGCCAGCGCCGCCCGGACGCCTGTCCATGATCTTTCGGAGCAGTCCGGGACAGTTCTTGAGGGCCCTCGTCGTGACGGCCAACGACCCACCATGGCAAGCCGGGTGAGCCGGCACGACCTCGATCGGCCCTACGGTCGTGCCGCCGTCATCGCCGCTGGTCGCGGCGGTCGGGCTACCGGGTGGACGGAGAGCTACGTGCAGTCGAAGCACAGGATCGGCTCGGATCAGGCGCCGCGCCAGGGCATACGGCGTCCGAGGCGGAGACGGCCCGACCGAATCCACCGCATCTCCATCGGCCCGCGTCGGGACGAGAGTGTCACCCATGGGTCCAAGACCTCCCCACGCTCAGTCAACAGGAGCGGCCACGGGATGAACGGGACTGTGGACTATGCCGCAGTCACGCTCACACCATGCCCCATCATCACCACTAGCCAAGAGCGGGTGCTTCTACACCCCTGCTGGTTGCGAGGCGCGGTGTGAACAGTTCCCACCCTCCGGGCCGTATACGACAAGGTGAACGCCCGTGACCTCCATCAGCCCGCTCGTCTGCGACGAACGCCTGACAGGGTCGCACGCCCGGCGCACGTAAGGCCGCGGCGGTGGGTGACCGTGCCGAGTGATCCCGCGACGGGGCACCAGGGCCGTGCCGGGGGATCCCGGCCCGATGCCCGGGCGGGAGCGTGCGTGCGGGCCGGTGTGTTCGCGGTGCTCGGCACGGTGCTCGCCGCGTTCGGCCACCATGCGATCGCCGAAGGAACGGTGCCGTGGCGGCTGGTGAGCTGCTTGGCCACGGCGCAGTTCGCGGGGGTCTGGCCCCTGGCCCGGCGCCACTGCCCGCCCGCCGCGACCATGCTGTTCACGCTGGCGACGCAAGGCGTGCTGCACCTGGCGTTGTCCTGGGCGGACGGCGACACGCAGACGGGGACACCAGGGCACGCGGTGCACACCGGGCACCTCACGGCGGCGCCGGGCGACGGACATGCCTGGCATCACGCCGGGACGGCGATGACGACCGTCCACACGCTCGCCGCGCTGGCCGTGGCCTGGCTGCTGCACCGCGCGGACGCCCGGATGGTGACCGCGCTGGACACGCTGCGCACCCTGGCCAGGGCCGCCGCGGCCGCCCTGGCCCAGGCGCTGCCACGGCCGGTCAGCGGCGCGGGGCGTCTGCTCCGGCTGCCCGGCCGGCAGGCATGGGGTCGCGACGACCTACCGGTACGGGCAGAAGGGGAGGTGCTGAAGCATGTGGTGGTGCGCAGGGGACCGCCGCAGCCGGAGCGCCACCTCCCGTCCCGCGCCGGCCCCGACCATCCACGGGACCGGTCAAACCCGTGGCAGCAAGGAGTCCCTGTGCCCAAGCGCCCGCAC
>NZ_MUNE01000895.1 GCF_002154605.1 Streptomyces milbemycinicus | reverse complement strand
GATCTCCTGCTCCGAGTTGTCGGAACCGCCGGAGCCTCCGGAGCCCTTGGCGCCGTCCTTGGCACCGTCCTTGGAGGACCCGGCCTGCTCGGTGCCACCGCCCTTCTTCCCGTCGCTCGCACCGCCCGTGGCATCGGACCCGCCGGACCCGTTGGAGCCGGACGCCTGGTCGGCCGGGGCGGAGGTCGAGCTGTCCGGCTTGCCCTCGCTCTCGGTGCCGGTGCCCTCGTTGCTGTTGCAGGCGGTGAGGGTGAGGGCGGCGACGGCGGTCAGGCCGACGGCGGCCAGGCGCAGGGTGCGGGCGCGGCGCGCGGTGAAGGCGGTGATCGACATGGTGGGTTCCCCCCAGTGGGACTTGGCCGTTTCCGGTCTGTCTTTCTCGGTACGGCTAAGCCTGTCGTCCCCCGCTGTCGTTCGACTGCCGCCCGGCTGCCGAGCCGCTAACGTTTCACTAACGCCCCGCCCTCAGCGCCCTTACCGCTCTCTGTCGCCGTCCTTCCTGTCCTCGCTGTCCTGGGCGAACAGCTTGACCAGGTCGCTCATCACGTAGCGGTTGGTGGCCTCCTCGTCCAGCAGATGCATCTCCGCCAGCCGCTCCAGACCGTCCTGGATCAGCTCGGGGTCCGCACCGGCCAGCGCTGCGGCCTCCGCGGTGTTGACCTCCCGGGCGAAGCCGGTGCCCAGGGTGCGCAGCAGCCGGGCGTCGTCCGCGGACAGGCGGGCCACCGAGTTCCGCAGGGCCGCGGCGACCCCGGCGTCCTCCGCGGACAGCAGCGCGAGCCGCCGCCGCTCGTCGCGGAGCGCCGTGGCCAGCCGGGCCAGCCGCCAGCGCGGCCGGGACAGCAGCTGGGCCGAGGCGGCGCGCAGTGCCAGCGGCAGCCCGTCGCACAGGGCCACCAGCTCATGCGCGGCCTCCGGGTCCTCGGCGACCCGGTCGGGGCCGAGCAGGGTGCCGAGCAGGGCCACCCCGTCCTCGGGCCCCAGCGCGTGCAGGCGTACGGGGTGGGCCGCGTCGGTGGCGATCAGCCCGTCGAGCCGGCTGCGGCTGGTGACCAGGGTGGCGGACCGGGGCCCGCCGGGCAGCAGCGGCCGCACCTGCGCCGAGCTGCCGGCGTTGTCGAGCACGACCAGCAGTCGGCGTTCCGCGACGAGCGACCGGTACAGCGCGCCGGCCGCCTCAGGGGAGGGCGGAATGCGGTCCGCGGGCGTCCCCAGGGCGTGCAGGAAGTCGCGCAGCACCTCGGCGGGCGCCGCCGCCTCGCCGCCGCTGAATCCGCGCAGGTCTGCGAAGAGCCGCCCGTCGGGGAAGGCGTCCGCGTGTGCGTGGCCCCAGTACACGACCAGGCCCGTCTTGCCGACCCCGGCGGGCCCGGTGACGACGGTGATGCCGCCCTCCGGGGGGAGGCCGGTGGGCGCCCCGCCATAGGCCGGGCCGCCCGGCCTATGGCGGG
>NZ_MUNE01000894.1 GCF_002154605.1 Streptomyces milbemycinicus | reverse complement strand
TGATGATCGGCCTCGCGGTCGGCATCGACTACGCGCTGTTCATCGTCTCCCGCTACCGGGCCGAACTGGCCGAGGGGCAGGAGCGGGAAGAGGCCGCCGGGCGTGCGGTGGGCACCGCGGGATCCGCGGTGGTCTTCGCCGGGCTCACCGTCGTCATCGCCCTCGCCGGCCTCGCGGTCGTCAACATCCCGATGCTGTCCAAGATGGGCTTCGCCGCGGCGGGCACGGTGGTCATCGCCGTCCTCATCGCGATCAGCCTCATCCCGGCCCTGCTGGGCTTCGCGGGCAGCAAGGTGCTCAGCCGGAAGGTCCGCAAGGCCGCCAAGAAGGGCGCGGAGGGCGAGGCCGCGGGCGAGGAGAAGCCCAACGCGGGTACCCGCTGGGCCCGTTTCGTACTGCGCCGCCCGGTGACGGTGCTGCTGGTGGGTGTGCTCGGCCTCGGCGCCGCCGCGCTCCCCGCGGCCAGCCTGGAGCTCGGCCTGCCCGACGACGGCTCGCAGCCGACCAGCACCACCAAGCGCAAGGCGTACGACCTGATGTCCGACGGCTTCGGCCCGGGCTTCAACGGACCGCTGATGGTGGTCGTCGACGCCAAGGGCAGCGACGATCCCAAGGGCGCTGTGGAGCAGGCCCGCAAGGCCATCCGCGACGTCGACGGCGTCGCGAGTGTCAGCCCGGCCCAGTTCAACAAGGCCAATGACACCGCGATGCTGACGGTCATCTCCAAGTACAAGCCGAGCAGCGTCGACACCGAGGATGTGGTGCACCACATCCGGGACGAGGCCGCGTCCCTCAAGTCCGGGACCGGCGCCGAGATGCTGGTGACCGGCCAGACGGCGATGAACATCGACATCTCGCAGAAGCTGAACGACGCGCTGCTGCCCTATCTGGGGCTGGTCGTCGGCCTGGCCTTCCTGCTGCTGATGGTGGTCTTCCGGTCGCTGCTGGTGCCGCTCAAGGCGGCCCTCGGCTTCCTGCTGTCCGTCGTGGCGGCGCTGGGCGCGGTTGTCGCGGTCTTCCAGTGGGGCTGGGGCGGGAGCCTGTTCAACGTCGAGGAGCCCGGCCCGATCATGAGCATGATGCCGATCTTCATGATCGGTGTGGTGTTCGGCCTGGCGATGGACTACGAGGTGTTCCTCGTGACCCGGATGCGCGAGGCGTACGTCCACGGCGAGCGGCCGGGCCAGGCCGTGGTCACGGGCTTCCGGCACGGGGCCCGGGTGGTCACCGCCGCCGCGGTCATCATGATGAGCGTCTTCGCCGGGTTCATCGGCTCGTCCGAGTCGATGGTGAAGATGATCGGCTTCGGCCTCGCCATCGCGGTGTTCTTCGACGCGTTCATCGTCCGTATGACCATCGTTCCGGCGGTGCTCGCGCTGCTCGGGAAGGCCGCGTGGTGGCTGCCGCGCTGGCTGGACAAGGCGCTGCCGAACGTGGACGTGGAGGGCGAGGGGCTGCGCAAGCAGCTCGCCCCGGACTCCGCGGTGCGTGTGGAGCGGGATGAGTGGGACCCCGATGCGGATCTGACCCGGGTGTAAGCCCGGCCCCGATGTTGCGGCGGCCCTTCGCGAGTGCGCGGAGGGCCGCCGCAACATCGGGG
>NZ_MUNE01000893.1 GCF_002154605.1 Streptomyces milbemycinicus | reverse complement strand
ACCAGGCAGCACTGAAAGACGAGTGATCCGCCCGCCCGCGCTATCGCAGTAGCGCGGGCGGGCGGATCACGTTCGATGACCGGTCAATCGACGTCGGCTCGCCCCGGCCGGCTCAACGCCGTAGCCATGCAAGGTCCAGCGCACCCGCCCGCGCCCCGCGGACCTCGTTTTGTTCTCATATGCCGCACGTGACGCATTGATAACTTGTTCCGCTCATTCATCCTCAGCTCCCCCCGATCTTGGCAGCCACCCGCTACAGTATCGTCGCTGATAGAGCGATTCAGGATGACTATTCAGACTCTTGTGCGTTTTCGTGTAGGGAAGCGAGGACGAGTGCGACTGGTCTGGGGAAGGCATTCCCGAGTCCCTGAATTCGCCACATCCGCAAAGACGACCAAGAACGACCGGGCCCACCGAAACAGCGGTGGGCCCTTTTCATGACCGAAGTGTCACCCGGGCCGAAAAGCGGATGTACGGCTGAAATCGGGTGTTCGGTTGACATCACGAGGGGAGAGTGATGGCTGTGCGAAAAGTGCATGGAAGATTAAACCGGACAGCCGGGAAGCGTACGGATGCGCTGGCGCGAGTGGGCTTGTCCGTTCTCTTGCTGTCGGGTGGCGTCATGGGCGCGACGGCCGGGACGGCCACCGCTTCGACTGGCGACGGGACCCTGACCGTTGAGGTGCTCCGGGATTTCTTCGGCACCGGCGTGATCAACACGACCATGGACGTGCCGCAGCGCGGCATGAAGGTCGAGGTGTCGGACCCTGACGGCCATCGGGTCTCCGGCACCACGGATGCCACCGGAAAGGTGGTGGTCTCGAAGTCGACCGAGCTGACCGGCGGTCAGTACCGCGTCGATGTCACCATCCCGGCGCCGTACGACAAGTATCTTCAGGCGGCGCCGGCCTCGACGGCGGAAAACCACTTCGACAGCTTCACGACCTTCGTAAACGTGTCGGACGGTAAGGACGACTCGGTCATCACCGGGGTCTGGAACCCGGCCGACTACGCACTGCCGGACACACGGTATTTCGTGCCGATCCAGAACTCTTCCAGCGGGAAAGACACCCGGGCACTGGTGGCGTTCGGGACGGACAAACGAGGTACGTGTCCTGACCAGGCGGCATGCCCGACCGCGCTCAACACGCAGGACCAGGTGGGCACGACGTTCGCGTTGGCCTACGACAAGTACCGGAAGCGGCTGTTCCAGGGCGAGTTCGCCCGGCGGTACACCCCGTACGGGCCGGACGGCGGTGACGCGATCTACATCACGCCGACCGACGGTGGAAGCGCGCCGACCCTGTTCGCGAAGGTGCCGGGCGCCGCGGTGACGCCGCACGACGCCAGCAACATGATCAAGGACGCCGGGTTCACCAATGCGCCGGGCAAGGAGAGCATCGGCGGCCTGGCCCTGTCGGAAGACGGCTCGACGCTGTACGCGATGAACCTGCGGACCCGGTCCCTGGTCAGCTTCGATGCGACCAAGACCACCGCATCCGCACCCAAGGCGACGGTGCGCATCCCGGACCCGGGCTGCGCGCTGCCCACCGACTGGCGGCCGTTCGCGCTTTCCACGCACGACAACAAGCTCTACGTCGGTGGCGTGTGCAGTGCGGAGAGCACGCAGAAGCGCGAAGACCTGAAAGCCGTCGTCTACACCTACGACGGCGAGGAATTCGACACGGTGCTGACCCAGCCGCTTACCGGCGAGCGCGGTACCGTCTATGGCGGTGCCACAGGGGTTGACCAGGCCAACCACTGGAACCCGTGGAACACCAGCCTGTTGACCTGGGACAAGTTCAAGATCAGCGGATCAAATACCCTCGTCAATCCGCAGCCGGAGCTCGCCACCCTCGCCTTCGCCCGTGACGGTTCGATGATCCTCGGTTTCCGCGACCGGTTCATGGACGTGGTCAGTGGTGGCGGTCTTGACCCTCGGCCGGGCAACGACACCCCGCAAAACGGTATGTCCGGTGGCGACATCAGCATGGCCTGCGCCAATCCCGAGGGTGGATACTCGTGGGAAGGCACCGGGAATTGCCCCAACCACGCCAAGCCCGAAACCGATGGCGGCCAGAGCACCGGAGTCGTCGAATACTTCCCGGGCGACTACGTTCGGAACAGGGCCAACCCGGAGCAGATCCAGGGAGTGCACAACGAAGCCTCCCAAGGGGCGGTCGCCTACATTCCGCAGCAGCAATGGGTCGTCAGCACGCAGATGGACCCGACCGACAACTACGGCACCGGCGGGACCGGTTACTACAATGTCGAGACCGGCCAAGGTCCCGGTAACAACCATTCCGCCAACGCGTACCAGTTCGTCGCTTCGACCGACAATGGGTTCGGTAAGGCCGGCGGGCTGGGCGATATCGCGTATGAGGCGGCGAACGCGCCGATTCAGATCGGCAACCGGGTGTGG
>NZ_MUNE01000892.1 GCF_002154605.1 Streptomyces milbemycinicus | reverse complement strand
CCCCTTGACCACCGCCCGCGTCAGCACATCCGCCCCTGCGGCCAACAGTTCGTTGAGCGCCCCGGCCTCCATATGCACCCCGAACGCCGGGTCCTGCCCGCCGTCGGCGCCCTCGGGCACGAGCGGGCGGTCGCCCGTCGCCAGGGCGAAGACCGTGTCGCCATCGGACAGCAGATGCACCGGCCGCACCGCGCGCGCCAGGCCGTCGTGCGCCGTGCCCGCGAGCTTGTGCGCCTGGGCGCGGCTGAGCACCGCGTCCGTGGCGACCACCGCCAACGTGGTGTTCAGCGGGGGCCGCACGGAGGCCGCCGAACGCCGCTCCGACTCGGCCCGCGCGGCGGCCAGTCGACGCTGCGCCCTGGCGTGTTCTGCCTCGCCGGGACGCCGCGCCCGGCCGCCGCCCCGCGCCAACTCATCCCGCTCGTACGGCTCGTACGGTTCGCCGAACCACTCCCCGTACAGCGCGCCCGTCAGCGGATCGACCACCGAGCCCGCCGCGTTGACCGCCGCCAGGGCGGCCACGGTGATCCCGGACGGCAGGACCACGCTCGCCGATCCGATGCCTCCCTTGACGCCGCCCGCCACCGCGCCCGTGCCGGCCCCCACACTGCCCTGCGCGACCGGCGCGCCCATGTCCGTACCGGCCGCGGCATCGATGGCCTCGCGCCCCAGCGGGGCGTCCGGCCGGGCCCGCCAGTCGCCCCCGCGCCCGAGGTCGAAGAGGGCGGCGGTCGGTACGACCGGCACCACCTGGGCCGGGTCGGGGCCGACCCGGAAGCCGCGGCCCCGCTCCTCCAGCCAAGCGGCCACTCCGGAGGCGGCGTCCAGCCCGAACGCGCTGCCGCCGGTCAGCACGACGGCATCGACACGCTGGACGAGATTGCGCGGATCGAGGGCGTCGGTCTCGCGGGTGCCGGGGCCGCCGCCCCGGACATCGACCGCGGCGATCGCACCTCCTTCGGGGGCCAGTACGACGGTTGTGCCGGTGAGCCATCCGCCATCGGTCCGCTGCGCATGGCCGACGCGCAGCCCGGGTACATCTGTCAGGGCGTCGACCCGGCCGGGGCGGGCGGGTC
>NZ_MUNE01000891.1 GCF_002154605.1 Streptomyces milbemycinicus | reverse complement strand
CGGCATCCATATGCCGCACCAACAACGACGGCGTCGGATAATCGAACAACAACGACGACGGCAGCCTCAAACCCGTCGCACCACTCAACCGATTACGCAACTCCACAGCCATCAACGAATCAAAACCCAAATCCTTGAACGACCGTCCCACATCCACCCCATCAACCGACCCATACCCCAACACCACCGCAACCTGCCCCCGCACCAACTCCAACAACACCCCCAACCGCTCACCCTCAGAACACCCAGCCAACCGCTCAGCCAAACCACCCACACCCACCAAGGACTCCACCACACCGCCACCCCCCGGCTCCTCACCCACCCAAAACCGCTCCCGCTGAAACGCATACGTCGGCAAATCAACCCACGACCCATCAGCACCCTCAAACGCCCTCGCCCAATCGACGGCTACACCCCGCACCCACGCCTCAGCCAAGGAAGTCAAAAAGCGGTCCAGGCCGCCCTCGTCACGCCGCAGCGAACCCAGCGCCACCGTGCCCTCCGCACCACGGGCCTCAGCGGTCTCCTCCACTCCGACCACCAGCACCGGATGAGCTGACGCCTCAATGAAGACCGCGTCGCCTTCGTCCAGGATGGCGCCGACGGTCTCCTCGAACCGGACCGTCTGCCGCAGATTGCGATACCAGTACCCGGCATCCAATTCAGCCGTGTCGATGAGCCCACCGGTCACCGTCGAATAGAACGGCACCGACGACGACCGCGGCTCAACACCTGCTAGCAACTCCGCCAACCGCTCCTGGATAGCCTCCACCTGCGTGGAATGGGACGCGTAATCCACCGCGATACGACGCGCCCGTACCCCATCAGCCTCACACGCGGCCAGCAGCTCTTCCAGCGCCCCGACCTCACCGGCCACCACCACCGAAGTCGGACCATTCACCGTCGCCACCGACAGACGACCGTCCCATGCCGCGATGCGCTCGGCCACCTGCTTGGCCGTCAGCGATACCGATGCCATCCCACCGAGCCCGGCCAGGTCCTCGGCAATCGCCTGGGAACGAAGCGCCACCACCTTCGCCGCATCCCGAACCGACAGCGCCCCAGCAACGCAGGCCGCCGCAATCTCACCCTGCGAGTGACCGACCACCGCCGATGGCAGCACACCATACGAACGCCACAGCTCAGCCAGCGACACCATCACAGCCCACAACACCGGCTGCACCACATCCACCCGCTCCAACGACACAACACCCGCAACACCCCGGACCACGTCCTCCAACGACCAATCCACAAACTGCGCCAAAGCCTCACCACACTCGGCAAAACGCTCAGCGAACACCGCCGAAGAATCCAGCAGTCCCACGGCCATTCCCGCCCACTGCGAACCCTGACCCGGGAAAACCATCACCACACGCCCACCCGCGCCCGACACACCGGACGCGGGCCCGGCCACCACCCCTGGAACATCCTCACCCCGCGCCAGCGCACCCAGGCCAGCCGTCAGACCGTCACGATCACCGATGACGACCGCACGGTGCTCAAAAGCCGTCCGCCCCGTGGCCAGCGACCAGCCCACATCCACCGACGACAAATCTTCATGCGCTTCCACATGCGACAGCAGCCGCTCAGCCTGCCCCCGCAACGCCGCAACACCACGACCCGAAACCACCCAC
>NZ_MUNE01000890.1 GCF_002154605.1 Streptomyces milbemycinicus | reverse complement strand
CCCCACCGCCCCCGGCCGCCCGCCCCGCATCGCCGACCTCGGCTGCGGCGCCGGCAATGTCACCGTCCTCCTCTTCGACCGCTGGCCCGACGCCCATGTCACCGGCCTCGACAACTCCGCCGAGATGCTGGAGGCGGCCCGCGCCCACACGGCCCCCGAGGACGGCGGCGGCCTGCTGGACTTCCGCCCCGCCGACGCCGCGCACTGGGTCCCCGACGAGACCTTCGACCTGATCGTCTCCAACGCGCTGCTCCAGTGGGTCCCCGGCCACCCCGAGTCCTTCCCGGCCTGGATCGCCGCCCTGCGCCCCGGCGGCACCTTCGCCTTCCAGGTCCCGGGCAACTTCACCGCGCCCAGCCACACCATCCTGGCCGACCTGTGCGACGCCCCCCACTGGCGAGACCGCCTCTCCACCCACGGCGAACGCCCCGCCCCCGTCCTCGACCCGGCCGCCTACCTGGAGCGCCTGGCCGCGCTCGGCTGCGAGGTCGACGCCTGGGAGACCACCTACATCCAGATGCTGACCGGCACCGACCCCGTCCTCGACTGGGTCAAGGGCACCGCCCTGCGCCCCGTCCTCACCGCCCTCCAGGACGACCCCACGGCCCGCGACGCCTTCCTCGCCGAATACGCCGACCTCCTCCGCAAGGCCTACCCACCCGGCCCGCACGGCACGGCCTTCCCCTTCCGCCGCATCTTCGCCGTCGCCCGGAAGGCGGAATGATGCTCGCCGCGATCGACCATGTGCAGCTGGCCGTCCCGCCAGGCGCCGAGGGCGCGCTCCGCACGTACTACGGCGAAGCGCTCGGCATGACCGAGATCGCCAAGCCCCCCGTCCTGGCGGCCCGCGGCGGTCTGTGGTTCCGATCCGGTCCGGTCCAGCTCCACCTCGGCATCGAGGAGGACTTCCGGCCGTCGAAGAAGGCCCACCCGGGCATCCGGGTGACGGGCATCGACGCCCTCGCGGCGCGGCTGGCGGAGCGCGGAGCCAAGGTCGTCTGGGATGAGAACCTGCCGGGCCACCGCCGCTTCTACTCCCAGGACCCGGTCGGGAACCGGCTGGAGTTCCTGGAGCCGGTCGCCTGACCTCGACGACGACGGCGAGCCTCCGGCGTCGGCCAAGGTCACATGCCAGGCACGCTTCGTGCCAGCTCTCCCCTGGAGCGGTGTGTCATGAGACCGTGGATGCGCTGAACAACCACATGAATGGGCCAAGGTTTCCACGGGGGAGAGCCATGGACGGCGCGTCAGGCGGGTCTGGTTCGGGAGCGAACACGGGGAGCAGCGAGGAGCAGAAGCAGCGCGGGGTCTGGATACTGGTCGCCGCCGCCCTCGCCTTCGCCGTCCTCGTGCTGCCGCAGGTCGTCGAGGACGACGACAAGACATCGTTCGCGGGCGCCCTCCCGTCCAGCGGCTCCTCGCGGCTGCCGGCGCTCCCCAGCGGCATACCCAGCGGGATACCCAGCGGCCTGCCGAGTGGTCTCCCGAGTGGCCTGTCGAGTGGTCTGCCCACCTCGCCCGGCTATGGCTCCGGTGGCGGCGGGCAGCAGACGGGCGGC
>NZ_MUNE01000089.1 GCF_002154605.1 Streptomyces milbemycinicus | reverse complement strand
CTCCCAGCCCCCGGCGCGCAAGCGCTCCGGCGGGCTCGTCGCCGCCCTCCTGGCCGCCGTCCTCGTCGCCGGAGGCATCGGCGGCGGCATCGGCTACTGGGCCGCCGACCAGAGCGACAGCAGCGACTCGACCACGATCTCGGCCCTCGGCAACCCGAAGTCGGAGAGCCGCACGCCCGGCTCCGTCTCCGACATCGCGGGCAAGACCCTGCCCAGCGTGGTCACCATCGAGGCCCAGGGCAGCAACGGCGAAGGCGGCACCGGCACCGGCTTCGTCTACGACACACAGGGCCACATCCTCACCAACAACCACGTCGTCGCCTCCGCCGCCGACAACGGCAAGCTCACCGCCACCTTCTCCAACGGCAAGCGGTACACCGCCGAGGTCGTCGGCCGCGCCCAGGGCTACGACGTCGCCGTCGTCAAGCTGAAGAACGCCTCGGGCGCCGAACTCACCCCGCTCCCGCTCGGCAACTCCGACAAGGTCCAGGTCGGCGACGCCACCGTCGCCATCGGCGCCCCCTTCGGCCTCTCCGGCACCGTCACCACCGGCATCGTCAGCGCCAAGAACCGCCCGGTCGCCTCCAGCGACGGCGGCGGCGGCAACGCCTCGTACATGAGCGCCCTGCAGACCGACGCCTCCATCAACCCCGGCAACTCCGGCGGCCCCCTGCTGAACGGCGACGGCGGCGTCATCGGCATCAACTCCGCCATCCAGTCCGCAGGCAACGGCGGCGGCCTCGGCGGCGAAACCCAGCAGTCCGGCAGCATCGGCCTCGGCTTCGCCATCCCCATCAACCAGGCCAAGCACGTCGCCCAGCAGCTCATCAAGACCGGCGAGCCCGTCTACCCGGTGATCGAGGCCACGGTCAACATGAAAGACACCGGCAACGGCGCCACCATCGCGGGCAACGGCGCCGGCGGCAGCCAGGCGGTCGTCCCCAACGGCCCCGCCGACAAGGCCGGCCTGAAGGCCGGCGACGTCATCGTCAAGCTCAACGACACGGTGATCGACAGCGGCCCGACCCTGATCAGCGAGATCTGGACCCACAAGCCGGGTGACAAGGTCACCATCACCTACAAGCGCGACGGCAAACAGTCCACGACCCAGGTCACCCTGGGACAGCGCAAGGGCGACAGCTGACGCGCTAGGCTGATCCCCGCGCCACCCCAGGTGGGCCAGGCGCGAGGAGGCTTGCCCGAGCGGCCTAAGGGAACGGTCTTGAAAACCGTCGTGGCAGCGATGTCACCGAGGGTTCAAATCCCTCAGCCTCCGCCCAGGTGAGAGAACGAGCACGCCAGAAGGGGCGCCCCGATCGTAGGGGCGCCCCTTCTGTGTTGTGCGGTGTCTCACTCCGGCCGCCCGAATCCCGCCGTTGATCAGCGCGCGTGGACCAGCTGTGGGCCAGATTCGCAGCTCCCCAGGTGTGCTCACCCGCCCGAAGCCGGAGGTCCAGCGACGGGGGGCTGAGGCGCCAAGCGCCGTGTCTCCGCCCATTCGCCGACCTCGGACCGCACCAGCTCCTCGGTTCTCGATGCCAGCACGGCCGACGAGTCCGCACCGTCGTACGGGGCCGACCCACAGCTCCAGTTGACGAGCTCGCCCTGGAGAGCCATCAGCACGGAACTCGCCCGTACCCAGTTCTCACCCCACCGGAACAGCTGCCGGAGCCCCGCCGAGACCACCACCAACGCACCGATAACTCCTGTCACCGTGACAGAAGCACCGGCCGCCGCAGCTGTCGGCGGCCGACTCCTGGCTCAGTGGGCACGAGCACGAGCCTGGGGCACGTAGCGGGCACGATGACGATGACGACGGGTCCGCCGAGCGCGCCAGAAGGGGGCCCGAACGCCCCCTCCGGCCACGATCTGGCCGAAAACGTATGGTGCCTGCCGTCGTTGCAGGTCACGGCCGCGCAATGGGGCGCGATCCGTTGGCTCCTCGCGAGATTGAGCCGAAAGTGGGCTTTTAGTTGAAGCTAAAGGTGGGATCCTGACATTGTGAAGTGAGGAGTGAGGCCGGAAGGCGACCTGCTCAGTTTGGAGTGATGCATCTTGCCGTGGAAGAGCAAAGGTGTGAAGGCGGAGGCCGCCGACGCCGCCGGTGCGCGGCTCGCTCGGCAGGCCACCGTGGAGGTGGCCGGGGTGTTGGGCAAGCGGGACATGAGCCGGGCTGACCTTGCCAGGCTGATGGGTGTGAGCCCGGGCCGGGTGAGCCAGATCCTCTCCGGCGACGAGAATCTGACGCTGCGCAGCCTCGCTGCCGTGGCAGAGGCGCTTGAACTCGACGTGAGAATCAGCTTCGTCGAGCCCAAAGCCGTCCCGCAGGATGTGACCACGATGCGGCACGGCGGTTCCGACGCGTACGTCTATACCCATTGAAGAGGGGTCGGGACGGGCGCGTCACAGATGTGGCGCGGGGGCCTCGGCGAGCGGTTCGACGGCCATCGCCGTCTGCCGGATCCGCATGAGGTCCCTGTCGCCGCTGCGCTTCCCGTGCTTGTAGCCGAATTTGAGCATCTGCACGCAGGCTTCCTTGGCCTTGGCCAGGGCCTGTCGGCAGTCCTCCGCCTCCTCTTTCGTCCGGCTGTGCAGCTCTTTGGGGAAGTCCTGCAGTTCTCGCTGCCGTCTGCGCGCCTCGACTTCGGCCTCGATCTTCGTGGCCTCGTCCAGTAGCGCTTCCACGTCTTCGTACAGACCGTCGATGGCAGCCTTGTCCTTGGGCTGCAGGGCGCAGCCGCGCAGGTGCGCGCGGGCGTCGAAGGCGAACATGCGCAGCTGCGCGACATCCTGGAAGTCCCGGACCATCCGTTCGCAGTGGCAGTACATGTCGTGGACCAGCCGCCGTTCCAGATGGCCGAGCAGCACGGCGATCCCCAGGGTGATCACGGCGACGAAGGGCGGGGTGGACTGCTGGTTCTGCTGCTGGCGGACCCGCGGGGCGAGCGCGCCACCGGCGGCGGCCGCTGCCACGGCGGGCGGTACGTCGGCGGCGTGGGGCAGCAGGAGTGTGATGGTGATCAGCGCCGCGGCGCAGGTGCAGGCCACGATCGTGCCGCACAGTGCCATCGACCGCGTGGTCCCCAGCAGGCGGCCCTTTTCGGCGAACCGGTACACCAGCGAGATCCAGGTGACGAGTGCGCAGAGCCCCATGGGTAACACGAAGTGTGCGAACCACCCCTGTGCATAGAACTCGTGCACGGCTCCCCCTGGTCCCGCCTTGGTATCGCTGTCACGGTTACCGAGCGTCCGGTCATGGGGAGAGCGGGAAACCGGATTCACTGTCCGCCTGGGTGCGGAAGCGCCGACCAGTGGCCGTGCCATCCCCTCACGGAGCGTCTCGTCGCGCCCTCACAATAGTCCCACCGAAACGCGTAGCGCACAGGTCACTTTCTGTACAACTTGGGATCGTGGCGGCGGTGTCGCCGCTGATGGTGGCCGAAAGTAAGAGGTAGGCGAGCCCTTCAAACGTTCTGCGCGCCCTCGCCACGCGCACCGCGCCCACGCGCCTCAATCATGCTTGTGTGGTAATGAGCCGGGCTGTGTGGTTCGCCGATGATCGGCTGGGCAACTCTGGTTGCGCGTCTCTCCGACGCTTGTCGACCGTGGAGGAAGTGATTCATTGATTCCAGGAGACGGTTGAGGTCATACGGCGGTGCGGCGGTGCTGGGGTGCCGCCGCACGGCCTTGTCCGCGGTCGTGCGACCTTGACAGCGTCGAATTATCTGACGGATAGTCAGAAAGCTTTCGGCCCGGATGTGCGACGCCGTCGAGCGAAGGGGAGACCGCTGCCCATGCACCTCGCCCCCACCCCCCGCCAGCGGCGGCTGCGCGAGGAACTCCGCGGCTACTTCCGCGATCTGATCAGCCCCGAGACGCGCGCCGTGCTGCCGAATGACCCGGCCCTGCAGCGGCAGCTGCTGCGGCGCATCGGCGCCGACGGTCTGCTGGGGCTCGGCTGGCCCGTCGAGTACGGCGGCCAGGGGCGCGGCCCCGACGAGCAGTTCGTCTTCTTCGACGAGGCGTACCGGGCGGGCGCTCCGGTTTCCATGGTCACGCTCAACACCGTCGGCCCGACCCTGATGAAGTACGGCACCGAGGAGCAGAAGCGGTCCTTCCTGCCGCGCATCCTCAGCGGCGAAGTCGTCTTCGCCATCGGCTACTCGGAGCCGGAAGCCGGCACGGACCTCGCCTCCCTGCGCACCAGGGCCGTGCGGGACGGCGACGAGTGGCTGATCGACGGCGCCAAGACCTTCACCAGCAACGCGCACAACGCCGACTGGATCTGGCTGGCCTGCCGCACCGACCCGGCCGCCCGCAAACACGAAGGCATCTCCATCATCCTGGTGCCGACCGACACCCCCGGTTTCTCCTGGACGCCGATCGAGACGGTGGCGGGGCTGAAGACCACGGCGACGTACTACGACTCGGTCCGCGTCCCGGCCGACCACCTCGTGGGTGAGGAGAACGGCGGCTGGGGACTGATCACCAACCAGCTCAACCACGAGCGGGTCGCGCTCGCCGCCATCGGCATGCAGGCCGAGGACTTCTACGAGGCGGCGCT
>NZ_MUNE01000889.1 GCF_002154605.1 Streptomyces milbemycinicus | reverse complement strand
CGGTCTTGCCCATCTCCAGGAAGCGCCCGCCGCGCGGCAGCAGCCGCAGTGAGGCGTCCACGAACTCCCGGGCCAAGGAGTCCAGCACGACATCCACGCCCCGGCCTTCGGTCTCGGCCAGGAAACGTTCCTCGAACTCCAGCGTGCGCGAGTTGGCGATGTGCGCATCGTCGAGGCCGGAGGCGCGCAGCGTGTCCCACTTGCCCTCACTGGCCGTGCCGAAGACCTCAGCGCCCCAGTGCCGGGCCAGCTGCACCGCAGCCATGCCCACGCCACCGGCGGCCGCGTGCACCAGCACCGACTCGCCCGCCCGCAGCCCGGCGAGGTCCCGCAGTCCGTAGTACGCGGTCAGGAACACGATCGACACGGACGCCGCCTGCTCGAACGTCCAGCCGGTCGGCATCGGGGCGAGCATCCGCCGGTCAGTCACCGCCAGCGGGCCGAAGGCCCCGGCGAACAGTCCCATCACCCGATCGCCGGGGGCCAGGTCAGTGACTCCGGGACCGACCTCGGCCACGATGCCCGCGGCCTCGCTGCCCATCACATCCTGGTCGGGTACGACGCCCAGCGCGAGCACCACATCGCGGAAGTTGAGCCCGGCCGCCCGTACCCGGACGCGGACCTCGCCTGCGGTGAGGGGCGCAGCCGCCGCAGGGTGCTCCAGCAGCCGCAGGTTGCCGAACGAGCCCTTATTCGGTATTTCGAGGCGCCACGCGGACACACCGGCAGGCGGCGTGAGCGTTCCGTCCCGCGCGATCCGCGCCATGCGTGGCACCCGCACCTCGCCGGCGCGCAGCGCCACCTGCGTCTCGTCCTGAGCCATCGCCCACTCGACCGCGGCAGGCAGCACCTCGCGCGAAGTCTCGTCCGTGTCGATGTCGAGCAGCAGGAAACGGCCGGGGTTCTCGGACTGCGCCGACCTCAGCAGCCCCCACACCGAGGCCGCGGCCAAGTTCCGTACATCCTCGCCGGACTCGGCCGCCATCGCGCCCCGGGTGACGGCCACCAGGCGCGATCCGGCGAACCGCCCGTCCGCCAGCCAGGCCTGCACCACCTCAAGAACCCGGAACAGACCCGTGCGCACATCCTCGGCCATGCCGCGGTCCGTGGCCGGGGCCACGCAAGGGACCAACACCACCGGGGGCACCGTGCCGCCCGCGGCGACGGCCGCGCCCAGCGCGTCCAGGTCCTGGTACACCGCTTCCCCGGCGCCCAGGACTGCGAGTGGCAGGTCCGCCTCGGACTCTCCCAGCACCGCCCAAATGGCCGCCGTCGCCGCACCGCCCGAGGCGATGTGCGGAACGGCCGTCCAGTCCACCCGGTACAGGGAGTCGTGCTGCTCTCCGCCACGGGCCGCGGCCAGCCGGTCGGGATCCACCGGCCGTACGACCAGCGAGTCCACCGCGGCCACCAGTTCGCCCGCGCCGTCGGCCACCGTCACGGACACCGCGTCAGTGCCGGCCGGGGCCAGCGCGACCCGCAGCATCGAGGCGCCCGCCGCCCGCAGCGTCACTCCGCGCCAGGCGAACGGCAGCCGCACCTGGCGGTCGTCGGGGAAGAATCCGCCGAGGCGCAGCCCATGCAGGGCTGCGTCGAGCAGCGCCGGGTGGATGCCGAAGCGGGCGGCCTCGGCCTGCTGGTCCTCGCCGAGCGCGACCTCGGCGAAGACCTGGTCCCCGCGTCGCCAGGCCGCCCGCAGACCCTGGAAGAGCGGGCCGTACCCGTAGCCTGCGGCGGCGAAGCGCTCGTACAGATCATCCGTCCCGACCGCGACTGCGCCCTCCGGAGGCCAAACGCCCGCGAGATCCGCGACGCGCTGCGCCACCGAGGCGTCAAGCCTCGCACCCATGCCGAGCACACCTGTGGCGTGGCAGGTCCACGGCTCCTCGGCCGAGGCATCGCCCGCACGGGAGTAGACGTTCAGGGACCGCCGTCCCGAGCCGTCCGGCTCGCCGACCGTGAGCTGCAGCTGTACGCCGCCGCGCGCCGGGAGGACGAGCGGAGCCTGGATCGTCAGTTCCTCGACAACCTCACAGCCAACCTGGTCGCCTGCGCGGATGGCGAGCTCGACGAACGCGGTGCCGGGCAGCAGTACGCTGTCCGCCACTGTGTGATCCGCAAGCCAGGCGTGGGTCTGGAGCGAGAGTCGTCCGGTGAGCAACAGCCCCTCTGCACCGGCGAGTTCCACAGCCGCACCGAGGAGCGGATGCTCTGCGGAGCCGAGCCCGAGGCTGGACGCGGTGCCGCTGCCGACCGCCCCGGCCTGGGGCTCCAGCCAGTAGCGCTTGCGCTGGAAGGCATACGTCGGCAGATCCACCCGCGACGCCCCCGCGAACACACCCGCCCAGTCGACCGCGACACCGTGGACCCATGCCTCGGCCACCGAAGTCACAAAGCGCGCCAGACCACCCTCACCACGCCGCAGCGAACCAACGACAACACTCCCCTCCGCACCCCGCGCCTCAACAGTCTCCTGAACACCCACAACCAACACCGGGTGCGGCGACACCTCCACGAAAACCGCGTCCCCTCCATCCAGGATCGCCCCGACCGTCTCCTCAAACCGAACCGTCTGCCGCAGATTGCGATACCAATAACCAGCACCCAACTCAGCCGTATCAACAAGCCCACCAGTCACCGTCGAATAGAACGGCACCGAAGACGACCGCGACTCAACACCCTCAAGCAGCTCCGCCAACCGCCCCTCGATCACCTCAACCTGAGCGGAATGAGACGCATAATCCACCGCAATACGACGCGCCCGCACACCCTCCGCCTCACAACCCGCCAGCAACTCCTCCAACGCCCCAACCTCACCAGCCACCACCACCGAAGCCGGACCATTCACCGTCGCCACCGACAAACGACCACCCCACGCAGCAACCCGCTCCCCCACCTCCTCAGCCGCCAACGACACCGACGCCATACCACCCAACCCGGCCAAACCCTCAGCAATCGCCCGCGACCGCAACGCCACCACCCTCGCCCCATCACGCAAAGACAAAGCTCCAGCCACACACGCAGCCGCAATCTCACCCTGCGAATGCCCCACCACCGCCGAAGGCACAACACCAAACGAACGCCACAACTCAGCCAACGACACCATCACAGCCCACAACACCGGCTGCACCACATCCACCCGCTCCAACGACACAGCACTCGGCGCCTGCCGCACCACCGCCTCAAGATCCCAGTCAACAAACTCCGCCAACGCCCGGCCACAGTCGGCAAAACGCTCAGCGAACACCGCCGAAGATTCCAGCAACTCCACAGCCATCCCGGCCCACTGCGAACCCTGACCCGGGAACACCAACACCACACGACCA
>NZ_MUNE01000888.1 GCF_002154605.1 Streptomyces milbemycinicus | reverse complement strand
CCGGCCGGTCAGCTGGGTGTACTCGCCGGGGGTGATGTCGGCGTGCTGCTCACCGTTCCACTTGACCAGCTTCTCCAACACCACGGAACGAGCGGGCATGTTGATGCCGAGCGCCAGGGTCTCGGTGGCGAACACCGCCTTGACCAGCCCGCGGACGAACAGCTCCTCCACGACTTCCTTGAACGTCGGCAGCATCCCGGCGTGATGGGCGGCGATGCCCCGCTCCAGGCCCTCCAGCCATTCGAAGTAGCCCAGCACATGCAGGTCTTCGTCCGGTATGCCCGACGTGCGCTCCTCGACGATGGAGCGCACCCGCGCGCGCGCCGCCTCGTCGTTGAGCCGCAACCCGGCGTACAGGCACTGCTGTACGGCCGCCTCGCAGCCGGCCCGGCTGAAGATGAAGGTGATCGCGGGCAGCAGCCCCTCGGCATCCAGCCGCTCGATGACCTCGGGCCTGCCGGGGGTCCAGATCCGGCTGCGCTGACGGCGCTCGCGCTCCCGGTCGGCCTCGCGCATATTGTTCCGCCCGCGGCGCTTGTCGCGGCCGAAGCTGGGGCGGGTGTTCTCCATCCGGGCCAGCCGGACCAGGTCGGGGTTGACCTCCCGGCGGCCGACCTGGCCGTCCCCCTGCCCGCTCTTCTCCTCGAAGAGGTCGTACATCCGGCGCCCGGCCAGCACATGCTGCCACAGCGGGACGGGGCGGTGCTCGGAGACGATCACTTCGGTGTCGCCGCGGACCGTGTCGAGCCAGTCGCCGAACTCCTCCGCGTTGGACACGGTGGCGGACAGCGACACCAGCGTGACCGACTCGGGGAGATGGATGATGACCTCTTCCCAGACGGCGCCGCGGAACCGGTCGGAGAGGTAGTGGACTTCGTCCATCACCACATAGCCGAGCCCCAGCAGCGACTGGGAGCCCGCATACAGCATGTTCCGCAACACCTCGGTGGTCATCACGACCACCGGGGCCTCGGAGTTGATGCTGTTGTCACCGGTGAGCAGGCCGACGCGGTCGGCGCCGTAGCGCTTGACGAGGTCGGTGTACTTCTGGTTCGACAGCGCCTTGATGGGCGTGGTGTAGAAACACTTGCGGCCCTGGGTGAGCGCCAGGTGGACGGCGAACTCGCCCACGATGGTCTTGCCCGAGCCGGTGGGGGCGGCGACCAGCACGCCCTTCCCGGCCTCCAGGGCCTTGCATGCCTCGATCTGGAACGGGTCCAGCTCGAAGTCGTACATCTCGCGGAAGGGGGCCAGCGCGGTGGCCTCCTCGGCCGCCCGCAGACGGGCCGCGGTGTAGCGCTCGGCGGGAGATAGCTCGTCGGTCATCGTACGTACGAGACTACCGGCCGCCTCCGACAACGCACGCGATCTTTCTCACCGATCGGGACGGGCGGCAGGGGCACCGCGCCCGGGTCCGCCCCGGGTTCAGCCCGCCCCCGGCCCGGGCGTCCCCAGCAGCCGTACGGCGCCGGGGACCGTCGTGGCGGTGAGCGGCAGCGGCCCCAGGCGCTCGCCGTCCGCGTACGCGGTCAGGCCCTCGGCGGCCAGGGACACCGAGGCGGCCCGGTGGGTGGTGACCACCCGGTGGCCGAGGTGGGTGCCGCGGTAGACGCGGGGGAAGACCGTCAGCAGCGTGGTGCGGCTGCACGGGCCGACGACCGTGATGTCCAAGAGCCCGTCGTCGAGGACCGCACCCGCGCAGATCCGCATGCCGCCGCCGTACGAGGTGGCGTTGCCGACGGCGATCAAGGTGGCCTCGACCTCGCGCTGCGGCCCGCCGTCCAGGCTCATCCGGTAGCGGACGGGCTTCAGGGCCGCCAGTTCGGCGAGCATGGCCAGGTCGTAGCGGAGCCGGCCGCGCGGCCGGC
>NZ_MUNE01000887.1 GCF_002154605.1 Streptomyces milbemycinicus | reverse complement strand
CTCTTGTGACGACTACCGTGCCCGCTCAGGTCGAGGATCTGCCGCGGTCCCAGGCGCAGCGCCGCGTCCTGATCGTCCTGATTGCCGCTCAGGTGTTCAGCGGCGCCGGGCTGGCGGCGGGGGTGACCGTCGGGGCCCTGCTCGCGCAGGACATGCTCGGCTCCACCAGCCTTGCCGGTCTGCTCGGCGCCCTGTCCACCGCCGGTTCCGCGCTGGCGGCCGTCGCGGTCGGGCGTATCTCTCAAGCACGCGGCCGCCGCCCGGGCCTTGCCGCCGGGTATCTGGCCGGTGCAATCGGCAGCACGGGCGTCATCGCCGCCGCCGTCGCGGGCAGCTCCGTGCTGCTGTTCGCCGCGATGTTCGTCTACGGCGCCGGTGCGGCCACGAACCTGCTGGCCCGCTACGCCGGTGCCGACCTGGCTGCTCCCGAGTACCGCGCCCGGGCGGTGTCCACCGTGCTGGTCGCCACCACCCTGGGCGGCGTGGTCGGCCCCAACCTGGCCGCGCCCGCCGGCGACGTCGCGCACACCCTCGGCATCCCCCGCCTGACCGGGCTGTTTCTTCTCTCGGGTGCCGCCTACGCGCTGGCCGCCCTGGTTCTGGCCGTATGGCTGCGTCCCGACCCGCTGTTGCTGGCCCGCACGCTGGAAGCGGCGCGTGCCGCCGCGGCGGTCGCGCGACCGGACGAAGCCGGCGGTCGGGTACGGCCGACGGCCGGACGGCGCCGCGCCGGCGTCCTGATGGGCGCGCTGGTCATGGTGGTCACCCAACTGGTCATGGTCGCGATCATGACGATGACACCGGTCCATATGCACGACCACGGCCACGGTGCCGCCGCCTCCGGTCTCGTCATCTCGATCCACATCGGGGCGATGTATCTGCCCGCGCCCCTGTCCGGCTGGCTCGTCGACCGGTACGGACGACTCACGGTCGCCGCCGCTGCCGCATTGGTCCTCCTGGTCGCCGGGATCGTCGCCGCCAACGCCCCTGTCGGTTCCGCCGCCGTGTTCGCGGTGGCGCTCGCATTGCTGGGTGTGGGCTGGAGCCTAGGCCTCGTCAGCAGCACCGCGATCATCACGGATGCCGTTCCCCTGGCCACCCGCGCCAGGACCCAGGGTTTGGTCGATGTCTCGATCGCGATCGCGGGCGCCACGGGTGGTATGGCCTCCGGCCTGGTCGTCGCAGGCGCCGGATATCCAGTCCTGGCCGTCGGCGGCGGCATCCTGGCGCTGGCCATCGTGCCGACGGTCGTCGTCGCGGCGCGCAGCCGCTGAGCGACGGCCCTCTGGCAGCCATCCACTTGCCGGGCACCGATCGGTGTCACGGGGCGACGACGCCGGCGGTGGTCACCGAGCCCGGGCCGCTGCCCATGACGGTCAGAGCTCCGGCGCGCGGCAGATAGGACGGCAGGGTGATTTCCTGCCCGGCGGCCGAGCCGACCTGGACTCAGGTCAGCGGCCTGGAGCGGTCGGTGCGGTCGGTCGAGGCGGTGTGTGTTGCGGCCGCGCCGATGACGCGGGTGGCGCCCAGGTGAACACCTCACAGCCGCCAGCGCGCCCAACTCACCGAACCCGTGTCGGCCAGATCAGCGCCTGGGCGACGATGACCCTCTCACCGTTGAAGGTGACGGCGGGCCCTTCGTGCAGTTCGTAGCCAAGGCCAATCATTTCGCTCACGCGCTGGCAGAACGTGGCGTCGTCCGGTCCGGTCAGGACTCGGTAGATGGGCAATCCGTCCGGTGGTGTGCTCATGAGACGAAGAATTCCACAAGCGCCTGCCTCAACCGCGCCTACTGCCCTTCCGTTCGGGTCCCGCCTCGGGACCCGAACGTCGAGCCCTACCCCGGTGGCCTCACTTCCACGGGTCGGTGAACGACCGGCCGGGCATCGGCTTGGCGATGAGCGCTACGGAGATGAAGAAGTTGACCTGGCCGATCGCGAACATCAGTGTGGCGAGCGCCTTGGGGTCGTAGTGCTCGGCCGCCTGCGCATACAGGTCGTCGGAAACCCTCTCGCCATCCGCGGACGGCTGGAGCACGGCTTCCACAAGCGCCAGCGCGGCACGCTCGGCACCCGTGAAGTACGGCGAGTCCTGCCAGGACGCCACCGACGTGATCCGCTCCTCCGATTCCCCGGCCTTGTGCAGGAAGCCCGTGTGCAGAACGGTCAGGTAGGTGCTGCCGACGATCTGACCAGCACGCAGCTGGACCAGGCCGATCGTGGAGCGCGATACCGAACCGTTGCCGGTGAGCTTGAACAGCGCCGCCGACGCCTCCGCCAGTTCGGGGACGAGCTTCGCGGGGTCCTCGGACATCCGCGGAGCCATCGGGACCTCGGCCGTGATCGAACGTGTTTCCATCGCTGTCTCCTCAGGGCTTTCGTGTTGCTCTCACTGCCCTGACGGAGCGCGACGGGGAAATGTGACCGGCGGAGGCAAGTTGTTTTTGGCCGGTGAGGTGTTCTGCCCTATGCCTGGTCGGAGCGGAGGGCGGCGGCCCGGAGCAGGGCGTCGCGGCAGGCGAGGACGGCGGGGTGCTGGCTGCGGCCACGGCGTACGACGGTGAAGACGCGGCGCGTGCGCCGGCCACGGGGGAGTCGTTGCAGGGTGACGGTCGGAGCTCGGCCGCTCCAGACGAGGTCGGGGAGGAAGGCCGCGGCGTGTTTCTGCTCGACGAGGCGGAGGTGGAGCAGCAGGTCGGTGGTCTCGAACCGTACGTCGGGCTCGAAGCCGGCGTTGCGGCACAGGGTCATGGCCCAGTGGCGCGCGGCTGTGCCCTCGGGTTCCATCACCCAGGGGTGGTCCGCCAGTGAACGCAGCGCCACCAGCGGGGTGTTGGTGTCCGGGCCGTCGGTGCCCGGGGCGTCGGTGTCCTCGGCCGGCTTCGGCAGTGCGAGGTGCAGGGGGTCCTCGAGCAGGTCTTCCTGTTCGAGTTCGGCGGGCCGCGGGTTGGGGTTGCCGGGGTATTCCTCGGCGAGGACCAGGTCGAAGTCGCGGGCTTGCAGGGCGGGCAGGGCCTTTTCCGGTTCCATGTGCGTGACATGGACGCGCAGGTGCGGGTGCAGTTCGCGCAGAAGGCTCAGCGCGGTCGGGACCAGGGCCAGGGCGGCCGTCTGGAACGAGGCGATGCGCAGGGTGCCGGTCAGCTCGGTGAGGGAAGTGGCGATATCGGCCTCCGCGCGCTCCAGGCGTTCGAGGACCGCTTCGGTGTGGGCGACCAGGATCTCGGCCTGCTCGGTCAGCCGCACCCGCCGGCCGACCGGCTCCAGCAGCGGGACGCCGACTTCGGCCTCCAGCTGGGAGAGCTGCTGGGAGACGGAAGAGGGTGCGTAGGACAGGGCCGTGGCGACGGCCGCCAGGGTGCCGCGGTGTTTGAGTTCGCGCAGCAGACGCAGTCGGTGCAGATCGAACATCGCCAGCCCACTCATTTTCTAATGGTCAGTTTTTCCGATGAGTATACGTTGAAAACATTCGCTGGACCGATCCTAGGAGGATATCGGACCCTGATCGTGTGCTTGAGAACCTTTCCTCCCCCCATGCGCTGCCGTGGCTCGTACGGCCCAGTGCCCGTACCTGGCGGTGTGATCCCGCACCCGCCGAGGTGCGGGGCTTCCATGCCACGCTGCCCGACTACGCACCCACCTCGCTGGCCGAACTTCCGGAGCTGGCATCCGAGTTGGGCGTTGGCCGGGTCTTCGCCAAGGACGAGTCATGCCGTCTGGGGCTGCCCGCCTTCAAGGCGTTGGGCGCGTCCTGGGCGGTCCACCGCACCCTGGCCGAGCGGGCCGCGAGCGGCCGAGCACCGGGCCCGGTCACCCTGGTGACCGCCACCGACGGCAACCACGGCCGTGCGGTGGCCCGTACGGCACGCCTGCTCGGGCAGCACGCCCATGTCTTCGTCCCGCAGGGTGTGCATCCGCAGGCCGTGGCGGCCATCGCCGCCGAGCGGGCGGAGGTCACCGAGATCGAGGGGGCGTACGACGAGGCCGTACGCCTGGCGGCACGGGCCGCCGCCGCACCGGACGCGGTCCTGGTCCAGGACACCGCCTGGCCGGGCTATGAGCAGATCCCGGGATGGATCGTCGAGGGCTACTCCACCCTCTGCGCCGAGATCGACGAGCAGTTGGCGGCACAGGGCGTCGCCGACGGACCCGACCTCGTCTCCATCCCGGTGGGCGTGGGGTCGCTGGCCCAGGCCGTGATCACCCACTACCGCAGCCGCCCGTCGGGGCGGGCTCCGGCGCTGCTGTCGGTCGAGCCGGAGGCCGCGCCCTGCGTCCTCGAAAGCCTCATCCGCGGTGCACCCGTCAGCGTCACCACCGGCAAGACCACCATGGCCGGACTGAACTGCGGCACCCCGTCCAGCATCGCCTGGCCCCATCTCAACGGCGGGCTGGACGCCGCGGTCGCCATCCCGGACGCCGACAGCGCCCACGCGGCCGCTCGCCTCGCCGCCCTCGGCGTTTCCTCGGGCCCCTGCGGGGCCGCGACGCTCGCCGGTCTGCGTGCGGTGCTCACCGGCGCGGGCGTCGGAGAACGCCGTACGGCGCTGGGGCTCGGGGCGACCTCGGTGGTCGTACTGCTGAGCACCGAGGGCGCGGCCGCCAACCCGCACGCCACCACCGATCGCTGAGCGCTCGGGGTCGGCTACCTGGTGTTCCCGGGCTTCGGGCTCGTGGTCGCGACCACGGCCCACTGACCCGCCCCCCACCACCGTTTCCGCCAACACCTGGAGACAAGCCATGACAAGCCCGAAGATCACGGTCAACGGCGACCGCCTGTGGCAGTCCCTCATGGACCTCGCCGAGATCGGCGCGTACGACGACGAGCGCACCGGTCTGCGCGGCGTCAACCGCCTCGCCCTGACCGATGCCGACGCGGCCGGCCGCCGCCGGGTCGTCGCCTGGATGAAAGAGGCCGGACTGGCCGTCCGTATCGACCAGATGGGCAACATCTACGGCCGCCGCGAGGGCACCGACCCGACCGCCGCCCCGGTCCTGACCGGCTCGCATATCGACAGCGTCGCCACCGCCGGCGCCTTCGACGGCTGCCTCGGCGTCCTGGGCGGCATCGAAGTCGTCCGCACCCTCAACGAACGCGGCATCACCACCCGCCGCCCGATCGAGGTCGGCATCTTCACCGAGGAAGAGGGCGTCCGCTTCGGCACCGACATGCTCGGCAGCGCCGTCGCCGCCGGCCGCCTCACCCCGGAGTACGCCCACGCCCTGACCGACCGCGACGGCCACACCCTCGGCGGCGAACTCATCCGCACCGGCTTCGCCGGCCCCACCGACGTACGCCTCGCCCCGCCCCACGCCTACGTCGAATGCCACATCGAACAGGGCCCCGTCCTCGCCGAGAACGACGTCCCGGTCGGCGTCGTCACCGGCGTGCAGGGCATCTCCTGGCAGGAGATCACCATCCACGGCCGCGCCGCCCACGCCGGCACCACCCCCACCCATCTGCGCGCCGACGCCGGCCTCGCCGCCGCGCAGATCATCGTCCACCTGCGCTCCCTGGTCGACTCCGGCGCATACGGCGATCTGCGCGCCACCGTCGGCCATCTGATCGTCCACCCGGACCTGACCAACATCGTCCCGGCCCGCGCCGAGATGACCGTCGATCTGCGCAACCCCGACGACGCTCAGATGGCCCGCGCCGAGGAAGCCCTGGCCGCGTTCCTGCGCGACCTGGAGAACAGCCGGCCGGGCCTGTCGCTGACCACCCGACGGATGGCCAAGACCGCCTACGTACCCTTCGACGACAGTGTGCAGAAGGTCATCGCTCAGGCCGCCGACGACCACGCCCTGGAGCACATCTCCCTGCTCTCCGGCGCCGGCCACGACGCCCAGGAGATCGCCGCGCTCTGCCCGACCGCCATGATCTTCGTACGCGGTGAGTACGACGGCATCAGCCACAACCCCCGCGAGTACTCCACGCCGGAGGCATGCGCCCACGGCGTCGACGTGCTGGCCACCGCCCTCCTGCGCCTGGCCGACCAGGACTGACTGCCCACGGCGGCCCACACCGCACAGAGCCCACAGCCGATCAAAACACCGCCGCCCCCCACGTGCCA
>NZ_MUNE01000886.1 GCF_002154605.1 Streptomyces milbemycinicus | reverse complement strand
GCCACCATCCAGGCGGCCGTGGCCGCGGAGTTGATGGACCGGGAGCCGGAGGCGGCCCGGCGCGCGCTCAGCAGCATCGAGGAGTCCTCTCGCAGCGCGATGGACGACCTGGACCATGTGCTCGGCGTACTGCGGGAGGGCAAGGCCCCGACGGCCCCGCAGCACACGCTCGGCGATCTGCGCGCCCTGCTGGAGCGGGTGCGGCTGACCGGCACCGAGGTGCACGCCGACCTCGACGACGACTGGGCGCGGGTGCCGGCGGCCGTGTCACGGGAGGCCTACCGCATCGTCCAGGAGGGGCTGACCAACGCTCTGCGCCATGCCCACCGGGCGCCGGTGACGCTGCGCGTGGCGGTGACGGGCGACTGGCTGGAGGCGGAGATCGGCAACCCGATGGGCGGCCACGCGCTCGGCCTCACCCGCCCCGGGCGGCGGGGGCAGGGCCTGACCGGGATCGCCGAGCGCGTACGGCTGCTGCGCGGCGAGGTCAGCGCCGGTCGGGTGGCGGGCGGCCGGTGGCGGCTGGTGGCGCGGATACCGCTACGGTCGGCGCCATGAACACCGCGCCGCTGACCGTGCTCATCGCCGACGACGAGGAGCTGACCCGCACCGGACTGCGGGCCCTGCTGTCGGCCAAACCGGACCTGGAGGTGGTGGGCGAGGCGGCGGACGGCGCCGAGGTGCTGCCGCTGGTCCGGACCACCCGCCCGGACGTGGTGCTGATGGATGTGCGGATGCCCGGGATGGACGGCATCGAGGCCACCCGGCAGCTGCGGTCGACCCTGGAGGACCCGCCCAAAGTCGTGGTGATCACGACCTTCGAGAGCGATGAACACGTCTATGACGCGCTGCGGGCGGGCGCCGACGGCTTCATCCTCAAGCGGACGCCGTCGCAGGCGATCGCACACGCCATACGGCTGGTGGCCACGGGCGATTCGGTGCTCTTCCCCGACGCCGTGCGCAGGCTGGTGGCGGCCCGCCCGCTGCCCCCGGTCGGCCCGGCCGCCGGCCACGCGCCGCTGACCGCCCGTGAGACCGAGATCCTGAGGCTCATGGCGACCGGTCTGTCCAATCCGGACATCGCGGGCCGTCTGACGGTCAGTCTGGAGACCGTCAAGACCCATGTGAGCAATCTGCTGACCAAACTGGGCGCCCAGAACCGCACCCAGGCCGTCATCCTGGCCTACGAGTCCGGCCTCGTCGTCCCCGGTGGCCGCTGAACCGCGGGCGCACCGGCGCCGGCACACCGGGCGCGGGCGGACCGTACGGCGTCTGAGGGAATCCCTAGAGGTTCCTTCGCGCCACACCCATCACTTCCATTGGTATGGACATATCAAGCTGGCGGGCTCTAGGCTCCTCCGCGATCGGCCATGAGAGCGCTCTCAGGTCTCCCCTGTTCTGCCCTCGTTTCGCAGCGCAACAGAAGGAGAACTGCCATGCGACGCACGACCGCCGTCCGTGTCGGCCTGTCCGCCCTACTCGTTCTCGGCTCCCTGACGGGCGCCGGCACCGCGCTCTCCACCGCCGCGGCCACCCCCGGCCCCGAATCGTCCGCGCCCTCCGCGAAGCTCGTCAGCACCCTCGGCCGCGACCTCGGCCTGACGGAGGGACAGGCGAAGACCCGCCTGCGCCAGGAGGCGGCGGCCATGAAGCTGGCGCCGAAGGCCGAGCGCGCCGCGGGCAAGGCGTTCGGCGGCTCCTGGTTCGACGCGGACACCGGCAAGCTGGTCGTCGGCGTCACCGGCCGGCAGCAGGCCGAGGCCGTGCGGGCGACCGGCGCCACCGCCCGGACCGTCCGGCACACCGCGAAGGAACTCGACGCGGTGAAGGCGAGACTCGACACGAAGGCGCGGAAGAAGGCCGCCCCGGCAGGGGTGAGCAGCTGGCGCGTCGACCCGAAGGCGGGCAGCGTGGTGATCTCCGTCCGCCGGGGGTCCGAGGGCGACGCCGCCGTACGCGCGTTCGTCGGCGCGGCGAAGAACCAGGCCGGGCGGGCGGGCTCGATCCCGGTCACGGTCGAGAAGGCCGCCGCGCAGGCGCCGTCCACTCTGGCCGCGGGCACGGTCGGCGGCGACCCGTACTACACCGGCAACGTCCGCTGCTCCATCGGCTTCTCGGTACAGGGCGGCTTCGTCACGGCCGGACACTGCAGCGGGGCAGGCGCCTCCGTCAACGGCTGGGACGGCTCGTACGTCGGCAACTTCCAGGGCTCGTCCTTCCCCGGCAACGACTACGCGTGGGTCAGCGTCGGCAGCGGCTGGTGGACCGTCCCGGTGGTGCTCGGCTGGGGCACGGTGCCGGACGCGCTGGTCCGCGGCTCCGCGGAGGCCCCGGTCGGCGCCTCGATCTGCCGCTCCGGCTCCACCACCCACTGGCACTGCGGCACGGTGCTGGCCAAGAACGAGACGGTGAACTACAGCCAGGGCGCGGTGTACCAGATGACCAAGACCAATGTGTGCGCCGAGGGTGGTGACTCGGGCGGTTCGTTCATCAGCGGCGACCAGGCCCAGGGCGTGACCTCCGGCGGCTGGGGCAACTGCAGCAGCGGCGGGGAGACCTGGTTCCAGCCGGTGAACGAGATCCTGTCGACGTACGGACTGCGGCTGCACACCGCCTGAGCCGGAGCGGCCTGAGGACACGCGTGGGAGGCGGGCCTTGTCCGGCCCGCCTCCCACTGCCGGCTACCGGGTCACACCCGCACCACGTCCGCGATGTCCACAGGGCGTCCGGTGGCGAAGGACTGGTTGGCCGCCAGCCCCGCGGCCAGGGCGAGCGCGCCGTCGACCTCGTTCGCCCGCAGCCCCGCCGCGTCGCCGGTGTCGGGGGCGGCATCGGGGTCGACGGGCCCGTAGAGGGCGTCCAGCATGCGCGCGTCGCCGCCGCCGTGGCCGGCGTGGTCGTAGTCGGTGACGGCCACCTCGTGCGGGGGCTCCCACAGCGGGTGGACGGTGATGCGGTGGCCGCCCGCGTTGGCGAGCGCGGTGTCGCCGTGGACCGCGCCCTTGGCGGAGGCGAGCCGGGCCCGGGGCGGCTGCCACAGGCTCTCCTCGACCTGCAGCTCGAGACGGCCGCGCGTCCCGTTGAACATCACCCGGTAGCCCTCCCACGGCGAGTAGGCGGTGAGGTGGTACGTCATGGTGGCGCCGGTGGAGTAGCGCACCAGGAGCGCCATGTCGTCCTCGATGGTGATGTTGTCGCCGAACACATTGCGGTCACGCAGATAGCCGTCCTCGCCCTCGGCCCGCAGATACAGGGAGTTCAGCGCCTCGTTGTCCTCCAGGTGGACGGCAAAGGGGTCGTCGGCCGCGGCCTGCGCCCCATGGGCCCGGTCGTAGTCCCGCCGGTAGCCGGTGCGCTCCCCCGCCGCCCGGCCGTAGAAGGCGAGCCGCCCGTAGCCGAAGACCTGCTCGGGGCGGGCGCCGAGCCACCAGTTGACGAGGTCGAAGTGGTGGCTGGACTTGTGCACCATCAGACCGCCGCTGTTGGCCTTCTCGCGGTGCCAGCGGCGGAAGTAGTCGGCGCCGTGGCGGACATCGAGCAGCCACTCGAAGTGCACGGACAGCACATCGCCGATGGCGCCTTCGGCCAGGAGCCGGCGCACCCGCTCATGGACGGGGTTGAAGCGGTAGTTGAAGGCCACGGAGAGGCTGTTGCCGGTGCGGCGCACCGTTTCCAGGATGCGGGCGCAGCGCTCGGCGTCGACCGTCATGGGCTTCTCGGTGACGACGCGCGCGCCGTGTTCCAGGGCGGGGACGATGTAGTGGTCGTGGAGCGCGTCCACGGTGGTGACCAGCACCTCGTCGATGTCCTCGGTGCGCAGCAGCCGTTCGAAGTCCGCCGCCCCGTACGCGGTGGCCGCCGGGCGGCCCGCGGCGGCGAGCAGGTCGTTGTGGTGGGCGATCCGCACCGGGTTGGGGTCGCACAGAGCGGCGATGTGCAGCTGCGGACGGCGGGAGAATGCTTCGGTGAAGGTCTGTGCTCGGTGGCCGGTGCCGACGATGGCGACGCGCCTGGCTGTGGTGGTGACGGCCATGCGATTCCTCTCCCGCTGCTGGGCTGATTGAAGCTGCACGGAAGAGTTGCATTCGTTTGCAGACGCGTCAATGGCAGTAGGCGAAGTGACGGGGCGTCCGACGTGTCCATCGGGTGGAAATGTGCGGGAACGATTGCAGAGCGGTCGCCGACGCCATGGTGATACACCAACGCTCGACCATACCTCCGATCTTTAATGCCACACCGCTCCTCTTCCCGCCTCAATCGCGCCTTACCCCTCCCCAGTTATCGGATGACTCTGTAACGTATCCGCCTCGGGAGGCAATCATGGCGAGATCTGTCAGACGCACCACCCTGGCTCTTCTGCTCAGCGCCGTGCTCGCGATGACGCTGTTCGTCACGGCACCCGCACATGCTCAGGACTCGACGTGGACCGTGAGCGGCCCCTCGGCGCGCTCCGGCCCGCAGGCCCGACTACAACTCGACGCGACCACGGGCGCGCTGACCCTCCAGGTGTCGCGAGGCGGCCGCACGGTACTCGAACCCTCGCCCCTCGGCATCCGCACCGAGGGCGCGGATCTGTCGCGGGGCCTGCGGCTGTCGGGGCGTGAGCGCCGTGTGGTCGCGGAGCGCTACCGCACCGCCGTCGGCAAACAACGCTCCCGCGACGTACGAATGACCGAGACGCGGTTCCGTTTCCGCGGCGACGGGGGCGCCCGGTTCGACCTCGTGGTCCGGGTCTCGGACGACGGTGTCGCCTACCGCTATGTCCTGCCGAAGGGCAGCGGGGACGTACTCGGCGAGACCTCGGCCTTCACCCTGCCCACGGACGCGACGGCGTGGCTCGGCGCCTACCGGCGCGACAACGAGAACCTGTTCAACCAGTACCCGGCGGCCACCGCGCCGACCGGCGAGTACATGGCACAGGCGCTGTTCGAGACGCGGGGCACATACGCCCTGATCGCCGAATCGGACCTCAGCGGCCGCTACTCCGCCGCCCGCCTGATCCACGAGGCGGGCCTGCCCACCTATCGCATCGGGCTGTGGGACGAGCGGGTCACCTCCGACGGCGCGCTGAGCACACCGTGGCGGGCGCTGGTCGTCGGCGATCTCGCGACCGTCACGGAGTCCACCTTCACCGATGACCTCGCGCCCGCCTCGCGGGTCGCCGACACCTCGTGGATCCGGCCGGGACCCGCCCTGTGGACCTGGCTGGCCGGAGGAAAACCGGCCGGGCAGAGTCTGTCCATGCAGAAGGGGTACGTGGACTACGCGGCCCAACGCGGCTGGCCGTACGTCGTGGTCGACGCCGGCTGGTACTTCGACCCGGACCAGTGGGACGTCACCGACCCCGACTGGCAGACGAACAGCTGGATCCCGGAGCTCGTGACCTACGCGCGGGAGCGCGGCGTCGGCATACAGGTCTGGATCCACCACCGCGATCTGGACACGGCCGAGGAGCGCGAGCAGTGGCTGCCCACCCTGGAGAGGTGGGGCGTGAAGGGGGTGAAGATCGACTTCATGGACTCCGAGTCGCAGGACACACTGCGCTGGTACGACGAGATCCTCCCGGCCACCGCCGCCCACCATCTGCTGGTCAACTTCCATGGCTCGACGATCCCCAAGGGCATCCAGCGCACCTGGCCGCATGTGATGACGATGGAAGGGGTCAACGGCGAGGAGAAGCGCGTCAACACCGCGCAGCACCTGACCACCCTCCCCTTCACCCGCAATGTCATCGGCTCCATGGACTTCACCCCGGGCGCCTTCCACCGCCCACAGCGCCCGAACGCGGCCTCGGACGCAGGCGAGTTGGGTCTGTCCGTGCTGTACGAGTCGGGCATCCAGAACCTCGCGGGCACCCCCGAGTCGTATGACGCGCGCCCGCTTGCGCGGGGCTTCCTCGAACAGCTCCCCGCGGCCTGGGACCGCACCCGGCTGCTCGCGGGGCGGCCCGGCGAGAGCGCGGTGCTGGCCCGGGCGAGCGGCGGGCGGTGGTTCATCGGCGGCACCTTCGCCGGCGCCGCCCACACCGCCGAGGTGCCACTGCGGCTGGGGTCGGGCACCTGGCTGGTCGATCTGGTCCTCGACGGCCCCGACGGCCTGGTACGCGAACCTCGCGTGGTGCGCGGCGGGGACACCCTGTCCGTACCCGTCGTGGCGGACGGCGGCTTCGCGGCCATCGCCTGCCACTGGCGCCCCGGCCGCACCAGCTGCGACCGGACGGCGGCCTGAGCCGGGAGCCGGCACCACACACCCCACCTGCCGCGCCGATGTGATCCGGCGCGGCGGGTGGGGCACCACGGCTTACCGGGCTCAGCTCGCGCGACCGCCGCTTCCGCGCACCTCGAGTCCGTCGAGGAGCTTACGGGTGGCCTCGGCCACCGCCTCGACGGCCTGGTCGAAGACCTCGAGGTTATGGGCGGCGGGCGCGCGGAACCCGGACACCTTGCGGACGTACTGCAGGGCGGCCGCCTCGATGTCCTCGTCGTGGAGCTCGGGCGTCATGGGCGGGCGGAGTGTCTTGATGCTGCGGCACATGCCTTCAGTGTGCGCCCCGGCACTGACAACGGGGGCTTCAGTCCCCCAGGTGGTCGATCTCCCGCATCTTGTTCGTCGCGTCCAGGGCGGCGACCTTGTACGACTCGGCGAAGGTCGGATAGTTGAACACCGCGTCGACCAGGTAGTCGACGGTGCCGCCACAGCCCATCACCGCCTGGCCGATGTGGATCAGCTCGGTGGCGCCGGTGCCGAAGCAGTGCACCCCCAGCAGCCGCCGGTCCTCCGGGGACACCAGCAGCTTCAGCATGCCGTGCGAGTCGCCGACGATCTGGCCGCGGGCCAGCTCGCGGTAGCGCGAGACGCCGACCTCGAACGGCACACACGCGTCGGTGAGCTGGTCCTCGGTGCGGCCGATGAAGCTGATCTCGGGGATGGTGTAGATGCCGATGGGCTGAAGGTCGTGGATCGGGTTCACCGGCTCGTCGCAGGCGTGGTACGCGGCGCTGCGGCCCTGCTCCATCGAAGTGGCGGCGAGCGCGGGGAAGCCGATGACATCGCCGACCGCGTAGATGTGCGGCACGGCCGTGCGATAGTGCTCGTCCACCGTGATCCGGCCCCGCCGGTCGGCCGTGAGGCCCGCCTTGCCGAGGTCGAGGTCGTCGGTCAGCCCCTGGCGTCCGGCGGAGTACATCACCGCGTCGGCGGGGATCTTCTTCCCGCTCTCCAGCACGGTCAGGGCGCCGCGGGCATGGCGCTCGACCGCCGCGACCGTCTCGCCGAAGCGGAAGGTGACGGCCAGGTCCCGCAGCCGGTACTTCAGGGCCTCGACCACTTCGACATCGCAGAAGTCCAGCATGCCCTCGCGCTGCTCGACCACCGTGACCTTGCTGCCCAGGGCGGCGAACATGGAGGCGTATTCGATGCCGATCACCCCCGCGCCCACGATGACCATGGAGCGCGGCACCCGCTCCATGTTCAGTACGCTGTCGGAGTCCATGATCGTCCGTTCGTCGAACTCCACGGACGCCGGGCGCGCTGGGCGGGTGCCCGTGGCGATCACGATATGGCCGGCAGTCAGCAGCTGTTCATGGCCGTCGGCGTCGCGTACGGCGACGGTGTGGTCGTCCGCGAAGCGTCCGGTGCCGGCGAACATCGCGACCCGGTTGCGGGCCAACTGGCTGCGGATGACGTCCACTTCGCGGCTGATCACATGCTGGGTACGGGCCGTCAGATCGGCGACTGTGATCTCGTCCTTGAGGCGGTAGCTCTGGCCGTACAGATCGCGCTGCGTCAGCCCGGTGAGGTAGAGCACCGCCTCCCGCAGGGTCTTGGAGGGCACGGTCCCGGTGTGTATGGAGACGCCACCGACCATGTCCGGGCGGTCGACGACGGCCACGCGGCGGCCGAGCTTGGCCGCGGCGATGGCCGCTTTCTGGCCACCGGGGCCGGATCCGATCACGAGCATGTCAAAGTCGGGCACCCGAGAAGTCTGGCACCCCATGCCACCCGCCCGGAAGAGCAAAAGCCCTTTCCGCAGGACCCATTTGAGGCGACCGCCCGCAGGCCTCAGGCGCGGCGGTCGGGGCGGCGGCCGGGGGGCTGGCGCGGTTCGGGG
>NZ_MUNE01000885.1 GCF_002154605.1 Streptomyces milbemycinicus | reverse complement strand
GGGGGCGGGCCTGAGGGCGGCTGGGGTGTCCGGCGGCCGCGCGGGCCCGGGGAACTCCGGGAAACTCTGCTGGAACTCCTAGAGCTCGGCGAAGACGACCGCCGCGTCGTCATGCGTCTTGCCCCGCCGGAACGCGATGCGCTCCAGGTCGGCGTCCTCCGCCGCCCGCACCCGGTCGATCAGCGACTGCGGGCCCTCCTTCCGCAGCAGCGCGAAGCACTCGGCCCAGTCGCCCTCGTGGAACACCTCCACCCACCGCGCCGCCCCGTCGGTGAGCGCCGCCACTGCCCGTATCCCCGCGCGCGGGGAGGTGCCGGTCACGGCCCGCCGTGCGACCGCCGGGTCGGCGGCGGCGGTGAAGAAGCCGCCCTCGATGTTGCGCAGCGGGGCCAGGGGCCGGCGTCCCGCGGCGATCAGCTGGTCGATACGGTCGTCGAGTACGGGCGTGACCGTGCCGTCCGTACGCTCGATCAGCAACGCGGAGTCGGAGAGCACCAGATGCTCGACCCGCTCCGCGTCCCACCGCACCGCGACTACTGTCGCCTGAGGTGTTCTAACGTGAGAAAGGTCACATTCTGAGCCGTGTGCCTCGGCCGTCCGTTCGATCGCGCGGGAGAGGCAGTCCGCCAGCGGTATATCCCGCCGCGATCCGGACAGTTCGAGCAGCGCCCCGCCCAGCCGGGCGGTGAACCAGGGCACGCCGTGGACGCAGCCGTAGTCCTCCTCGGGCGGCGTCACCCCGTCCAGTACCGCCAGCACCCCGCCCTGACCTGACGCGGGCAACGCTACTGACGCGTAGTCCTCGTTGGGGACGCGGGGATCACCGGGCGCGGTGGCGAGTTCGATGCGCATCCGGCCAGTCTGCCGGATCGGGGTCCGTCACCCCCGGCTCGCCCCGCTTGTCCAGGTTTGGCAGGAATTGACGGTTGCGGGAATCTGTGAGGGAGCATCATCCCAGGGGGTCGGGTGATTTCCAACCCGTGAAAGGTTGAAGGAGGGTATGGCCCGCGACCGAAGTTTGGTGGTCAACTACGCAATGCGGTTCACTCGTTCGGGCGGTGGGGTGGGTGATGCATGCCCGTCCCGAAGTCGTCCTGAAAGGGTCGGAACCCCTACCAGAGGTGGGGAAACACACAATTGTTGAACCGTCGTCACCTCTGAACCACAGTGGGTCGGGCGAGAAGAGATTGTGAGCACCGGTGCGGAAGAAGCGGCTTCGGGGCAGCAACCATGAGCAGGGCGGCGAGCCACCCCAGCAGGAGGCGTCACCGCAGCGCAGCACCGCACGGGTCCGTAATCGGCTGGCCGTGTCCGTCGCCGTCGTCTCGCTGGCCGTCCTCGGGGCCGGGGCCCCGGCCGTCCTCAGCGCGCTGGACGACACCACCGACGCCCAGGAGCTCGTCGACCTCGCCGAGACCAACCGCAGTGCGGTGACCCTCGCCCACGCACTCGCCGATGAGCGCGACGCCATGATCGAGTACGTCGCGGCCGGCCGTAACTCCGCCTCCGGCGCCGGAGTCTCCGAGAGCCAGCGGGCCCGGGTGGACCGGCAGGTCAAGGAGGTGGGTCCGGGCACCCCGGCCGAGGTGCGGCGGCTGCTGGACGCGCTGCCCAAGGTCCGGCAGCAGGCGCTGACCGGAAGCGGCTCGGCGCTCGATGTGTACGAGAGCTACACCGAGACCATCCAGGCCCTCGGCGGCCTCGCCGACACCCTGGCCCGCAAGCTCCGGGACGGCGCCGACGACGGCTCCGCGGCCGCGCTGGCCCCCCTCGGCCGCGCCACGGAAGAGGCATCCGCCACCCGCGGGCTGCTGCTCGGCGCGCTCGCCGCGGGCGGCGGCCAGCCCAAGCTCACCTCGGCGGCCCAGCGGACCAACGTACGCGAGCAGTCCGCGCTCTCCGACTTCAACCAGCTCGCCCCGGCCTCCGCCCGCGACCGCTACGCCCGCACCGTCAACGGCACCGAGGTCACCGCCGCCGAGCGCTATATCGCCCGCCTCACCGATCAGCCCCAGCTCTCCGACACCGATCTGTTCCTCAACGACGAGCGTGTCGAGTCCAGCCTGTCCGCCCGTATCGACCGGATGCGCGGCGTCGAGTCCTCGCTGGCCACCGCCGAGATCGAGCATCTGGAGAAGCTGCGCGACGACGAGGTCACCGACCTCGAGGTGGGCATCGGCATTCTCGGCGCGTGCCTGCTGCTGGCCATCGGCATGAGCATCCAGGCCGCCCGCTCGCTGACCCGGCCGCTGGCCGCGCTGCGGCTCGGCGCTCGGCGGGTGGCCGCCGACCCGGTGGCCGAGGAGCCGATCGCCTTCAAGGGCCGCAACGACGAGTTCGCGGACGCCGTACGGGCCGTCAACCAGATGCACCAGGCCGCGGTGCGTGAGCATGAGCGCGCCGTGAAGCTGGAGGCCGACCGGGCCCGCCTGGTCGACGAGCGGCGGCGGCTCGCCGACGAGCGGTCCGAGCTGCGCCGCGAGCGGGACGAGGTCTCCACCCGCCTCGACGGTCTGCGCGCCCGCGTCCACGGCAGCTTCGTCAGCCTGGCGCTGCGCACCCTCGGCCTGATCGAGCGCCAGCTGACCATCATCGAGGAGATGGAGGAGCGCGAGCAGGACCCGGACCGCCTCCAGACCCTCTTCCAGCTCGACCACCTGGCCACCGGAATGCGCCGCTACGGCGAGAACCTGCTGGTCATCGCGGGCTCCGAGAACAAGGCCGCGCATCCTGGGCCGGTGCAGCTGCTGGATGTGCTGCGCGCCTCGATCAGCGAGGTCGAGCGGTACGACCGGGTGCAGATCCAGGCCCTGCCGCAGCACGCCCAGGTCGCCGGGTACGCGGCGGACAGCATCAGCCACCTGATCGCCGAGCTGCTGGAGAACGCGACGACGTTCTCGCCGCCGGACACCATGGTTCAGATCTCCGGCTGGCTGCTGGAGAGCGGCGAGGTCATGCTCTCCGTCCAGGACGAGGGCATCGGCATGACGCCCGAGCGCTTCGTCGAGCTCAACAGCCGGCTGTCCGACCCGGTGCCCGAGTACTGCCAGGGCCCGCAGCCCGAGGACCCGCTGGGGCTCGGGCTGTACGTGGTGACCCGGCTGGCCGCGCGGCACGGCGTACGGGTGCAGCTGCGTGAGCAGAAGCCGGGCGGGGTCGCGGCCGTGGTGGTCCTCCCGACGAAGATCCTGCCCGCCGGTCCGCCCGGCACCGGGCTGCCGCCCGCCGCGCCCGCGGGGTCCTCGTACGGCGGCACCTCGCTGCCGTCCTTCCCGGGCTCGGTGGCCGAGGCCAACTCCAACACCCTTCCGGGGCAGTCCCGCCCGGCCCTCGCCGGGGCCTCCGCCTCCGCCTCCGGGACGTCCGCAGCCGACCTGGAGTCGCCCCGGACGCTCTCGCACCGGCGCGGCGGGCGCCTGGGGCTGCCGCGCCCGGGCGCGGAGGACGGCTCCGGCGGCCACGCCCGTACGGTGGCGAACCCGCCGGGGACCCCGACCGGACCGGCGGCCACCCCGGCGCTCGGACCGTCGGCGGGGGCGTTGCCCGGCTCAACGGCCGACGACTTGGCCCAGGAGCCGCGTGCCCGGACCGCGGACTCCGCCGCGACGGCCGCCCCCGGCCTGGAGACGGGCCGTGGCGTGGAGACGGGCCGTGGCGTGGAGA
>NZ_MUNE01000884.1 GCF_002154605.1 Streptomyces milbemycinicus | reverse complement strand
ACCGTCGAGGAGTCCCGCGAATCGCTCGCGGCCTCGCTGGGTGCGCGCCCGAGCGAAGTCGTCTTCACCTCGGGCGGGACCGAAGCCGACAACCTCGCGGTGAAGGGACTCTACTGGTCCCGCAGAGACGCCGACCCCGCCCGCACCCGTGTGCTCGCCAGCCCCGTGGAGCACCACGCCGTCCTCGACGCCGTCGACTGGCTCGCCGAGCACGAGGGCGCGCGGGTCGAGTGGCTGCCCGTGGACGCGTACGGGCGGGTGCACCCCGACGCGCTGCGCGAGGCGATCGCCCGCGACCCCTCCGATGTCGCCCTCGCGACCGTGATGTGGGCCAACAACGAGATCGGCACCATCATGCCGGTGCCCGAACTCGCCGCCGTGACGGCGGAGTTCGGAATTCCGCTGCATGCCGACGCGGTCCAGGCCTTCGGCCAGCTCGACCTCGACTTCGCCGCCTCGGGCCTGGCCGCGATGACGGTCAGCGGCCACAAGATAGGCGGGCCGTACGGGATCGGCGCGCTGCTCCTCGGCCGCGAGTGGACCCCGGCGCCGCTGCTGCACGGCGGCGGCCAGGAGCGCCAGGTGCGCTCCGGCACGCTCGACACCCCGGCCATCGCGGCCTTCGCGGTCGCGGCCGCCCACGCCGCCGCCCACCGCGAGGAGTTCGCGCGCGAGATCGGCGCGCTGCGCGACGCGCTGATCGGCGCCGTCCGGGCGGCCGTCCCCGACGCGGTCCTGGGCGGCGACCCGGACCCGGCCGGCCGCCTCCCCGCCAACGCGCACTTCTCCTTCCCCGGCTGCGAGGGCGATTCGCTGCTCCTGCTGCTGGACGCGCGGGGCATCGAGTGCTCGACCGGTTCGGCCTGCACCGCGGGCGTCGCCCAGCCCAGCCATGTCGTCCTGGCCACCGGCACGGACCCCGACCTGGCGCGCGGCACGCTGCGCTTCTCGCTCGGCCATACGTCCACCAAGGCGGATGTGGAGGCGGTGGCGGACGCGATCGGCCCGGTGGTGGAGCGGGCGCGCGGCGCGGGGCTGAGCTAGGGAAAGATCAGCCGCACGGCAAAAGGGCACGACCAAAAGCTCGACCAAAAGCTCGGCCAATGACGGAATTCGCCGTGGCAAAAAACACCCCAGGAGGGATCGGGATATCTTTCCGGCCCGCCTGAAAATCGCGCAAACGGCTGGCCGGTGACGACGCCGCGCGAGCTAGATTTCATGCACAACGGGGACATCTGGCTCCCGTAAATTCCGCCTGCCGCCTGCCGCCTGCCGCCTGCCGTCTTCCGCCTGCAAAGCCGAAGCTCACCGGTCCGCCAGGGCCGCGCGCACCAGCCGCAGATAGCGGGCCCAGTCCCAGTGCAGCCCGGGGTCGGTGTGGTCGGTGCCCGGCACCTCGGAGTGGCTGACGATGTGCTCGCGGTCCGCCGGAAATCCGTACCTCCGGCAGATCCTGGCCGTCAGCCGCGCCGAGGCCCGGTACATCGGGTCCGTGAAGGAGCTCGCCCGGTCCACGAACCCCTCGTGTTCGATACCGACGCTGCGCTCGTTGTACGGGCGGTTTCCGGCGTGGAAGGCGACGTCCAACTCGCGGACCGTCTGCGCGATACGTCCGTCGCGGCGCACCACATAGTGCGCCGCGGCGCCGTGGCTCGGGTCCCGGAACGCCTCCAGCGCGTCGTAGAAGTTCCCCTGGACGACATGGATCACCACTCGGTCGACGGTGTAGTCGTACGGCCGGTCCGCCCGCCGCCAGTTCAGCTGCGAGGCCGGGACCCACAGCGCCCCCGGGTAGTCGACCGCGCCTTTCTCCCGCGGCTGGTCCACACCGGGCAGCCGCCACCACAGCCGCTCCAGCTCGTCCCGCGCCGCATAGCCGACCCCGGCAAGACCGGCGGCGACCCCGCCGATCAGCAGCGCCCGCCTCCCGAGGCGCCGCCGGCCGCCGGGCGCGCCGT
>NZ_MUNE01000883.1 GCF_002154605.1 Streptomyces milbemycinicus | reverse complement strand
TCCGGAAGCATCGGGGTGGTGGCGGCGTGGTCGAGGTAAACCATGGTGGGCTCGATTCTACGAGCCGGAGCGGGGGCGCGTACCGGGCGCACGGAGGAGCCCCGTACCCGGTCCCTGCCCGCCCCCTGCCCACCCCTCTGCTTGGCCACTTGCCTTAGAGTGCGCTCCAACTCCTAGCGTTCAGGACATGAGCAACGCGAACGACACGATCAAGCAGGAGCGGTTCGAGTACGGCATGGAGGTGCTGAGCCGGATCGACGGCGAGGCGGGCGAGCGAGTGGTCGACTCGCTGGCCGATATCTCCCCCGAGCTCGGCCACCAGGTCGCCGCCTGGGCCTTCGGCGACATGTACGCCCGCCCCGAGCTGGCCCCCCGGGACCGGCAGCTGGTCACCCTCGGCATACTCACCGCCCTCGGCGGCTGCGAGCCGCAGCTCGAGGTGCACATCAACGCCGCGCTGAACGTGGGGCTCACCCCGACCGAGATCACCGAGGCGCTGCTGCACGCGGCCGTCTACTGCGGCATCCCCAAGTCGCTCAACGCCACCTTCGTCGCCAAGAAGGTCTTCGGCGAGCGCGGGCTGCTGCCCGGCGCCGACACCGACACCGACGCCGACACCGACGCCGACGCCCCGCAGAACAGCTGACGCAACAGCCTCGACAGGGCTGTCATGACCAATTAGCTTTTTGCTCATGACAGCCGACTGGACAGACTGGACGCTGGACCGTACCCACCGCAGCTCCTCCGGCGAGGTCCGCTGGGCCGCGCTCGGTGCCCCGGACCGCCCGCCGGTCGTCCTCCTCCACGGCACGCCCTTCTCCTCGTACGTCTGGCGGTCCGTCGCCCGCGCGCTCGCCGACCGCCACCGGGTCTTCGTCTGGGACATGCCCGGCTACGGCGCCTCGGAGAAGCACCCGGGCCAGGACGTCTCCCTGGCCGCCCAGGCCCGGGTCTTCACCGAGCTGCTGGACCACTGGGGGCTGGCCGGGGGCGAGCGGGCGCCGTCCGTCGTCGCCCATGACTTTGGCGGCTGCGTCGCCCTGCGCGCCCATCTGCTGCACGGCGCGCACTACCGCCGACTGGCCCTCGTCGACCCGGTGGCCCTGGCCCCCTGGGGCTCGCCCACCTACCGGCTGCTCGGCGAGCACGCCGAGGTCTTCGAGCGGCTGCCGCCCGGGCTGCACCGGGCTCTGGTGCGGGAGTACGTCGCCTCGGCCAGCGGTCCCGGGCTGCACCCGGCGGTCCTGGACCGGCTCGTCGAACCGTGGTGCGACGGGGAGGGGCAGGCCGCGCTCTACCGGCAGATGGCGCAGAACGACCAGCGCTTCACCGACGAGATCCAGGGCCGCTACGGCGAGCTCGACCTGCCCGTCCTGGTCTGCTGGGGCGCCGCGGACAGCTGGATTCCGCCGGAGCGGGGGCGGGAGCTGGCGGCCCTGATCCCCGGTGCGCGGCTGCGGCTGTTCGAGGGCGCGGGCCATCTCGTCCAGGAGGACGCCCCGGCCGAGCTCACGGCCGCGCTGCTGGGCTTTCTCGGCGAGTAGGCACGTCGCGGCGGCGGCGGAGGTTGTAGGCACGTCTCGCGGACGCGGCGCCGCGTCACGGAGCGGCGCCTCATCGTGGGCGCGGCGCCGCGTCGGGGGGCTCAGCCCCGCATGTGCAGCAGCTTCGTGGCCAGCAGTGCGATGTGCTTACGCCACTCCGCGAGCGCCGCGTCCCGCTCCTCGGCGGCCTCGGCCGGGCCGGTCTGGGTGAGGATGAGGCGGGCGCCGTGGCCCGTGCCGACGGTCAGCTGCCACCGGACCCGGCCGACCGGGCGGCCGCCGAGGAGCCAGTCGTAGGCGAGCTCGCGGGGCGCGGTCACGTCCGCGACCGGGCCGGGCGGGACCGCGTCCGTACGGAATCCGATCGGCACCGCGCCGCCCACCACGGGCTCCTCGGCGCCGGCCGGTCCGGTCAGCGCCTGCCACACCGTCTCGGCCGGACGGACCAGCTGCCGCTCGAACCGCAGCCGCCAGCCGTCCTCGGTGGTCTCGACGACCCCCTCGGCCAGTCCGAACGCCTCGACATAGCGCTCGTGCAGCTCGGCCGTGTCCGCCGCGATCCCGTTCTTCTCGCCGTTCAGCAGGGTGGCCAGCGCCGAGACGCAGGTGTGCCAGCCGGAGGCGAAGCTGGCCGCGCCGAAGCGGTCGCGGAAGGTGTGGGTGAGGGTCAGCGCGCTGCCGTCGGCCTCGGGGCGCAGCTCCCAGCGGAGCAGGTCGTCGCCCCAGGTGAAGGCGAAGACGCGCGGCGGGTCGAGCTCCGTGACGGCCCCGTGCGTGTCCGGTACGTCATGCCCGGGGAAGACGAAGTCGATCCGCCCGCCGACCCGCGGCTCCAGCCGGACCTCGGCGGGGAACCAGTGGGCCATCAGGGCGGGCTCGGTCAGGGCCCGCCAGACCTCCTCCGGCGGATGGCCGATCCGCCGCTCCAGACGCAGGGCGGAGCGGCCGCCCTCGGTCGAGCTCAGGGTGTCCTTCACCGCGCATCTCCCCTTTTTTTCGGGGCTCGGTTATCCCCCAGCCACCGCTGGGAGGTGCCCCCGCCCAGACGGCAGCGGCCCCGATAGTCGCCATACAACCACGGTGAACGCTGCCGGGGCTGACCGCGCCCTGAGCCGCCGCTGAGGGGACTCCTGCCGCGCCCTGACAGCCCGCTCGGTCAGACCCCGCTCGGTCAGACCTCCTCGGCCGCCGTGCTGCGCCGGTTCCAGGCGCGCGGGGCGCGCCACCCGAACCGCATCGCCATCAGCCGGATCAGGAACGCCACGGTGGCCGCGAGGGCGCTGGTGCCCCCGTTCAGCGCGTCGAATTGGATGAGGAGCGCCGCGATCGTCGCGCCCACGATGGCTGGGACCGCGTACAGACCGCGGTCCCAGCGCAGCACCGAGGGCACGTCGTGGGCGAGCAGGTCGCGCAGCACACCGCCGCCGATCGCCGTGGTCATGCCGAGGACGGCGCAGAAGGTGAGGCCGAGCCCGTGGTCGTACGCCTTCATGGTGCCGGTGACGCAGAACAGCCCGAGCCCGGCCGCGTCGAAGACGCCCACCGCCGCCGTGATCCGCTCCACCTCGGGGTGGAGGAAGAAGACGATGACGGTGGCGATGAGCGGGGTGAGGAAGTAGCCGAGATCGGTGAAGGCGGCCGGCGGCACGGCGCCGATGACCAGGTCGCGGAACACCCCGCCACCCAGCGCGGTGACCTCGGCGAGCACCGCCATGCCGAAGACGTCGAAGTTCTTGCGCACGGCGAGCAGCGCGCCGGATATCGCGAAGACGAAGATTCCGACGAGGTCGAGCGAGTGCTGGACGGACGGGCTGAACAGATCGATGAACACCCGACATTTTTACTCATCCGGTGTTCTCGCCCTCGGGCCGCTCCCCTGGCTGCTCTCTTCCCGGGCCCGTCCAGCCCGCTACTCCGCCTTCTTCTGCACCTTCGCCGCCGCCTCGGGCCCGGCCTTCTCCGCCGGCGCCTGGTCGGAAGCGTTCTCCGGGTGGTGGCAGGCCACCTGGTGCCCGGTCGCCAGGGCGATCAGCGGCGGCTCCTGCTGCTTGCACACCTCGGTCGCCTTCCAGCACCGGGTGTGGAAGCGGCAGCCGGACGGCGGCGAGATCGGCGAGGGCACATCGCCCTGGAGCAGGATCCGCTCACGCTTGCCGCGCCGCTTGGGGTCCGGCACCGGCACCGCCGAGAGCAGCGCCTTGGTGTACGGGTGCATCGGCCGCTCGTACAGGTCCTTGCGGTCCGCCAGCTCGACGATCTTGCCGAGGTACATCACCGCGATCCGGTCCGAGACATGCCGGATGACCGACAGGTCGTGCGCGATGATCACATACGTGAGGCCGAGCTCGTCCTGGAGGTCGTCCAGCAGGTTGACCACCTGGGCCTGGATCGATACGTCCAGCGCCGAGACCGGCTCGTCCGCGACGACCAGCTTGGGCCTGAGCGCGAGCGCCCGGGCGATGCCGATGCGCTGGCGCTGGCCGCCGGAGAACTCGTGCGGATAGCGGTTGTAGTGCTCGGGGTTGAGGCCGACCACCGACAGCAGCCGCTGCACCTCGGCCTTGATGCCGCCCTCCGGCTTGACCCCCTGGAGCCGGAAGGGCGCACTGACGATGGTGCCGATCGTGTGCCGGGGGTTCAGCGAGGAGTACGGGTCCTGGAAGATCATCTGCACATCGCGGCGCATCGGCCGCATCCCGGCGGTGCCGAGGTGTGTGATGTCCTTGCCCTCGAACTCGATCTTCCCGCGGGTGGGTTCCAGCAGCCGGGTGATCAGCCGTCCCATGGTGGACTTGCCGCAGCCCGACTCGCCCACCACGCCCAGGGTCTCCCCCGGCCGTACGTCGAAGTCCAGGCCGTCCACCGCCTGCACCGCGCCGGCCTGCCGCTGCAGCAGCCCCTTCTTGATGGGGAAGTGCTTGACCAGGCCGGACACCTTGAGCAGGGGTTCGGGGGTGGTGGTCGCCTGCTCCGGGACCGTCATCTTCGGATCCTTCGTGTCCGTCACAGCTTCGGCGCAATCTCTTCGGTCCAGATCCGCGTGCGCTCCTCCTGCGTCATATGGCACGCGGAGAAGTGGTTGCCGCTCCCGGCCTCACGCAGCTCCGGCCGCTCCGTGCGCGTGATGTTGTCCTTGGGCACATCGGCGTACGGGCAGCGCGGGTGGAAGGCACAGCCGGACGGAATATTGATCAGGCTGGGCGGGGAGCCCTTGACCGGGATGAGGCGCTCGGTCTGGTCGCGGTCGATACGCGGCATCGAGCCGAGCAGGCCCCAGGTGTAGGGGTGCTGGGGCTCGTAGAAGACCTTCTCGGCCGGACCGCGCTCGACGCAGCGCCCGCCGTACATCACCAGGAGGTCGTCGGCGAGCTCGGCGACGACGCCCAGGTCGTGGGTGATGATGATGACCGCGGAGCCGAACTCCTTCTGCAGATCCCGGATGAGGTCGAGGATCTGCGCCTGCACGGTGACGTCCAGGGCGGTGGTCGGCTCGTCGGCGATCAGCAGCTCGGGGTTGTTGACCAGCGACATCGCGATCATCGCGCGCTGCCGCATACCGCCGGAGAACTCGTGCGGATAGCTGTCCACCCGCTTGTCCGGCTGCGGGATGCCGACGCGGTCCAGCATCTCGACGGCGCGCTTGCGGGCCACGTCCTTGGTGACGTCGTGGTGGACCCGGTACGCCTCGCTGATCTGGCGGCCGATGGTGTAGTAGGGGTGCAGTGCGGACAGCGGATCCTGGAAGATCATCGCGATCTCACGGCCGCGCAGCTTGCGCACCTCGTCCGGGTCGGCGCCCAGCAGCTCCTGCCCGTTCAGCCAGATCTCACCGGAGATCTGCGCCTTGCGCCGGCCGTACTGTCCGGCGGTGTGCAGGCCCATGATGCCCAGCGAGGTGACGGACTTGCCGGAGCCGGACTCGCCGACGATGCCGAGCGTCTTGCCCTTCTCCAGCCGGAAGCTGAGCCCGTCCACCGACTTGACCAGGCCGTCGTCCGTCGGGAAGTGGACCTTGAGGTCGCGCACCTCGAGGAAGGCGGTGGGGGCCGGGGAGCCGGCCGCGGCCACCTCCCCGAGCGCGGTGCCGGTGGCCGGCAGATCGCCGGTCGTCTCGGGCTTGTCGAGCTTGGCGGGCTTGGCGGTCCCGGACTTTTCGATATCGGTCATCCGAGCCTCACTCGCGGGTCGACGACGGCGTACAGGAGGTCCACGATGAGGTTGGCCACCACGATGAACAGGGCCGCCATCAAGGTGACGCCGAGGATGACCGGCAGGTCCTTGTTGCTGATCGCGGTCACCGCGAGCCGGCCGAGGCCCGGCAGGTTGTAGGTGGATTCGGTCAGCACCGCGCCGCCCAGCAGGGCGCCGAGGTCCAGGCCGAGCAGGGTGAGGATCGGCGTCCAGGTGGAGCGCATGGCGTGCCGTCCGATGACGACCCGCTCCCGCAGACCCTTGGCGCGGGCCGTGCGGATGTAGTCCTCGCCCATGATCTCCAGCATGGTGGCGCGGGTGAGCCGGGCGTAGGTCGCGGCGTAGAGGAACGCGAGGGTGATCCAGGGAAGGATCAGGCTCTGGAACCACATGGCCGGATCGTCGGTGATCCCCTGGTAGTCCACGTCGACCCAGTTCAGTTGGTAGCTGAAGATGGCCAGGGAGAGCAGACCGGTGAAGTAGATGGGGAGCGAGACACCGGCGAGGGCGACGCCCATCGCCGCGCGGTCCCACAGGGTGCCCCGGCGCAGCGCGGAGACGACGCCGGCGGTGACGCCGCCGACCAGCCACAGCACACAGGCGCCCGCGGCGAGCGAGAGGGTGACCGGCATGGCATCGGTCAGCTGCGGCCACACCGCCTGCTCGGTGCGGAAGGAGTAGCCGAAGCAGGGCGCGGGGCAGTGGGTGACATCATTGCCGTTGGCATAGTCACGACCGGCAAACAGACCCTCGATGAAGTGCCAGAACTGCACCAGCAGCGGATCGTCGAGGCTCAGCTTCTGTCTGATGCCCTCGATGGCCTCCGGGTCGGACTGTTTGCCGACGAAGAGGAGCGCGGGATCGGAACCGGCCCACTTCGGGATCATGAAGAAGATGGCGAAGGTCGTGAGTGTGACGACCAACAGCATCATGATGACGGCGAACAAGCGCCGGATGACATATGCAAGCACTGTGCGCGGCCCGGCGGTGGCCCGGGAGCCCCCGATCAGGGGACTCCCGGACCACCACCCGCGGCCATCACCTGCCCTTCGGGCCTATACGGTTCGGCGATGGTGGGGTGTGACGGTCGCTTGGCGAACCATCACTTGACGACGCCGAGCTGGGAGTAGTCGTAACGGCCGTTGTAGGCCGCCGAAGAGAAGGCGTTCGTCAGCCGGGAGCTGCGCCAGGTGATGTTCTTCTCGTAGAGGAAGGGCATCTGCACGGCCAGGTCGACGATCTTGTGGTTGATCTCCTTGTAGGACTCACCGGCCTTGGCGGGGTCGGTCTCCTTGAGCGCCTTGTCGAAGAGCCCGTTGATCGTCGGGTCGTTGGTCTCGGAGACGTTGTAGTTACCGGTCTGCTGGATGAAGCGGCCGTCGATCAGCGGCTGCTCGAAGCCCTGGCCGGTCGGGAAGTCGGGGCCCCAGCCGGTCATGGACAGACCCAGGTTGCGCTTCTTCATCACCGAGGGGGAGCCGGTGATGCTCGCCGAGGAGGCACCGTCGATGTTCTCGACCTGGAGCTTGATGCCGACCTCGCCCAGCGCCGCCTGCAGCGCCTCGGCGGCCTTGACCTCGTTCGGCTGGTCGTTACGGGCGACGATGTTGGCGGAGAAGCCGTCCGGCTTACCGCACTGCTTCAGCTCGTCCTTGGCCTTGGCCCTGGCCGCCGCCATGGCCTCCTTGTACTTCTTGCCCGTCTTGCTGGTGCGCTCGATGACGCCGTACGGGTCGTACTCGTCCCAGCCCGCGATGCTCTTGGGGAGCATGGTGGTGGCGATGTCACCGGCGGCCTGCGGGCCACCGCGGATGGTCTGCAGCGACGTGTAGTCGGTGGCGTAGAAAACCGCCTTGCGGCAGTGGACGTTGTCGAACGGCTTGACCTTGGTGGCGAAGTCGACGTACCGGACGAAGCTCGTCTCGATGTTGTCGACGTTGTCCTTGTGCTGCTTGAGCGCCTCGCTGCGGCCGGCCTGGCCCATGCCGGTGGCGCTGAGGAAGACGTCGTAGTCGCCCTTGATCAGCAGCTCGTCGACGGCGTCGAGGTTGGAGTTGAGGGTCACCGTGACCTTGTCCGGCAGGGCCGGACGGATCGGGTCGGAGGCCTTCTTCCACTTGTCGTTGCGGACCAGGACCGCGCCCTTGCCCGGCTTGTACGACTGGACCTTGTACGGGCCGGAGGAGAAGGGCTGGTTGGTGTACTGGGCGCCCTTGTCCTTGGACGCCTTCACGGGCGAACCGGTGGGCATCGCCAGCATCTGCTCGAAGTCACCGTTGGGCTTGGGCAGCCGGAAGATGATGGTCTTCGCGTCCGGCGTCTCGATCGCCTTCAGGCCCAGCTTGTCCTTGGACTTGTCCTTGTACGGGCCCTTGTACTTGCCATCGGGGTCCAGGACCTGGCGCAGATAGGCCGGACCGCCGGAGATGAGGTCCTTGGCCCAGATGCGCTCGATGCCGTATTTGACGTCCTGGGAGGTGATCGGCGAGCCGTCCTCCCAGGTGATCCCGTCACGCAGGGTGTAGGTGTACGTCTTGCCGCCGTCGGTGATCTTGGCGTTGGACGTGGCCAGGTCGGGGACCAGCTCGTTGCTCGCCTTGCCCGGCTTGGGCGCATAGGTGACCAGTTGGCGCGCGTAGAAGCGCGAGAAGTCCCAGGCGAAGCCGTAGTACTGGCGCTGCGGGTCGAGCGAGTCGAAGTCCTGCTTGTTGATGAACTTGAGCGTGCCGCCCGTTTTGGTCGACGCGTTGGCGATGCCCTTCGTCGCGGCGTTGAACCCGGCGCCCTCGCTCTTGTCGTCGTCCTTGTTGCCGCCGCAGGCCGCAGTGGCCATCAGGGCCCCGACGACGACCGCCGCACCGGCGATCCGCCTACTTCTCGAGGAACGTAGGGGTTTCATTGTTTCGTGCAACCTCCGGGATATCGGTCCTTGGCACGGCGCCGGAGAACCATCGGGTGACCGCCGCCTGACAGGTGCGGCAGGGGCAGATTCGTTTCGGTGCGGCTGGGCCGCGGTCGCGCGGGGCGCCATCAACGCGTTCCCTTCGGGTCGAGGGCGTCTCGGACGCCGTCGCCGAAGAGGTTGAACGCCAGCACGGTGATGAAGATCGCCAGACCCGGAATGATCATGAACATCGGGTCGTCCTTGTAGGTGCCGACGGCATCGGAGAGCATCTGCCCCCAGGACGCGGTCGGCGGCTTCACGCCCGCGCCCAGGAAGCTGAGCGCCGCCTCGGTGAGAATGTTGGTGGGGATCATCAGCGTGGCGTAGACGGTGATGGGCGCGACCAGGTTGGGCAGCAGCTCCCGGAAGAGGATGTAGCGCCGGCCGGCGCCCAGGCTGCGCGCCGCCTCGACGTACTCCTTCTCGCGCAGCGACAGCGTCTGGCCGCGCACGATGCGGCCGACGTACGGCCAGCCGAAGAAGCCGATCACGGAGACCAGGATCGCGATGCGCACCCCGCTGCCGGACAGCCCCAGCAGATCGTTCGGCAGCACCGAGACCAGGGAAATGATGAACAGCAGCTGCGGGAAGGCCAGCAGCATGTCCATCACCCGGCTGATAACGGTGTCAACCCAGCCGCCGAAATACCCCGCGATGACGCCGAAGACAGTCCCCAGCACCACGGCGACGACCGCCGCGAGGAAGGCCACCAGCAGCGAGATCCGCGCGCCGTAGACGATCCGGCTGAAAACATCGCGGCCGTTGGACGGTTCGACGCCGAAGAGGAAGTCGGAGCTGATGCCACCCCAGGAGCCCTTCGGGGTGCCGAACAGCGGGTCGATCTCCTCCTGGTGGAACTCGTTGGGCGGGTGCCCCAGCAGGCTCACGATCAGCGGCGCGAAGACGGCCACCAGCACCAGGAGGAGAACCACGGCCCCGCCGGCCAGCGCCAGCTTGTCCCGCTTCAGGCGCATCCAGGCGATCTGGCGCAGCGACCTGCCCTCGACCGAGGCCTTGACTACATCCGCGGCGACATCGACGGGCGCGGCCGGTTCCGCATCCGTGCTCGTGCCGTGCACTGGTGCCGTCATCGTGGTGGGGACCCCTCTCGACCGGTGGTGACCGGCCCACGACCTGCCGCTGTAGCGGCGTGGTTCACAAACGCAGGTGAATGTGGTGCTCGTGGTGCGGAAGTTTAGTGAAGGGGAAGCGCGCACTACCCGCAGGTACGGACACTTCCCGTTGCGGGAGTCTTCATCGCGCTCGTGATCACCCGCCAGTCCATCCGGGCAATGGATGCCTAACCGTGATGTGGCGAGAGGTGTTCCGTTATCCGGACCGCAACTCCGCTCAGCGGTGCGGGCCGTCCGGTCAACGGGTCCGATGACGGGCGTATGACACAGGTGTTACCAGGTGCTCGGGGCGGGCCCGGACTGCCGGCCGCCCTGCTGCGGCGGATAGCCGTACGAGGGGGCGGGCTGGGCCGCCCCGAAGGCGTCACGGTTGAAGAACGGGCGGGCGTTGGCCCGCATCCACAAGGCCACCGGGTCGTACTCGTCGGACATCGCGACCGTGGAGACCGGCAGCCCGTCGGGCACCGCGCCGATCGACTGGCTCATCATCGCCCGCGCCGCCTCCACCCCGGCGGCGCCGCTGTCGAACAGGTCGAGCCCGATCGCCAGATACGGCGCGCCGAGCGCGGGCTGCACCCAGGCGCGGCGCAGCGACCGCACCGCGGGCGTACGATGCGCGTTCTGCCCCAACAGGGCGTAGAACTGCGGGATTTCGATGGCGGGCTCGCTGAGCCGCAGCGGCCCGGCGGGCAGCAGCTCCAGGCCGCAGGCGATTCGGCGCAGATCGAGCCAGGGGATGCCGACACCGCCGCCGGGGGCATGCGGATTGAGCCACAGGCCGTAGCGGTCGGGGAAGAGGGAGGACGCGATCTGGCGCCCGCCCACAACCTCATGGGCGCGGTTCCAGCCGCTGGCGGCGAGCTCCTGGGCGGAGGTCACACAGGGGGCGTAGCCGAGCCCGGCGACGTCCATGTTCCCGTACTGCGCGTCGGGCGAGCCGGGGGTGCCGTGCCACAGCAGCATCCAGATCTGGCCTTCGGCGAGCGCGTACAGCAGTGACTCGTAGGCGTCGTACCGGCCGGGAGCGACCTGCTGCAGCATCCGCTCGACGTGGCCGCCTCCCGCGCTCACCTGGGTCCGCCCCTCTCTCGGCCTGTCCACACACTTGGTCAGGGGCGCGCGACCGCGCCCCGACACCGGTCATCCAACCAGCTTACGGGCCCTTACAGTGGGCTCCCGGGCGACTCAGCGGTCACGGTCGTAGAACGGTCGCGCCCGTTCCCGCATCCAGTCCGCCACCGGATCCTGCGCGATGTCCAGCAGAACGAGCTGGACCGTCCACGGCAACGGTACGGCGCCGAGCGCGCGGCCGAGCGCTTCCACGGCGGTGGCCTGGCTCTCCGGGCCCGGAACGTCCAGTTCGACGCCGACGAACAGCGCGGGCGGCTCCCCCTCGACACTGGCCAGGGCGCGCCGGGCGGTCCGCAACCCGGCCACCTTGCCGAACTCGAGCCCGGCGGCCGCCAGGAAGTCGACCGGTTCGTCCTGCCAGTCCGGTTCGAAGAGGCGCACCCGGCCACCGGTGGCCGGACCGTCCAGCTCGCTGCGCCCGGCCCGGCACAGCTCGGCCACGGCCAGCGGCGGAAGCGGGACGCCGACGGGGCCGCCGGGGTTCACCGCGATACCGAGCTGGGGCGGCAGACCGCGGGCGAATTCGACGGCCGGGGCGACGGTGAACGCCATATGGGCGCCGACGATCTGCAGGAACTGCTGTTCCGAGCTGAACACCGGCACATACGCGCCGCCTTCGATCTCCATGGTGGGCAGGTCCAGGCCGTTGCTGTCCGGGCCGCCCCCGTTGGGCAGCGGCACCCAGATCCGGCTGCGGGCCAGGGTCTCGACGATGCGGGCACCGGCGCCGGGGACATCGACCGAGGCGACCAGCACCTCTTCCAGCTCATTGCCCGGAAACGCCGGAAACGCCGGAATCCCGGAAGACGCACCGTCAGAAAACCCGCCGTGAGCCAGTACTGGACCGTGCTGCTCCGGGATGCTCATTTCCGCTCAACCGCCATCTCGTCGGACCTGCACAAGCACCCTAACGGCTGCATCGCCGGGCGGCTTCGAGGGCCGTCGATCTCCACAGCAAATCCCCAGGTCGCGGGGGAGGCGACGACCGAACGTGGACGACTTACGACCACTTTCGACGACTCCAGAACGTAATCGTCGAGTTGCGTACGGTTTGCGCTCTTCGCACCGTGGTGTCGAGTACGCCCGTACGTCACCCACAGCGAAGGAAGGTCTCATGATCCGCGCCTCCCGCAAGGCCGAAGTCCTCGTCACCTCCGTCATGGCCGGCTCTCTTCTGTTCGGCACCGCAGGTCTGTCCGCGGCCGCAGCCGCCGGGTCCGGAGGCTCGGCCGGCGCCAAGGCCCCGGCCCCCACCCCAGCGGCACTCGCCGACACCCGGATGAGTCCCGCCCAGGTCCAGGCCATGCACGATCTGCGAACCCTCCTCGAGCGGGTGACCGACCTGGCCAAAGCGGTGGAGGAGGCCCCCAACGGGATGCTCTCCGAGGCCGACCTGATCAAGCACGCGGCGGCGATCGACAGCGCGGTGAAGGCCGCCCGCAAGTCCGCCGAGGCGGCCATGACTCCGCGGGCCGCTGCGCGCGTCCAGGAGAAGGCCCAGAGCAAGGCCCAGGACAAGGGACGGGACAAGGACCGGGAGCAGGCCCGCGACCTGATGCCGTCGGACGACCCCAACGAGGGCCAGAAGCAAGGCCAGAACCAGGGCCAGGACCAGGGCCAGGGCCAAGGTCAGGACCAGGGCCAGATCACCGTGCCGCCGCAGGCCGCCGATCAGGAGCAGGCCGGACAGGGGCAGGCCGCCGGGCAGGGACAGGCCCAGATGCCGCCGCTCACCCCCCAGGCCCAGCCCACCGACGTCTCGACCGACCCGCTGGACGCACTGCAGCGGGCGATCGACGACCTGCTGGACGCCATCGCCGCCGG